>NZ_JBIAVJ010000044.1:0-42185 GCF_042894025.1 Streptomyces sp. NPDC001549
TCAGACCCCCACCCTGCGGATACCTCATACCTCCGGCATACCGCGACAATCAGCAACCGTCAGCCCCTACGACAAGACGACTTCAAGGTCAGTAGACGGTCCGTGAGAAGCCTTGAGGGTCAAGATGCTTGCGAGCGGGGCCGAAGCACCTCACGCGGCCGCGCTGGGCGCCGACGCACCGCCCGGGACGGCACGCGCAATGCAGATGCGGGCGCTGAGTCGCGCACCCGCTTCGTAAAACATGTACTCCGTGCCGTTCTCGGAGCCGAAGGAAGGGGCTGCGACTCGCCCCCGGTCGGAAGCGATGGGCGAGTGGAAGACGCCCAAGTGATTCTCCTGCCGGAAGTCGTTGCCGACTTCGGTGAGCCGCATCCGGCCGTCGTTGCCGTGATAGGCGATGTACGTGGTCCCGTTGCGCTTGACCACGGTCGGACCGGAGATGCCGGTGAGACCGTCCCCTTCGGGGTTCACCAAAGGGGACGCGCTGAACTGCCAGTTGTCCCATCCGTTGGGGGACCAGCCGTAGAAGATCCGCCGCCCGCCCTTTACTCCCATGAAGACCATGACGTACTTGTTGTTGCGTCCGGGCAAGGCGTGCTCGAAGACCCGGGCGTAGGAAGTCTCCGATGTGCCCGGCACCAGGCGCGTGCTCAGGATCGCCGTCTCGTCGGCGAAGTTGATGCCGTCGCGCGAACGGGCAACGCGGGTCACGGTGTTCTCGCCGTGGAAGTAGCAGAAGAACTGCTGGGTGGCTGCATCCCAGACGACGTGCGGGGACGACACGTGACTGACCGTCGTGCCGTTCAGGTGTCTGTCGATCACGGGGTTCTCGCGGTAGTCACTGAAAGGCCCCTCCAGTGAGTCGCTGAAGGCTACGCAGATCCCGCCGGGATTCTCGTGAGGGGCGTAGTAGAGGTAGTACTTGGAGCGTGCATCACTGATCTTGTCGAACACTCCCCGGATGGTCGGGAAGATGAACTCGCCGGTACGGTTGTAGTTCAAGGGCATGGCCAGTGCGTCGCGCAGATATCGGTACGTCGGCATTCCCGCCGGGCCGGCAGCGCGAGCGGGGGGCGCGAGTGCGGTAGCGGCGCCGCCCGCGACCGCCACTGCGCTCAGCGCGACCCCTCCGCGCAGCACATCACGCCGGCCCCATGTCGGACGGTTGATTTCAGGTTCCTTCATTTCCTCTCCTCCGCAGAGCCATTTCGTCGCCCTCTCGTAGTCCCTGCGCTCGGGAGAGGGCGGCTTCCGGGGCCTGACAGCCGACCGGCTGCCAGACCCCTTCAGGTGCCGACTACTCGTTCGTGAACGACGCGACCACCCAACGCTGCGACGTTGCCTCGTCCTTGCAGTCCTTGGCCGCGACCTCAGCGGTGCCTCGGTCTGTGGCACTGCCGATGGTCAGGCATTTCTTGCTCTGGAAGTTCTGAATCCGGACCTGGTCGCGGAAAGCACCGGGAGCCTTCTGGGCGAGCTTGTGTGCCCATTTCTGCGAATCTTTTCCGGTGACACACTTCGCGATGAAGACATTCCCGCCGCTGTCGCTCTCGAGGCAGCGCAGGTTGTCTCCGGAACTTGCGCCCCTAGAAATGATCTTGTCGCGGAGGAAGTTCCACGACTGGACGTTCTCGTTCACGCCTCCAATTCTTGCGAAGACCTCGCCCTTGCCGCTGGGACCCACTCCTCCCGCGGTGAGCGAAAGGTTGGATTTCGGGTTCGCGTAACTCCTCGTGACCCCCACTTTCTGGGCCGTGGTCCGCAGCAGCGTCTCCTCCTTCTCGCTGTCGGGCTTGGAGTCCGCGAGAGCGGGAACGGCGACCGCCACGCCCGCGATCACTGCCGCTGCCGTGCCGAGAATGACCCACCGCTTCGCACGTCGGGGCGGCTGAGGCCCCGTCCGGTCCGCGTGCACATCAGTCATGAACTCTCCTGTGCTCGTGCTTGATTTACCTGGGCGGCAAGAACTCGCGTGCCTGCCTCCGTTCATGGACAACGGGCACCGCGCAGATCGGTTCAAGGCCTGGAAGCCGGATTCGCCGGCAACCTCCCGATCGCCCGCCGGCCCGGAAGAGGACCTGGGCCAAGGCCGACGGAGTGTGCTCAGCGCACCCGGTCGTTCAGCGACTGAGGAGAGTCCGGAGCGCCTTGGCGATCTCGGAGGGCTTTTCCTCGGCCATGAAGTGACCAGAGGTGACCGTCCTGTGCTCCAGGTCGGACGCCCAGGAGCCCCACAGGGCGGCCGCGTCGAAGCCGAGGAACGCGCCCCAGTCCTGCTGCAGCACGGTGACCGGCATCTTCAACTGGTTCCCGGCAGCGCGGTCCGCCTTGTCGTGCTCGATGTCGATACCGGCGGAAGCGCGGTAGTCGGCGACGATCGAGGGCACCGCGCCCCGGCAGGCATCCAGATATGAGGTGCGGACGTCAGCGGGAATCGCCTGCGGGTCGTTGGTCCAGATGTCGAGGAAGTGGCCGAAGAAGGCGTCCGGGCTCGCGGCGATCATCTGCTCGGGCAGGCCGGGCGGCTGGGCCATCAGGTAGAGGTGGAAGCCGACCGCCGCACTGACACCGTGTAGCACCTCCCACATGTCCAGGGTGGGCAGCACGTCGAGGCTGGCGAGGTGAGTGATCCGGTCCGGGTGGTCGAGTCCGGCTCGGAAGGCCACCAGGGCGCCGCGGTCGTGCCCGGCCAACGCGAACCGGTCGTGTCCGAGGGCGCCGGCCAGGGCCACGACGTCGGCCGCCATGGTGCGCTTGGCGTAGACGGTGCCGTCGGTCTCGACGGGCTTGTCGCTGTCGCCGTAGCCCCGCAGATCGGGGCAGATCACGGTGTGGTCGTGCGCGAGATCGGCGGCCACGTGCCGCCACATCAGATGGGTCTGCGGGAAACCGTGCAGCAGCACGATCGGGGTCCCCGAGCCGACGACGGCCGCGTTCAGGGACACCCCGTCGGCAACCTCGATCCGCTGGTAGTCGAACGTGCTGGTGAGAGGGGTCATGAGTCGGCTTCTTTCCGTGGACGGGCTGGTGTCTCCACCCTGGAGGCCGCGGATGAGCATCGAATGAGCGACCTATAACTTGGCACCAGAGGGCGAGCGGGAAGGCGGTCAGGTGTGAACGTCACATTCGGGATGCTCGGGCCGGTGACGGCCTGGGACGACGAAGGGGGACCGATCGCCTTGAAGGGCCCTCGGCACCGCGCCGTACTGGCCCGGCTGATCGTCGCCAGGGGCCGGGTCGTCCCCGTCACCCGCCTGGTGGCGGATCTGTGGGAGGTACCTCCCGCGGACGCGGTCGGTGCTGTCCGTACGTTCGTCTCCGCGCTGCGGAGAGCCCTGGAACCACAGCGTCGGCCCCGCACTCCGGCTCGCCTCCTGGTCACCGAGGGTCCTGGCTATGCGCTGCGCGTCGAGCGCGGCTCCGTCGACAGCTGGTGTTTTGAGCAGGCGGTCGCCGCCGCCCGCACCCTGCCGCCGCAGCAGGCCCTCGACCGGCTCGCGGAGGCTCTGGGCTATTGGCGAGGTCCGGCCCTCGCGGATTTCCCAGAAGAGGCCTGGGCCCGCACCGAGCGTTCGCGCCTCGGTGAGCTGAGGCTGCACGCCCTGGAGTGCCAGGCGGAGGTCCGCCTGGCCCTGGGTCGTGGAGCGGACGCGATTCCGGATCTGGATGCGCACGTGGCCGAGCACCCCTGGCGCGAGGACGCATGGCGGCTCCTGGCCCTCGCGCTGTACCGCACGGGCCGCCAGGGCGACGCGCTCGCGGTGCTACGCCGTGCACGAAAGCTGCTGGTCGAGCAACTGGGGGTGGATCCCGGCCCGGGACTGCGCCGCCTGGAGGCGGACATCCTTGCCCAGGAACACCACCTCGACCGGGCTCCCGGGCCGATTTCTTCGGCGGACACCGTGTGGGCGGAGGCATCGGCCGCCTACGACCGCACGCTGGCATCCGGGGCCCGGGCACGGCTGGAGTCGACCGTCGGCCTGCTGCGCAATCTCGCGGTGACGGGTGGCGGCGGACTGGAGGTGGCCCGTCGGCACCGCTCGGCCGTGATCGCGGCGGCCGAAGAGCTGGGGGACCCGGACCTGACCGCGCGCGTGATCGGCGCCTACGACGTTCCGGCGATCTGGACGCGGGTGGACGACCCCCGGCATGCGGCGGACGTCGTGGCAGCGGCGGAGCGGACCTTGAAGACCCTTCGACCGGGCGGTCACGACGTGGCACGTGCCCGGCTGCTGGCCACGATCGCCCTGGAGTCACGTGCGAGCGTTTCGGCGCGCGGGCTGCAGGCGGCCCGGCAGGCCGAGCAGATCGCCCGCGACCTGGACGACCCCGCCCTCCTGGCGTTCGCGCTCAACGGCGTTTTCATGCAGACCTTCTACCGGGCGGGCCTGTCTCCGCGCCGCGACAGGATCGGCGCTGAGCTGATCACCCTGGCCGCGAGGCACGGGATGGTCACGTACGAGGTGCTCGGGCACCTCATCCGCCTCCAGGCGCGCAGCGCCCTGGCCGACTTCCCGGGAGCGGACCGGCACGCGACTGCGGTGGACCGCCTGGCCGAGCGGAACGAGCTGCCGCTGGCGGGAATGTTCACCCAGTGGTACCGGGCGCTGCGACGCGCGGCGACCGGGCCGGAGGCGGAGGCGGAAGCCGCCTGTCGGGAGGCCGCGGCCCGGCTCCACGGCGTCGGTATGCCCGGCCTGGAACACGGGCTTCTGCCACTGGCCCTGCTGTGCTTGCGGATGCGGCACGGGCAGAGCGCGCCGGACGCGCAGATCTGCGCACAGTCCGACTGGGGGCCGCACGAGCCGTGGGTGGCTCCCCTGCTCCTGGTCGCCCAAGGCCTCGGGGCCGAGGCCGCAGCGGTTCTGCGGAGACTCCCGGATCCTCCCCCCGGCCTGCTGTTCGAGGCTCTGTGGTCCGTGGTGGCGCGAGCCGCGCTTGCCGTGTCGGACCGGGCCACGATGGAACGCGCTCACACCGCGCTCTCGCCTGCCGGGGCGGAGCTCGCCGGCGCCGGCAGCGGACTGCTCACCAGCGGCCCCGTCGCGGGGTACCTCGGCGAGCTTGCCGCCGCGCTCCGCAGGACGTGATGACCTGCGTCGGGCCCGCCGCGCCAACTGAGCAGTAAAGCGGGCTGGTAGGTGAGCAGTTCTCCGGCGGATGGTGGGGCATCTTCCCCAACGCAAGGAGTTCCAGTGGCCCACGTGGTAATCATCGGCTCAGGCCCCGTCGGCCTCACCGCCTCGATGCTTCTCGCCGCAGACGGACACGTCGTCACCGTGCTCGACCGCGACCCCACGGCCGCGCGAACGGTCGAGGCAACGGTTGGCGGCGACTGGCGGCGGCCCGGCGTCAAGCAGTTCGGGCACACGCACATCCTCATGCCGGCCGGCCTCCTCCTCCTGGAAAAGGAGCTGCCGGCCGCCGTCGACCGCATCCGCGAGGCGGGCGGCAACACGTACAACATGATCTCCGGTGCCTGGAGCGTGGCAGGTGCCGGCCCGCGGCAGGCGGGGGACGAGCGCTTCGAGACCGTCACTGCCCGGCGCCCGGTCCTTGAGGCCGCGCTCCTCGCCACCGCCACCGATACGCCTGGAGTGCGCATCCTCGGCGGGACCAGGGTGGTGTCCTTGCTCGTCGGAGAGTCCCGGACGTCCGGCCGCCCGCACATCGTCGGTGTCACGACCGAATCCGGAGTGCGCATCGAGGCAGACCTCGTCGTCGATGCCTCCGGGCGGCGGACGGAGGTGCCCGACCTGCTCGCGCAGGTGGGTGTCGAGCCCGAAGTCGTCCGCGAGGAAGCGGGCTTCCGCTACTACACGCGCTACTTCCGCGCCGATGAGCGAGGGGTGCCGGCCCCCCGGCCCTGGCCCCTCTCCCACCACAACAGCATTTCCGTCGTCACCGCGCCGGGAGACGGCGACACCTGGTCGACGACGCTGGTCACCTCGGACCGGGACCAAGAGCTCCGTCAGTTGAGTCGCGTGGAGGTGTGGAACCGCGTGCTTGCGCTCTACCCCCAGGCCGCCCATTGGAACCACGGCATCCCGTTGACCGACGTCCATGTCATGGGCGGAACCCACAACACCCGGCGTGGCCTGGTCGTCGACGGGCAGCCGATCGCCACGGGCATCGTGGCGATCGGGGACGCGCGGATGACGACCAACCCGCAGTTCGGTATGGGCATGACGACCGGGCTGCGCCATGCGGCGCTGCTGCGTGACGTGCTGCGCCTGCTCGGCACGTCCGATGCCGTAGAGCTCGCCCTGCGCGTCAGTCGTGAGATCGACGACGAGTGCGGGGCCATGTGGGAGGAGGACGCCCATTGGAGCCGGCACCGCATCGCGGAGATCGATGCCGAGGTGCACGGCGAGCGCTACGAGACGGACGATCCGGGCTGGGCGCTGCGCACAGCCGTGGACTCCGTCCTCTTGAAGGACCCTGAGATCCTGCGCGCCATGGGTGACGTCGGTTCGATGCTGGCATCCGCGGACGAGGCCTTCATGAAGAGTGGCCTCGTGGAGCGGGTCATCACGCTCTCGGCAACGGCCCCCCGCTACAGCGCGCCGGGTCCGGACCGGGAGGAGATCCTCGCCACGGTGCGCGACGATCAGCAAGGCGGCTCCGCCTCGTCGGTCTTCCGCGGCTGAGCAGTCGGTCCCGGTGCCGCCCCCTTCCCGGCAGGCGGCGTCCCGGGCGCGAGGGCGGGCTACTCGGACGGGACCGCGCCACGGAGGTGTTTCGGCGCGGTGCGTCGGCCGCGGGCGGTGCTGTCCGGTTGTTGGCGCATGTGGTCGCGGACCCGGGTCATGATGCCGCCGAGCGCGTCGACATCGTCGTCGCTGAGCGAGGCGAAGAGCAGGCGCCGGGTGACGTCGATGTGGCCGGGCAGAACTCGGCCGACCCTGGCGAGGCCCTCCTCTGTGAGGGTGACCATCGTGGCGCGCTGATCATGGGAGGAAGGCTTGCGGGTGATCAGACCGGCTTTCTCCAGGAGTCCGGCCTGGTGGGTGAGCCCGGAGCGGCTGTAGACGACACCGTCCGCGAGATCGGTCATGGTCAGCGGTCTGCCGGCGTCGGCGAGGCGCGCGAGCAGCTGGAACTGGACGTAGCTGAGGTCGCCTTCCGTTTGGAGCTGCTGCTCGACGGCACGCTGGAGCAGGCTCACGGCCTCCATGAGCGCGAAGTACGTCCCGAGCTGCTCGGGCCGGAGCGCGCCGGCGTCCGGGGTGTTGTCGGGGGTCATCCGCCCATCATAAGTACTTCGACATCGAAGCGTATCCCTGAATCAAGTGGCGCACGTCACGCGACTCGAAGGCATTGCTTCGATGTCGAAGCATGTTTAGAGTGGCAGTAGTCGCTTCGACATCGAAGCAATTTCAGGGAGGCAGTCATGAAGGCAGTGCGCTACGAGCGCTACGGCAGCAGCGAGGTACTGCGGGTCGAGGGGGTAGACCGTCCGGCGCCGGGCGCGGGGCAGGTGCTGGTGAAGGTGGTCGGCACCACGTTCAACCCGGTCGACGCGGCGATCCGGGCGGGATACCTGCAGGAGGTCTTCCCGCTGGACCTTCCCCACGTGCCGGGGATCGACGTGGCCGGGACGGTCGCCGGGCTCGGTGACGGCGTCGAGCGGTTCGCCGTGGGCGACGCGGTGGTCGGCTTCCTGCCGATGAACGCGCCCGGCGCGGCCGCCGAGTACGTGGTCGCCCCCGCGCATGTGCTGGCCGCGGCGCCCAAGGCGGTCGACCTGGCCGACGCGGCGGCGCTGCCGTCGGTCGGTCTGACCGCGTGGGAGGCGTTGTTCGAGTACGCCGGGCTCGCCGCGGGCCAGTCCTTGCTGGTGAACGGGGCGAGCGGAGCCGTCGGCGGGTACGCGGTCCAGTTCGCCGCGCGGGCCGGGGCCGTGGTGACCGCGACCGCGAGACCGTCCCACGCCGACCGGATGCGCGGCTACGGCGCCGCCCGGATCGTCGACCACACCGCCACAACCCTCGCCGAGGCCGGGGTGGGGACCTTCGATGTAGTACTCAATCTGGTGACGACTTCACCGGCCGAGACCACAGAGCTGGTCGGTCTGGTCTCCGATGCCGGCGTGCTGGTCTCCACGACCGCCGACGCCGACCCGGACCCCGCACGGGCGGTGCGCACGGCGCGGGTGTTCGCCCGCAGCGACGCGGACCTGCTCGCCGAGTTGGTCGCCCTCGTCGACTCCGGCGAGCTGCACATCCACATCGCCGACCGGCGCCCGCTGGCCGACCTGCCTGCGGTCCACGCCGCGGCCGCCGAGGGCCGGCTGCCCGGCAAGACCGTCATCACAGTCTGACCGCGTCGCCCGGCCACAGGCCGGGACGGCTCGCCGACCGGCCTTCCACGCCGTGTACTTCCGATCGTTCCAAGGAGATGTCACCTTGTCCTTTACCTTCGACCCGCAGGTCGCCGAAGCGCTCGCCCCGATGGCCGCCGCGATGGCCGACGCCACGCCCCCGCCGGTCGGCGACGTCGCCGCGCGCCGCGCCGTGCTGGAAGGGCTCATCGGCCACACCGACACCGCCCAGCCCACCCCCGACGACGTCACCTCCACCGGCTACCGCCTGACCACCTTCGACGGCGCCCAGATCGATCTGCGCTGGTACACCCGCAAGGACAAGGCCGCCGCCGGCGAGCCGGGCCCGGCCGCGGTCTACCTCCACGGCGGCGGCATGATCCTGGGCCACATCGGCCTGTTCGACGGATCGATCTCCCGCTACGTCTCCGCCAGCGGCACCCCGATCCTCGCCGTCGACTACCGGCTCGCCCCCGAACACCCGCACCCCGCCCCCGTCGAGGACGCCTACGCCGCCCTGATCTGGCTGCACGACCACGCCACCGAACTGGGCGTCGACCCCGCCCGCATCGCGGTGTTCGGCGACAGCGCCGGCGGCGGCATCGCCGCCGCGGTGTCCATCCTCGCCCGCGACCGGCAGGGCCCGGCGATCGCCAAGCAGATCCTGGTCATGCCGATGCTCGACGACCGCAACCTGACCTCCGACCCGCAACTCGCGCCGTTCGTGCTGTGGTCCTGGGATGACAACCGCACCGGCTGGGAAGCACTCCTGGGCGACCGGGCGGGCGGGGCGGACGTCCCCGCGCATGCCGCCCCCGCCCGGATCAACGACCCCGCCGGCCTCCCTCCCGCCTACATCGAGGTCGGCCAGCTCGACATCTTCCGTGACGAAGACCTCACCTACGCCCTGCGCCTGAGCCGGGCCGGCGTGCCCGTCGAGTTCCACCTCCACCCCGGCGTGCCGCACGAGTTCGAAAGCATCGCCTTCAACTCCGACGCCGCCAGGCGCGTCATAGCCGACCGCGTCCGCGCGCTCGGCTCCCTGTGAGCCGGAGACCCGGGCGCCGGCCCCGACCCTCATTGCCAAGGCGCTGGACCCACCGTTGTTCCTGACGCCCTCGCTGGAGGCCCGGGCCCAAGCGCCCCCCGCTGCCAAAGAACGCCGACATCGCCCTGGCCGAGTACACGGCCCGCATCCGCCGACAGGGCGGGGTCGAAGCCACCGGCAGCCGCAACCTGATCATCGTCGAACTCGCGATCAACTGCTCCACCCCGGCAGGCAGGGCCGTCCTGCCCATCTCGGCCTCTTTCCGGCCTGATCCTGCCCGCCCAGATCCAAGCCCGCCCGCATCAACGCCGCAGGCCGCCCCATCGGAGCGGCGGCCTGCGGCCCGACCTCCAGGAGACCGTCATGACGATCCCCTACCTCGCCCAACGGGACGAGCAGCAGACACTGGAATGGATCGGCGGCGGACTGTTCACGATCCTCCTCGACAGCCAGGCCACCGAAGGACAGCTGACCGTCGGCCGATTCGACGTCCTCAAGGACGAAGCCCCGCCGTTCCATCTCCACACCCGCGAGGACGAAGTCTTCCTCCTCCTCGAAGGAGAAGCGCTGGTCTGGGTCGGCGACGAACGCCACGAACTGTCCGAAGGCGGCGTCGTCTACCTGCCCCGCAACATCCCCCACGGCTACCGCATCACCTCCGACCGCGCCGACCTGTTGGTCATAGCCACTCCGGGCGGCATGGAAGAGATGTTCCGGCACGCCGGACGCGACATCACCACCCCCCGCCCGGATGGCTTCGAGATCACCAAGGACAAGCTCGCCGAAGCCGCCGCACTGCGCGGCAACACCATCGTCGGCCCGCCCCCGCTGAACCCCCACTCGGCAACCGCCTGAACCCCGCCGTCCATCCGCCGAAGGCAGCCGCGCGTGGCGCTCAAGGCCGCCGCTCATGAGCCTCGTACGCGGCGGTCAGGAGAATCGGCCCGACCTCCGGTCCTGCGCCAACAGCCGCAGCGGGTCCTCGGCGTTCCATCCAACAGCACTACCCGCGGGACCCGAACCGGAGACTGACCTTGTCGAGTACGGCCTTGGCCGTATCGCCGAGGTAGGGGCCCGCCAGCCAGACCGACGGGTCGGGGCCGACGGAAGTGTTCGACACGAGAGCGGTCCGTCCGTCCGTACCGACCGCGAACCAGCCGCCGCCGGAGGAACCGCCCGTCATGGTGCAGCCCACCCGGTACAGCGTCGGTTCGCGGTCCTTGAGCGACAGGCGGCCCGGTTTGCCCGCACAGGAGTGCATCGTGGCGCCATCGAACGGCGGTGCCGCCGGGTACCCCCAGGCGCCGACGAGGTTCACGTCCTGCACCGGCGGGCCGTTGAAGGCGACCGGGAGCGCCGCGCCCACGGTCTCCTCCAGTGACCGGGCGCCAGACCCGGGAGCGGGCACGACGTGCAGTACGGCGAAGTCGAACGCCGCTCCGTTGCCGCCTTCGGACGTGCCCTCGTCGATCCACTGGTCGGAGGTGGCAGCCCAGTCGGCCCACCAGGTCCCGAACGGCGCCATCTGTCCCGCGGAGGCACGCTCGAGCGCATCCGCCGTAAGCGCCTTGTCGTTGAACGAGGGCACGAAAACGAGGTTGCGGAACCAGCCGCCCTCACGCCCGGCGTGGACGCAGTGGCCCGCGGTCCACACGAGGTTGGAGCGGCCCGGACGGGCGGGGTCCTGCACAACGGTGCCGGAGCAGGTCTGTGGTCCGTCCGGGCTGTCGAAGAAGACCTTGCCCACCGGCGCCGCATTGCGGCGGTACGGCGCCGCCACGGGCCTGGCCGCCACAGGGGCCGGCTCGGGATCGCTCACACCCCGCGTCTCCGTGAGACTCCCGGCCACGTTCTTGCGGGGATCGTCTGCTCTGCGCATGCGCTCGGGCTTCCACAACCCCTCGATGACAGGGTTGGTGAACTGCGACGCCTCGCGGGCCCATTTGCCGACGCTCCAGCTTCCTCGGCCGTCCTGGGACTCCTCTGCCGTGTCTGCCGTGTGTATCCCGCAGGCAGGGAGAAGCACGGCGAGGGCGAGAAGGGCTCCTGCTCTGCCCGGGCCGCGGCGGGAACGCCTCTCGCCCGCCCCGGTGGAGGCGGGGTAAAGAACGGGTTCACTGTGCAACTCCACTGGTGGTGCCGGCTGTCCCGGGGCAGGACACCGCGGACGTAAGCGGAGAGCCGCCCCGGCATGTCTCTTGATATCTACGTCCGCGCTGCTTCCCTGGTTCAGCGATCGCTGCGAGGCCGAGCCGACCGCCGAACCGGGCCGGGCTGCCCTCAGCCACCTGCTCTCCGCACCTCGGTCGCGGGAGGGACCCCGCTCCACAGCAGTGTCCGGGGCCGGGAGCAGGCGACCTACTGACCGGTAATCTGTGAACCTTGGGCGGCCTGCGGGGTCCTCCCATACGGTTGAGTTGCGAGTTGACCGAAGGGGAATGTGTGCGTCAGCGTGGTGCGCTAGGGGATGTGCTGGAGGCGGCGCGCGACCGGGCGTTCGTCGGCCGGAACATGGAGCTGGCGTTGTTCCGGTCCGCATTGGCGGGCGAGACCGGAGCCTGCCCCGTTCACTTCCTGCACGGGCCGGGGGGAATCGGCAAGTCGACCCTTGTACGACGGCTGGCTCGTGAGGGACTCCTGGCAGGGCGTGCCGTGATCGAGGTGGACGGCCGGACGGTCGCTCCCACTCCTCAGGGATTCGCTGCGGCTGTCGGGGACATCCCCGCGGAGCCCGGAGTGGTGCTCCTGGTGGATACCTTCGAACGCTGCCAGGGTCTGGAGGGCTGGCTGCGCAACGAATTCCTCCTCGGCCTCCCCCTGGGCAGCGTGGTGGTGCTCGCCGGGCGCCGCGCGCCGGACGCCCGCTGGACCTCGGATCCCGGGTGGTCGCAACTGTTGCGCGTGACGTCCCTGCGGAACCTGCCCCCCGACGATGCCGCCCGGTTGCTGCACGCACGCGGCCTGCCGGCGGGGGCTCATCAGGCAGTACTGTCCTTCACCGGCGGCAACCCCCTGGCCCTCTCGCTGGCGGCGGCCGTGGCCGTCAGGGAAGAGGGCGGAGTCAAGTCCGGCTGGAAGCCCAGTCAGGACGTCATCGCCACCTTGCTGTCCAAGCTGCTCGGTGACATTCCCACCCCGGCGCACCGCAGGGCCCTGGAAATCTGTGCGCACTCTTACGTCACGTCGGAATCACTGCTCCGAGCCCTCGTGGGCGAACAGGCGCCCGAGTTGTTCGCCTGGTTGCGCCGGCAGCCCTTCATCGAAGCGACGGACGCGGGCCTCTTCCCGCACGACGTGGTGCGTGAGGCGCTCGAAGCCGATCTGCGCTGGCGGGACCCCGACGGCTTCGCCGACATGCACAGAGCCGTTCACCAGTACCTCGTCGAGCGGGTACGCACGGTTTCCGATGCGCAGTTGCTCCAGGCCACCAGCCCCCTCATCTACCTCTACCGCAAGGAAGCCTCGGCCAACTTCCACAAGTGGCGTGACGGGGACCACGTCAAGGACGAGCCGTACGCGGAGGAGGACCGCGAACGTGTGCTGGAGCTGGCCGAAACCGCGGAAGGCGGGGAGTCCGCGGACATCTGCCGGTTCTGGCTCGACCATCAGCCCGAGGCGTTCCGCGTCTACCGCTCCACTCAGACGGGTGAGATCGTCGCGTTCTTCGCGTGGCTGCGCCTGCGAGAGCCGCTGGGCGCCGACATCGACCCGATCGTCGACGCGGCCTGGGCACACGCCCGGTCGGCCGCACCGCTCAGGCCCGGCGAGTACATCGCTCTGGCCCGATTCCACGTCCACCCACCGGTGTACCAACGCACCTCGCCACCCATGGATCTGATGCACTGGCGCGGACTGGGCGAGATCTTCCGGGCCGACCGGCAGGCCTGGACGTTCGTCGTCAAGCGCGACGACGGACACTGGGACGCGTACATGCACCACTTCGCGATGCCGTCCGTCGGCCGCCGACCCCGCGTCGGTCCGCACCCCTACGTCCTGTTCGGCCACGACTGGCGGGCGCAGCCCGTAGGGCCCTGGCTGGAGGAGAGGTCGAACACGATCCTGGCCCACAAGCTCAGGCGCGGCGCATCGTCCTCGTCCGGGGAACACGCGGAACTTGTGGTGCTGTCCAGGCCGGAGTTCGACACTGCAGTGCGCGACGCCCTCCGTGCGATCCGGCGCCCGGACGCGCTCGCCCGCAACCCCCTCAACCACAGCCGAGTGGTGACCCAGAGCGCCACGACTCTGCGCGCGCTGCTCACCAACGGCATCGATGTCCTTCGGGAAGGGCGCTCGGGCGACAAGCACCACCGTGCCCTGACCACGACGTACATCGCGGGTACCCCGACCCAAGAGGCCGCAGCAGAGCGTCTCGGACTGCCGTTCAGCACCTACCGCAGGCACCTCACCAGCGGAATCGAGCGTCTCATCGATCTGCTGTGGCGTAGCGAACTCAACGGAACCACGGTCGTCGAAGGAGACCCGACGTGACTCCCACGGCAGGAGCCCGGTGACACCGCCGGACACAACGGCGTCAGGCGTGGGTGATGCCCTTTGCGCGGAGGGTGTCGCGCAGGGCCCGCAGGGCGTAGTAGCTGCGTGATTTGACGGTTCCCGGGGGCACGCCGAGGGCTTGGGCGGCTTGGGCGACACTGTAGCCGCGGTAGTAGACGAGAGCGATGACGTCGCGATGAGGAGGTGTGAGCCGGCCGAGCGCGTCGAGAACGACCTGGGTGGTGAGGATCGCATCGATGGCGTCGTCGACAGGGAGGTTGACGTCGTCGGCGGGTGGGGATTCGGGCGGCCTGACGGCGCGGGCGCGGTGGTGGTCGATGGCGAGGTTGCGAACGACGGTGAACAGCCACGGACGGATGGAGACGGGGTCGGTGGTGGTGGTGAAGTTCCTCCAGGCGCGGGCAGTGGCTTCTTGGAGAAAGTCTTCGGCCTTGTGCCAGTCGCCGTTGAGGAGGCGGGCCGCGTAGCGCAGAAGGGGGGTGGCGTGATGGTGGTAGACGGCGTGTACGAAGTCCTCGCAAGGGTCGGGCTGCGGGGAGGTGGCAGTGGCGCCGGGTATCGGTGTTCCGGCTTCCGAAGTCCGCCTCATGTACTGACACCCTTTGCTTGATCAATGGACCGGTTGCGTGACATGGCGCATTCCTGTGTCGGGCCGGGGTACGTCGGCAGTCGGACCGGCGTGCCAGTGCCGCGGCTCGCCGGTGTCGTCCGCACCTACGTGGCGCTGCGGCGGGCGAGGGCCTCGACCAGCTGCGCACGGGACGGGCCCGTCCGGATGGAGGACTGCGCGTCGGCCGAAATCAGTGAGAACCTGACCTGCAGGTCCCGGGCCAGCGTCACCGGGGTGACCGGGGTGGCGTCCTGCCGGGCGATCTCCTCGTCCGGGGCCGCGGTAGGGGGAGAGAGAGTCCCCGAAGCTCCTCCGTTTCGCGCCTGGAGCCGTTCCTCCCAGTCGGTGATCCGATGGTGGAGCGGTGACAGCAGGTCCTGCGTGAGACGGTCGAAGCGCACCACGGTGTCCTCGACACCGACCTGGCGCAAGGCGTCCCTCAGCAGGACGGTGTGCAGCAGTCCCATGGACGGCCCCAGACCGAGCAGGGGATTGACCGCCGCCCACGCATTGCCGACGCTCACCGTTCCGGTTGCCACCGGTCGCCCGCCGAGAACGAACCGCCGGTAGCTGCTCTCCACCCGCGGTGTGACCCATACACCGGGCGAGGGCTTCCCGGTGAGGGGAGGCAGCAGCGGCTCGTAGAGCCTTGCCGCCCGGCTCCACGCGGACGGTCCGGCGAGCGGGTAGAGCTGGAGGTCCTCGTCGCTGATGCCCAGGGTCATGGAGCAGGTCCCCCGGCCCGCCGACACCGACGTCACAGTGACGCCGTCGAAGTGGCGCAGGGACCATCTTGCGGGGCCGGGGCACGTCTCGGGTGAGTCGAAGCGCCGTGTGTAGAGGCGCATACCGCTGTCCTGGCGCTCTTCCAGAGGCCGGGGAGCGCCGATCTCGCTCAGTTGTCTGACCATGTTCGAGCCTCGGCCTGCCGCGTCGACGATCAGATCGGCGAGCACGGCCTCACCTCCGTCCGTCAGGACGCCCTGGATGTGCGGCCTGCCGGGCAGACGCTCCTTGCCTGTCAGGAGAGAGGCGACACCGACTCCTCGGTCGACCCTGATGCCTTCGGTCCGGGACATCTCGTCGTCCAGAACGCGGGCGATGAGCATGCGGTGCACGGCAGGGTTCGGTTCGCCGTGGCCAACGGCGTTCAGTGAGGTCAGAGTTCGCGCCACGGCGGGGAGTTCGCCCGACATCATGCGCATGGCCTCGGCGAGCAGTACGAGAGGGCCCTCCCCCACCGCCCACGGCGGATCGGACACGCCCTCGCCATACCCCCGGGCATCCGGCCCCGGAATGGAGGAAAGGACGGGACGTGGATCGAGAACCGTCACTCGATGTCCCTCTGCCGCGAGCAGCAGGGCGACCACTGCGCCCACAGGACCCGCACCGCACACCACAACATGCATCCCACAACCCTTCTCCGTACTCAAGGGCATGAGCATGTCGGCATCCGCTGCTCACTTCACAGACCGGTTTCCTGCTCACCTTGCCTCTCGGCAGGGGCGACAGGACCGGCGAGCGGGATCACCGGCCGCCCGCCGCCGCGGCACAGCGGATACTGGGCATCGCAGTGGCCTCCACCGTGACCGGGTCAGGCAGACTGGCCCGCTTCACCGGTGCTCGCCAGGTCGGTGCCCTGGAGCTCGTGATGCCACAGCAGATCGCTCATTCTGTCGATGCCCGATGTGAGGTGTCTCCGATAGGTGCTGAACGGCAGTCCGAGACGCTCCGCGGCCGCCTCCTGCGTGGGGGCTCCTCTGAAATACGTGGCAGCCACCGCCCGATGACGCTTCTCGCCACTGCGCTCGTCCAACAGGGCCTCGGCGGAGGCGGCGAGAACCTCGGACAGACTGAGTCGGCCATCGACGACCAGTCTGCTGCGGTTGAGTGGATTGCCGGCGAGCACCGCCGGTTTGCGCAAGGTGCGCAGCGCTTCCCGGACCGCAGCGTCGAACTCGGGCCGTGACAGCACCACCAGCCCGCCACGCGCGGACGACGGCGAAGGGGGCATGGGCGCGCCCGACAGCATCGCTGCGCTCTTCTCCTGCAACCAGGCGTCGGCCGGTTGCGCGCGCCAGTCGTGGCCGAACAGCGCATAGCGGTGGTCGCCGACCGCGGGCCGTTCGTCGGCGGGCAGCAGGTTGAGGTCCCGTAGATAGTCGTTCCAGGACCCGTTGTCCCGCATCACCGCGTACGACCAGGTGAGCCCGTCGGCACGGATGTACTCCGATGTGGCGCGCCACTGCATGAAAGTCATCGGCGCGGAGGGGAGTTGGTACTCGTCGGGGTACACCGAGAAGCGGGCCAGAGCCATGTGCTCGCCCGGCCTGAGCGGCCCGTTCGTCCGCGCGTGCCGCCAGGCCGCGGCGACCACCGGATCGACGTCCAGGCCTTCCGGCTCCTCGATGCGCAGCCAGGCGGAGAACGCGAGGACCTCACCGGTCTGGGTCGACCGGTACACGCGGAACGCCTCGGGCCGACGGTCCAGCCAGAAGGCGGCCAGTGCTGCGGATTCCTCGCCCTCGGCCCTGACCGCCAGCTCCAGGACGCGGTCGCGGTGGTCCGGGCGGTACGGCTGGTCCTGGAACAGGCCCGCGTCGCGCCAGTCGTTGAACTCCGACATGTGGCCGTCACCGCGGTAGAGGTAGGTCAGTGCTCCGGTGGCCTGGAGCACCCGGGACTCCGGTACGGCGCGGACCTGGGAGAGGAAGTAACGGCGCATCTGTCCATGCATCGCGGCGAACCCGTCCGGGTCGCGCCACCGCAGGTCCGCCTCCAGTGACTCCCGGACGGCGTCGTGCGGGAAGAGCCCGGCGGCCGAGGTCTCGATGTACGGCTGGACGCGCAGCCAGGAGAACAGCTCCGGCGCGTGGTCGCCCATGAGAGCGCGGAGCAGGGACTCGGACGTGACGTAGGCGTGGGCACAGATCTCGAGCGCCTGGCGGTGCAGAGAGCTCGGCGTGTCGCCGATCAGTAGCGGCAGGAGCAGGGCGACGGCGTCCTGGTCGGGACGCCAACCGGAGGTGGACGCCTCGTCCTTGACTGCGAGGGCGGCCGCCAGCGCGAGCGCGAGCGGGTTGCCGCCGGTGAACGACAGCAGTGTCGTGTGGACGCGGGACGACACGCCGCGCGTGGTGAGGAAGGCGGTGGCGTCCGAGGGCGCGAGGTTACGCAGGGAAGAGACCTGGAGCAGGCCGATCCACCCCGGATCGGCCGTCCAGCGAGGGTCGAGGGCATTGCGTCCCGCCACCACGACGAGCGCGCCGGCGGGCAGTCGCGGCAGGAAGCGTTCCCACAGCCAGCCCTCGAGTCCCTGGCACTTCTCGAAGGTGTCCACGAGCAGTACCACTCCCGGGGTTCTCACCTCCGGACCAGCCGCCGCGGCGAAGCCCTCCGGCGTCGGATCGACGGTCCGGCCGTCCACCTCGACGACCGTCCGGCCCGCCCGGTGAGCCTCCCTGGCGAAACGGCGCAGCAGCATCGACTTGCCGATACCGCCCGGCCCGTGCAGGTAGTGGATCGGACAGGCGCGCGCGTCGCCCGCCAACGCGGCCTTGAACAGGGAGAGTTCTGCCTGGCGCCCGACGAAGGCGCGATCCCGGCCGACGGTCAGGCTGTCGTCGATGACGCCTTCGTTCCCGCTCATCGATTCAATGGCCCTCTCCCGAGTGCGAATTCTGACCAGGGCGCGAAGTGCCCCTCATCGCACCGGACCTGGCTCCGGGACGACTCGGCCAACGGTACGGGGCGGCGGCGGCCCTCGGCGCCGCCCTCCCGTGCGGGAGGGCGGCGCCGAGGCATTCAGCGATCTGCTGGCGCTACTTCCCAACGAAGGCGAGGAGGGCGTTGTTGACCTCGTCGGCGTGGGTCCAGAGGAGACCGTGGGGGGCTCCTTCAATGACGACGTAGTCGGCGCCGGGAAGCGCGGCGTGGAAAGGCTCGGCGGTGGCTTCTATGGGGAGGATGCGGTCTTCGGTGCCGTGCAGGATGAGGGCGGGAACGTCGATCTTGGGGATGTCGGCACGGAAGTCGGTGGTCCAGGTGGGGACGGCAGCGCGCGAGGCATACGAGGAGGCTCCCGCGGCGGTGGCCCAGTTGGCGCGCACGACGTCCTCGCTGATGCGGGAGCCGAGGTTCTGGTCGAGGTTGTAGAAGGCTTGGTAGAAGTCGGTGAAGTAGGCGTAGCGGTCGTGGGTGACGGCGCTGAGGATGCCTTCGAAAACCGTTGCGTCGACGCCGGTGGGGTTGTCGTCGGTCTTGAGGAGGTAGGGCTCGAGTCCCGCGAGGAAGGCCGCCTTGGCGACACGGGCCGAGCCGTAGGTGCCGAGGTAGCGGCCGACTTCACCGGTGCCCATGGAGAATCCGACGAGGATGGTGTCGGTGAGGTCCAGGGTTTCCATCAGGGTGTGGAGGTCTGCGGCGAAGGTGTCGTAGTCGTAGCCGGTGGTGGGCTGACTGGACTGCCCGAAGCCGCGGCGGTCGTAGGTGATGACGCGGTGGCCGGCGTCGAGGAGGACGGGAAGCTGCTTCTCCCAGGAGTGTCCGTCCAGGGGGTAGCCGTGGATGAGGACGATGGGCTGTCCGGTGCCGTGGTCCTCGTAGTAGAGGTCGATGGTGGTGCTGTTTTCCTGGCCGACGGTGATGAAAGGCATGGGGGTTCTCCTGGGTCGGTGTGTGAATTGGCCGGATTGCTGAGGAGCAGGCAGGGGGAACGGATTCCCACCTGCCACCTGCGGTGCGCCGGTTCAGCGGGAGGTCGAGGCAGCTGCCTGCTGGATGATGCGGGTGACGGCGTCGGGGCGCGATACGGGGACGGCGTGGGAGGCCTTGACCTCGACGGTGTGCGCGTTCGCGCGTTCGGACATGAACCGCTGTGCGACGGGAGGGATGTTGAGGTCCTCGGTGGCGATCAGTGACCAGGAGGGAATGGTCTTCCAGGCTGCCTTCGTGGCCTTCTCGTCGAGTGCCGCAGCGGCGATGGGGCGCTGTGTCGTGGCCATCAGGGCAGCCTGGCCACGCGGGACGTCGGCGGCGAACTGTCGCTGGAACGTCTCCGGCTTGATGGAGATGTCGTTGCCGGTCACACCGCCCGGGAGGCTGTAGGGCACGGCTTCTACGACATCACCGAGAGTGCTGCCGGGAAACTTGTTCGACAGGCCGAGAGAGCTTTCGCCGGTGTCGGGAAGGAAGGCGGCGATGTAGACGAGCGCCTTGACCTTGTCCTCGTGGCCGACGGCGGCATTGCTGATCACCGTGCCGCCGTAGGAGTGGCCGACCAGGACGAGCGGGCCGTCGATGCTGTTCATGACGCTGCGCAGGTAGGCGGCGTCATGCTCGGGTCCGCGCAGGGGGTTGGCTGCGGCGACCACGGGGTAGCCGGACTTCTTCAGCCGTTCGACGACGCTGTTCCAGCTGGTGGAGTCGGCGAACGCGCCGTGCTCGAGCACGATCGTCGGCTTCGGCCTCGGGGTGGAGACGGCGGAGTTCGCACCCGACGCACCGGCGGTACCGGCTATCGAGAAGACGAGGGAGGCTCCGGCGACGCCGACTGCGGTCAGGTGGCCGAAGCGCTTGAGAGGGAATCCGGAGGTGGACTGGTGGGGCACGTCTGCGTTCCTTTGCCGGAGGGATGGGGACCGGGGTGCGCGTAGCACCGGTGGCATCGCTTGCTACGCGGAAAGCCGGGTCCTGGTTCAAACCCCCGGGATGAAAGGCGGACCGGCGTGTTTCCCGGAGCTCAGGCCGTGCGCAGTTCGCCGGCGCGTGTGCTCATGCGCAGGAAGAGCAGGGAGACGAGGGTGATGGCCGTGGTTGCCGTGATCGCTGTTCCGGCGAGCATCAGCACCTGGTCCCAGGGCGTGGTCACGATGACGGGGACCTTCTCCGCGCTGACCAGGGCACTGTGTGCCTGGGAGTAGGCCTGGTCCTCGCAGGCGCCGATGCCGTCTCCCGGCAGTGGTGCGCAGCGCCAGGTCTGCATGTCCGCGGTGTCGCTCGCGTCGGGGACGGCGAAGCGGGGCAGCAGAACGCCTGCCAGTACTGCGAGGCTCACGGCCGGGGCGACGGGAGCGAGTGTCTGCCAGCCGATCGCGCGGGCCAGGATGCGTCGGGGCGTCCCGGTGGCGATCAGGGAGGCGAGTGCGCGCCGTTGGGCGAGGACCGTGTCGGCCAGCGCCACGAGGAGTCCGGCGGCAGCGATGACCAGAGCCACCAGGGCGGCGTATCCGACGAGTTCGTAGGCCCGTTCGTACAGGCCCGTGCCGGCGGGTTCGTACGGCTCGCCGACCAGTGCGGCGAAGCGGCGGGTGTTCTCCTGCTGTGCGGAGACGGATGCCACCGTCAGGGCGGCGAGACCGGCTGCGGCCGAGCCGATGACCAGCGCGACGAGCATGGCGGAGAAGGTACGGCTGCCCGACCAGGGGTCGGCCGTCATGCGGCGGCCTGCGAGAAGTCCGGCGGGCTTGCGTGCGTACCGTTGAAGGGTCCGGCCGATGGTGTACGTGATCCAGCCCGTGCCCGTGACGACGCCGATGCCGACGGCGAGCACGCCGATGACGATCAGCCCCCCGGTGATGAGCAACGGTGCGTCGTCGGCCCGCGGGTTGCGGGTGAAGTACGCGTGCACGGGCTCGACCAGTGCGCAGGCGCCGAGCCCGGTCGCGATGAGCACGCCGGGCGTGACGCGGGGCTTGCTGCGCCGGGTCCTGCGGACGACACCCAGGGGGGTGAGAGCGGCCCTGCGCAGGGTGAGTACGGTCAGTGCGGCGACGACCAGGGGGACCCCCGAAGCGATGCCGGCCATGGCGGCGGCATGGGGCAGTACGTCCGTGGGCAGGGGGCGACGGCCCTGCGCGTCGGGGGCGTCGAGCAGGGTGCGGCCGAGGAGGAACACCGCGAATCCCGCCGCCGCCCCGGGGACGGACGCGAGTCCCGTCTCCACGGCCACGATGCGGATGATCTGGCGTGGTGTCGCACCGGCCATCCGGATCGCGGCCAGCCGGTGCTCGCGCGCGGGCGCGCCGAGCCGGCTGCACTGCGCGACCAGGGCGAGGGCCGGTACGGTCAGCAGCACCATCGCGAGGGCGACCCCCGGACGCAGCCCGCTCTCGTTGAGCAGGTCGTTGGTGTAGCGCACCGCCCGGGCGGGAGGCACGGCGATCACCGTGGCGGCGCAGAGCAGCGTTACCGTGCCGAGGGCCGAACTGAGTGCGGTCAAGGCGATGCGCACGTGATCCGAGCGGCTTCCCGCCACCGACAGGCGCAGTGTGGTCAGCAGGTTCACCGGCCGTTCTCCGCCCCGGCTCCGGAGCGTCCCCAGGCCGATCCGATCAAGGCGTCGTCGTCGCTTTCCAGCATGCCGTCGCGCAGGCGGATCTCGCGATCGGCGTAGGCGGCGACCGTGGCGTCGTGGGTGACCAGCATGACGCTGGTGCCCTGGGTGCGGGCCGCGCGGACCATGTGGCCCATGACCATCTCTCCGGCGAGGGTGTCCAGCGCACCGGTGGGTTCGTCGGCGAAGAGCACCTTCGGTCCCGTCACCAGGGCGCGGGCGAGCGCCACGCGCTGCTGCTGGCCGCCGGACATCTCCCCGGGCAACTGCTTGGCCAGCTCGGCGACACCGAGACGATCGAGCCAGTCCGCTGCCTGGGCCGTCGCCTGCCGCCGACCGGTTCCGCCCAGCATCAGGGGCAGTGCGACGTTCTCCACCGCGGGAAGTTCTGCCACGAGCTGGCCGAACTGGAACAGCACCCCGAAGTCGGTGCGCCGCAGCAGCGAGCGCCTGGCTTCGCCCAGGTCGTCGATGCGGGCGCCGCGATAGAGGACCTCCCCGCCGTCCGGGCGCAGGATCCCGGCCATGAGGTGCAGCAATGTCGACTTGCCGCAGCCGCTGGGGCCGGTGACGGCGACGATCTCGCCTTGCCGCAGTGCGAGTGACACGCCGCGCAGGGCCGGGCTCGGGCCGTACGACTTCGTCACGGCACGTGTTTCGATGATCATCGGTGCACCTCCAGGCGCAGGTCGGCGACGCGGTCCGTTGCGGTCTGCATCCACCGCAGGTCGGCGTCGAGATGGGCGATCGCCAGGTCGGCGGCGAGTACATCGGCGACGGCCGCGCCCGGGGTGGTTTTCAGCGCTGTCAGTTCACGCATGCGCGCCAGGTGGGCGGCCCGTTGCCCCGACAGGTGTCTGCGGGCACCGGCCTCGTCGGCGACGAGCAGGGCGACCACCGTCTTGGCGAGGAGGACGCTCGACAGGTGTGGAGCGGGAGGTTCGGGCGTACCCAGCCAGTCGAGGAGCAGCTGGCGGCCGTCGTCGGTGACTTCGTACGCCGTGCGGTCCGGCCCGCCGGCCCGGTCGTGGCCCGCCGCACAGGCCAGACCGTCGCGGACGAGTCGATTGAGCGTCGCGTACACCTGCCCGAAGGCCAGCGGCCGTGCGCTGGGCAGGCGGGTGTCGTGCGCTCGCTTCAGCTCGTACCCGTGCAGCGGGTGCGGCGCGAGCAGGCCGAGAAGGATGTGTGAGTTGGACACGTCCCTCACTATTCATCAAGCGAATAGACGAGTCAAGCAGAGACAACTCCGCGCTGAGACAAGGGAGAAGGCGTCATTCCGAATTGGCTGTGGGTCAGGAGGAGTGCACCGGCGACCAGTACGGCAGCGTCCCTCGCCAGGGGATTGACGGCACGTCAGGCAGGCTGGGAGTGCCGGCAGAGCCCAGCGCCCCGCATCCCTTTCGCAACACGGTCCAGTTCGCCACGGCCTCCCGCCAACCGGAGGTGCCACGGCTCCGCAGCGACGCCCCTCGGGGGGCGGTGTCCCTCGTACCACCTGTGGAGCGCGGGCGGCCGAGGTCCGTTCATCGGCGCGACCACCCCGAAGAGTTCGCGCCGCGCCGGGGGATGGCGTCGGGATCCGGGCCGGGCTCGGTGGCGGGATCGACCTGCCGGCGGGGCGGGGCCCGGCATCTCCAATACGGGCACAGGCAGACGATGGTTCACCTCGACCGCGGTGCGGGTCGGCGTGACACGCCGAACCCGTGCAGGCTTCCCGTACGAGCCGGTGCGCGTCGGCGGCGGTGAGGTCGCCGGGGCGGAAGGGGATGCGGTACACCATGGGCGCCACGACCCGGTCGATGACCGTCTCGACGTCCGGGCTTCTTCGCCGCACTCCCCCCGGGCCAGCACGATGCCGATCTGCTCCGCGGCGTAGGCCGAGCACTGCGCCGCGTTGTCGCCGTTGGGGTCTCCGAGGAGGGCGTCACGGATGTGGGCACGGCCCACGGGAGAGCCCACACCCTCCAGAAGCTGTTCGGCTCAGCCCTCCAGGTCCGCCGACGAGTGGCCGCGGTCCTCCGGCGGAGTGTGCGCACAGAAGTGCTCGACGGCGACGTTTGACAGCAGTTCCTGCAGGTCGCTCCAGCGGCGGTAAATGGTGAACGGCGTGACGCCGGCCCGGGCCGCGACGAGGGGAACGGTCAGCTCGGGGCGACCCGACGGCCGCGCAAGCGCATCAGTTGCTTTGGCGAGCTCGGAGCGTCAGGGTCCTTGGCAGGCATGCACCTGGTGAGCCTGCCCGCCCTGTTCACCGCGGCCGTCCTGGCCGGCGTCGCTTTCGGCGCGGCGTCGCAGGGCTCGCTGGAGACAGTTATCGCCCCGGCCCTGCGGCCGGACCGGAGTGCGACCCTGGCCGCGTACCACGTGCACGGTTATGCGGCGATGAGCCTCCCGACCCTGGGGGCCGACGTCCTGACGCAGCTCTACGGGATGCGGACCACTGCTCTCCTGCACGTCGGCCTCGTCGCCCTTCCGGCCACCACCGCAATGCTCACACTCCTCGCGATGCGGAGACGGACGGCCGCTCGCACGGCCGACCCGCCCCGCCGAAGGACCGGGCGGCTGACAGCACCCCGAAAGGCGCGACCGGCTCTTACGACACCTGCGGGAGGATCCCGAACGGAGCGGCTCGGCTGCCGCGCCCTGCCGGGCCGGCCCTGAGGGGGTCAGTCCGGGTCAGTCACCAGTTCGCGAGCGGCCCGCACGGCCCGCTCGGGGTCGGGAGCCGGCACTCCCTCCAGTTCGTAGGGCCGCACCGCGTCGAGCAGCGGCAGAAGGGCCAACAGCTCGTCCCGCTCGGCACGGCACGACGGGCACCGGTCCAGGTGCTCGGCCACACACTCGCGCTGCGGTCCGTCGAGACCGCCGAGCATCTGAGTGGCAAAGGCGGTACGGGCGCGTTCGCATTCCAAAGGACTCTCCGAAATTTCGATCCAGCCGCCGTCCTGGCCGGTACGTCGGTTGTCCGCTGTGACGCGACGCCGGAGTCCGTCCCACCCTACGGGCTGCCGTGCGGCAACGGAATCGTTCCGGTACGCCGCCTCGACTCGATCGGCGGTGACCTTCGTGGGCGGAGCGCGGGAGGCGTTCCCAGAGCCCCGGCGAGGGCGGGGCGACGGGGCTACCCCGGGGGCGTTCCCGCGCGCAGGCGCCCGGTCAGCGCGTGCAGGGCAGGGATGAGGGCGTCGTACTGCTCCGGTGGGTAACGCAGGGCCTGCTGGGCCGATTCCACGACGCGGCGTGCGCGATCGCGCACGGCGCGGCCCGACTCCGTGCTGGACACCTGCACCTGGCGTCCGTCGCTGACACTGCGGTGTCTGTCGACCAATTCTGCGCCCTCCAGTCGCTTCAGAAGGGGGGACAGCGTGCCGGAGTCCAGGCCGAGTTCCTCGCCCAGATCCTTGACGGTGACCCGCCCGCGCGACCAGAGCACCTGCATCACCAGGAACTGGGGATAGGTGAGTCCGAGCTCGGCCAGGAACGGGCGGTAGTGCCCGACCCACGCCCGTGCCGCCACGTACAGGGCGAAGGAGAGATCGTCCCGAAGCGATACGCCGCACTCGTCGGTCAACGCCGGCGACCGGGGCTGCGTCATGGGCGCTCCTCTCATTGCCGACCGTCTGCACGGTCGCAGGCCTCAGCGTTCCTACGGCACGGAGCAGCCGTCGGTTCAGTACCCCGCTCCCCGGCCAAGCCCACACCCGGTACACGGCCCAGGGCCCAGGGCCCCGGCCAGTACGTCCGCACGCCGAGCCGATCCGGTTCAGCGCTACCGCGGCACGGGGGTATCCGTGCCGGTGTGCGTAACGGCGGCGGGGCGCCGGTGCGAACCCGTGAACCGGCCTGTGCCGGGGTGTCGTCCACCGTGTGAGGCCTGGTGAACCTGTTCCGCGATACCGCCGTTGTCACGAATGGGCCGCTCCTGCACGGCCATCCGTTGCCTCCCGAAGAAGAAGGAATTTTCATGACGGCAGTCTTCGTTCACGGCGTACCCGAGACCGGTGATCTGTGGGACCGGCTGCGGGCCCGCCTGGGCACCGCCTCGGTCGCCCTGCGGCTTCCCGGATTCGGTGCGCCCCTCCCCGACGGATTCGGCTCTTCCATGGACGAGTACGTGGAGTGGATGGAGGGGGAACTGCACGAGCTCGATGGCCCGATCGACCTCGTGGGACACGACTGGGGAGGCCTCCTGGTGGCACGGATCGCCACCAGGTCCCGTGTCACTCTGCGCAGTTGGTCCGTGGATGTCGCCGGTATCCTTCACCCTGCCTACGTATGGCATGACATCGCACAGCTCTGGCAGACACCGGTATCGGGGGAGGCGTGGGCGACCGCCACTCTGGAGGACACCGACCCCGCGAGTCCCCTCAGCGCCTCCGGCCAACTGCGAGCCGCAGGCGCTCCCGAGGACGACGCCCGGGCAATGGGCGAGAGCTTCGACGCGACCATGGCCTCGTCCGTCCTCGCGCTGTACCGCTCCGCGACCCCCAATCCGTTCGCACGCTGGGGGACGGAGCTGATGTCACCGACCAGCACTCCGGGCCTGGTCCTCCACCCGACGCTCGACCCGTTCGACGGTCCTGCCGCACAGGTGGTGGCCGCCACTCTTGGCGCGCACTTCGAGCCCCTCGAAGGCCTGGGCCACTGGTGGATGCTCCAGGACCCCGCCACCGCGGCCGGCGTCCTGGAGAAGTTCTGGGCAGACCTGGGCGCGTGACCGCCGGGGCGCCGGCGTCCTGGGCCCGGCGCGGCGCCCGTTGCCGGCCGTCGGCTACCGCTGCCGACCGGATAGCGGCCCGAGCAGGGCAGGTCCGAGGAACTACCCTCCGGCTCCTCCCAGTTCTCCGTAGCGGCCGTGCATCGGGAAGCACGCCGGCGAGCAGTATTCTCGGCCGGTGTGCACCGCAGTGGCAGCTGCGCCCCACCAGCACGGTCCCGCCCGGGGTCCACGACCCCGTCGCTGGGGTCATCCGGTCCCGGCCCCGTCCAGGTGCCGCAGCAGCGCGCTCTTGCCGATGCCCGGCTCACCACGCAGAACCAGAGGACCGCCCCGGCCCTCCCGTGCCGCTCGGAGCAGGGCGTCGAGCCTGCGCATCTCGTCCTGACGGCCGATCAGCACATCCGTGTTCGCCCCAGGTGTGATCGACGACCTGTGCGGTAGCACGCCGGAGGGGAATCCGGGAAGACCCCGGTCGCCCATGGATCACCGCAGGAAGTCGTATAGGTGAAGGCTACCGACGCGAGCGGCGGGCGCCCACCGCGAGTGTCGAGCCGTGACCCGCACCTCACCACCACCGGCTGCTCGGGAACGTCGCCCTGCCCCGGATCCGGGGCAGGGCTCGATCTGTCGGACCCGGGTCAGGCGTGGACGAAACCTCTGGTCGCCGACATCAACGGGTGCGCGAATCCCGATGCAGGCAACCGATCGTCCGGTTCACGCAGTACCGGACGAGGTTCAAGAAAGGCATCTCCATGCACGTCCGTGTGTTAGGCCCCGTAGAACTGATCACCGACCGTGGGGATCCCCTCCGGGTCGCGACCGGCAAGCGGCGCGTGATCCTTTCCCTCCTGGCACTGGAGGCGAATCGCGTCGTACCGCTGGACCGGCTGGTGGATCTGCTCTGGGAGGGAGGTCCTCCCAAGCATGCACGCACCATCGTGCACGGGCACATCTCCGCGCTGCGGCAGTTGTTCAGCCCCGACATGTCCATCGAGACACGCCCGCCCGGATACGTACTCGCCGTCGAGGCCGACAGCGTTGACGCGCACCGGTTCTCGCAGCTGCTCCAGGCCGCCGCGGAGCAGGACGAGGACGCCGAGGCCATCGGCCTCCTGCGTGAGGCCCTCGCGCTGTGGCGCGGACAAGCGCTGCCCGACCTGGCGGGAACGAGCGCCTGGCATGACCTCACCACCCCCTGGGAGGACGCGCGTCTGGACGCCTGGGAGTCGCTGGCCGAACGCCTGCGCCGTATCGGGAGGCCGTCGGAGGCCGTGGCGGGCCTTCGGGACGCACTCGGCCTGCATCCGTTGCGTGAGGGCCTGGCAGCGCAGCTGATGGCCTGTCTGCACGCGGCGGGTCGCCAGGTCGACGCCCTGGAGGTGTACGAAGCCGTACGAAGGCGTCTCGCGGAGGAACTCGGG
This sequence comes from Streptomyces sp. NPDC001549, assembly GCF_042894025.1. NCBI lineage: Bacteria > Bacillati > Actinomycetota > Actinomycetes > Kitasatosporales > Streptomycetaceae > Streptomyces > Streptomyces sp. NPDC001549. The sequence goes on from NZ_JBIAVJ010000044.1 coordinate 27,971, forward strand.
CTTGATCCCGGAGCAGAACTGCGGCAGACACACGCCGCCGTGCTCCGGTCGAATACCGCGAGTCCGGGGCAGCGTGACTCGGGAGCGAACCAGGACCCGGGCCGGCGGTCGGGGCACGACACAGGCTGCTGCTGCAGTACCGCCCACCGGACCGGCCAGCGGCGAAATTGTCCTCCCGCCGCTTGACCACGACCCGAAAGACCGCCCGCCGCAAGCGGGAGTGATCCCGGAACGCAACCAACAGCATCCCGTTAGTGCGTCATTAGCCAATGCGGCGAGAGTATCTGCGAGAGAAGAGCTCGTGTCCGCACCGAGCGGCCGGACATTCTCTCCCCTCCCCCGCACCAAGGAGAAGAAACGAGCATGGATCGAACAGTCGCCGTCATTTCCGGTGGGATGGATTCGGTCGTTCTCGCCCACCATCTTCATGCAGAGAGACATCGGTTGTCCCTGCTGTCCATCGACTACGGCCAGCGCCATCGCAAGGAGCACGAGTTCGCCCGGCGAACGGCCCGACGACTCAACACACCACACGAGGTAACCGATCTGCATTCGATCGGGACACTGCTTCCCGGCAACGCGCTGACCGACAGCGAAGTCGGGGTGCCGGACCACGGCGGCGAAGTATCCGGTGTGGTCAACGTGGTGCCGAACAGGAATGTCATCCTTCTTTCCGTCGCCTTCGCGAAGGCGGCAGCGGAGAGGGCTGACAACGTTGCTATCGGCACCGTGGCCGGCGATGCCGACACCGGACCGGACTGCTCGGCGGAATTCCTCGCCGCCTTCAATGCGATGGAACGCGTGGCGTGTGCGGGCTTCGCCCCCGAAAACCTCGCCGTCATCGCCCCGTTCATCCGCATGCCCAAGCACAAGGTCATCCTCCTCGGCGAAGCACTCGGCGTCCCGTGGCAGGAGACCTGGAGCTGCTTCCGCGGGGGTGATGAGCAATGCGGGGTCTGCGCGACCTGCTACGACCGCCGGACCTCATTCGAGAAGGCCAACGTTCAAGACCCCACCGTCTACGCAAGGGACTGATGTTCGTGTTCCGCATCACCAAGGAATTTGCCTTCTCAGCAAGTCACCGCCTGGATCACCTGGCCCAGGACCACCAGTGCGCGCGCCTGCACGGCCACAACTACATCGTTCAACTGGAGCTGTCGGCCGCCGTGAACGAACTGACGACCGCCGGATTCGTGCGCGACTACGGCGACCTCTCCGACTTCAAGAAGTGGATCGATGCAGAACTTGACCACCGGCATCTGAACGACGTGATCCCCGACTGCAACCCGTCCGCCGAGAACATGGCGATGTGGATCTACACGGTGTGGTCCGAGCGATTTCGGGAGATCTCAGCGGTCCGCATATCGGAAACCCCCAAGACATGGGCGGAGTACAGGCCCTGAGCCCGCTTCGATCGACTGACGGAGCGGGAGTGTCATGACATCGACCATCGTCGTGAACGAGGTTTTCGGTCCCACCGTGCAGGGAGAGGGCCCCTCGTCGGGCCAGCGCTGTGCCTTCGTTCGTCTCGGGGGATGCAATCTGTCGTGCCGGTGGTGCGACACCCCCTACACCTGGGACTGGAAGGGGGTCAGCGACGAGGGCCGGGCCTACGACCCGCGCAAGGAACTGACCCGGCGCACGACGGACGAGGTGCTGGAGAGCCTGCTCGCCATGGATGTCGCCCTCATCGTCATCAGCGGCGGCGAGCCTCTGCAGCAGCAGAAGCGACTCATCCCGCTCGTGCGGTCCCTGCGTGACCACGGCATATCGGTGGAGATCGAGACCAACGGAACCATCGTGCCGACGGATGAACTCGTTGGACTCGGCGTTCGTTTCAACGTGTCCCCGAAACTCGCGCACTCCGGGGAACCCGAGAGTCGTCGCATCAAGCCGAACGCCCTGAAGACGCTGCAGAAGACCCCCGGGGTCGCGTTCAAATTCGTGTGCAGGTCGCACCATGACCTGACCGAAGTCGCCGCCCTGCAGGAACGCTTGGGGCTGACGCCTGTCTGGATCATGCCTGAAGGAAAGAACCAGCCGGATGTCACACGACATCTCGGCAACATCGCGGGCGAGGTGGTTCAGCGCGGATGGAACCTCTCCACCCGTCTGCACGTGCTCGCCTGGGGCGACAGACGAGGAGTATGAGATGGCAAGCACCCTTGAACCCCTTCGTTCGACCGATGCTCCGAACGGGTCCGAGATCTACCCTGATTCTCTGGAAACGATTGCCAGGCAGCTACTCGTGGCCATTGGAGAGGACCCGGACCGCGAAGGACTGGTCGACACCCCCCGCCGCTACGCACAGTGGTGGCGGGAGTTCATCGACTATGAAGCCGGCAAGGTCGAGACACTGTTCGACAGCGTCAGCGAGGACCAGCTGGTGTTCGTGTCCGACATGCGTGTCTGGTCGCTGTGCGAACACCACCTCCTACCTTTCAACTGCACCTTGAATATCGCCTACCGCAGTGCCAAGAACCTTCTCGGCCTGTCCAAATTCGGCCGCATCGCCCACAAGCACGCCCACAAGTTGCAGGTCCAGGAGCGGCTCGTGGCTGATATCGCCAAGGAGATCGAGGACATCACCGGGTCCCCGGACGTCGCGGTGATCGGCAGGGGGGAACACCTCTGCATGACCATGCGTGGCATCCGGACGGGCGCGCTGATGACCTCCGCCGTGTTCGGCGGCGTATTCCAGAAGGACGGCCCGGAACGCAGCCACCTGCAGACCCTGGCACACGCCTCCGGAAACGCGCCGCGCTGGTAGCCGGCCGACGACCACTCAGCAGGAATAACTCCATGACTTCTGTCCCTCAGAAGGGGTGACATCAAATGACTTCGACAAATGCCGGCATCAACGATCTGATGCGGTTCTACCTTCCGCGCAGCGACGGAGAGCCGAATCTCTTCGAGATATGGGAGCGCGGTGAAGCGCGCGGCGACTCGGTCACACCCTCCACGTACTCCTCCGCCTATCGCGAATGGATGCAGGACAAGCTCGTCGGCGCGCTCAAAGACCACGGGACGTCAAGGCTGTTGAGCCTGGGCAGCGGCAACGCCGCTGTGGAGAGCGACATCGCTCAAGGCGGCTATCGCGTGCTCGCCGTCGATGCAATGCCCGAAGCAGTCGCGATGGCCAAGGCGAAGGGCGTCGACGCGCTGCAGGGCGACGTGACCACCTGGTCCCCCGAAGGGGACTGGCCGGTCATCTACATGGACGGCCTCCTCGGCCACCTCTACACCGCCAAGCACGGCCTGTCCCCCACGCTGACGCGGATCCGCACCTGGCTGAGTGGGAACGCGACCGGCAGGGGGACCCTGATCGCTTCCAACGACAGCACCCAGGACGGCAGTGCAGCCCAGTGCGCCCCCGGCGTCGACGGGTTCCACTGGCTGTCCGCCCGGTATATCCGCGACGAAGCCCTCGCCGCCGGGTTCTCCGAGGTCACCACCGAGACCTTCCTCTACGAACGCCCCCTGTCGGGCGAGCGTGCGCGTGCCGTCATCACGGCGACCATCGGGCACTGAGCCCGTCGCCCACGACAAGGAAAGGAGCCTCCATGCCGATCAGCTCGTCGTTCGAGCGACGTCTCGGCTCGGTGGTGACGCGGGCCGCGGAGCATTTCGGTACTCCGTTCCACCTGTATGACGTGCAGGGCATCAAGGACACCTGCGACGAGTTCGACCAGGCCTTCGCGGGCACCCCCTACCGCGAATACTTCGCGGTCAAGGCCCTTCCGAACCCGGCAGCTCTGAAGATCCTCGCCGATCGCGGTTTCGGGTTCGACTGCAGCTCCCTGCCCGAACTCACCCTCGCCCGCCAGGCTGGTGCGAGCGGTCATGACATCTGCTTCACCTCGAACAACACCAGCTCCGCGGAGCTCGAAGCCGCCGTCGGCAGCGGCGCACTCGTCAACGTGGACGACGAGGCCGTGCTCGACAAGCTCGCCGCCCTGCCCGACGTTCCCCGCACCCTGTGCTTCCGGGTCCATCCGGGCAAGGACCGGCAGGGGATCCTGGACTCCCGTCTCGGGGACGCCGAGTCGGCCAAGTTCGGTATCCCCGCCGACCGGCTGGCTCAGGTGTGCGCGCGGGCACAGCGGCTGGGGGTCGAGTCCTTCGGCCTGCACATGATGCTGGGCTCGGGATATCTGACACTGGAACCGTTCCTGCTGACGCTCGACCTCCTCCTGGATCAGGCCGTACGGCTGCGCGCCGAGCTCGGCATCGAGGTCGGCTTCGTCAACCTCGGTGGCGGGCTGGGCATTCCGTACCGCCCTGACGAGCGGCCGTTCGCCCTCGCCGAGCTCGCCGGCAGGATCCGCGGCCGCCTCGAGGAATGGGAGAAGCGTCATGGCGTGACCCGGCCTCGCGTGTGCTTCGAGAGCGGGCGCTTCGTCACCGGGCCGCACGGCGTCCTGGTGACCCGGGTACTGAACAGGATGAGCAAGTTCCGGGAGTTCGTCGGGGTCGACGCCAGCATGAGTGCCCTGATGCGTCCGGCCCTCTATGAGTCGGCCTACCACCACATCACCGTTCACGACTCCGCCGGCCGGCCCTGCGAGGTGGTCGACGTCGTCGGTTCGCTCTGCGAGAACAACGACAAGTTCGCCCGGCAGCGTGCTCTGCCCGCCGTGTCCGAGGGCGACCTCCTGCTCATCCACGACACCGGGGCTCATGCCCATTCGATGGGGTTCACCTACAACGGCCGGCTGCGGCCCCAGGAGCTGCTGCTGCACCCGGACGGCAGCATCGAGCGGATCCGGAGGGCGGAGAGCCAGCAGGACTACTTCGCCACACTGGACTGCACACCGGCCAGGCTCGCGGCGCCCGGTGTCACATGAGCGGCGCCCGGTCGTGGAGCAGGGACGAAGCGCTGGCTCTGGCCGGGGCGTCCGGGCACAGGCCCCTGGACCTGTCGCTCGGGATTCCCTGCGACCCTCAGCCGCGGGTCCCGGGTGCGGCGCATCCGTCCCGCCAGCCCCGCGCCCGGGTGGCCGCCGCATATCCGCCGAGTGCCGGTACCCCGCAGTTGCGCGACGCGATCACCGGGTATCTGCTCCGCAGGTACGCAGTCGCCGTTCCGCCGGAGGCGGTTGCGGCCTGTGTGGGATCCAAGGAGTTCATCTCCACGCTCCCGCTGTTCCTCCGGGACCTGACACAGCAACACGCCAGGGGCGCCGGGCGTGACACCGTGCTGATCCCGGCCCTGGGCTATCCGTCGTACGCGTTCGGCGCCCGGCTGGCAGGGCTGCGGGTCCACCGCGTCCCCGTCGACGAGACGTTCCGTATCCGCCTGGACCGCATCGCGCCGCATGTGGTGAGCCGCGCACTGTGCCTGTGGGTCAACAGTCCCGCGAACCCCACAGGGGTCGTCGAGGACCTGGACCGGGTCGCTGCGTGGGGGCGTGCACACGGCGTGCTCGTGGTGTCCGACGAGGCGTACGCCGAGACCACCTGGTGCCACGAACCGCGGACCGTGCTGCGCGGCGGCCTGGACGGTGTGCTCACCGTCCACAGCCTGTCCAAGCGGTCGAACGCACCCGGACTCCGAGTCGGCTTCTACGCCGGCGACCCTACGCTGGTCGCCGGACTCGTACACCGCCGCAGGCAGGGGGGCCTCATGGCCGCGGCGGCCTCCCAGCAGTTCGCCGCGAGCCTGCTCGCCGACGACCGGCATGCCGCGGAGCAGCGGTCCCGCAACGCGCGCCGGGTCTCGGACCTGGTCGACCGGCTCAACGCCCTGGGACTGCCGTGTGCTTCTCCCGGAGGAGGGTTGTTCGCGTGGGTGGCCGTGCCCGAGGACGGGGGACGTGCATTTGCCCACCATGCAGCCGCGCACGCCGGTGTGGTCGTGACACCGGGCAGCGAGTTCGGGCCTCGCGGCGACGGATACGTCCGCATCGCGGCCGTTCACGACCTGTCGGCGATCGCCTCCCGGCTGGCGCTGCTGCGCCCTGCCGCGGCCCGGCGGCGCAGTGCTGATCCGTCCGACACGGCATCTCAGGAGTCTCAGTGACGAGGTCTGGCCGCTTGTGTGACGGGCGGCCCCGGAGAAGCCGCTGAAGGCAAGTCCTCATCAGCCACATCCGGCCCTCCCGGGCCGCCTCACAACCTACGGAGGCCTCATGCCCCAGCATCACGGCCGGACGGCCGACGCAACCCCCTTCTCCGTCTCTCGCAGCAGTCCCGTCCCGGAGGCGATCGATGAGCTGTGGGAGCGGCGCGCCGACCTCTCACCCACGGACGACGCAGCCCGCCGTACCGTCACCGAGGCCATCGACCTGCTCGACAGCGGTGCCGCACGGGTGGCCGCCGTGGACCAGGCCAGCGACGAGGTCGTGGTGGACGAGCGGGCTCGACGCGCGATCCTGCTGGCTTTCAGGGTGCTGAGCATGCGGACGTCGGAGGCCGGGCCCTTCCGGTACCAGGATCGCCTTCCGCTGAAACGGCGCTTCGACCGAGTGCGGGTGGCGCCGGGCGCGATCGCACGCTGGGGCAGCCATCTGGCGCCCGGAGTGGTGCTGATGCCGTCCTACGTCAACATCGGAGCCCACGTCGGAGCCGGAACACTGGTCGACACCTGGGCGACGGTGGGCTCCTGCGCACAGATCGGCAGCAACGTGCATCTGTCGGGAGGCGTCGGCATCGGTGGCGTTCTCGAGCCGCCGGGTGCCGCCCCCGTCGTCGTGGAGGACGAGACATTCGTGGGATCCCGCTCGGTGATCGTCGAGGGAGCCCGTGTACGGCGGGGGGCAAAGCTGGGCGCCGGCGTGCTGCTGACGGGCAGCACGCGCGTGTTCGATGCGGACACCGGAGAGGAACTGCCGCGCGGACAGGCGCCAGCCTGGTCGGTGTGTGTGAGCTCGACCCGCCTGCGGATGTTTCCCGGCGGTGAGTTCGGAGTTCCCTGCCTGCTCGTGATCAGGCGTCTGGGCGAGGGGGAGGAACACGACAAGCTCCTGCTGGACAGCCTGTTCCGCGAACACGGCACCGCCCTCTGAGGCCATGACGGCGGCGCCCCGGTCTCCAGCGTTGACCACGGCTCAGGGCCGTCGTCCAACGGTGCGGAGGCAGCCATCCGTTCGGCGGGCGAACGCGCGGACCGGCTCGGTCTGACCATGACAGCGGCCCTCCCTGCCGTCACCCCTTCCACGACACAGTAAGGAATCACATGTCCGACGTCTTTCCCGTCCTCGATCTCAGGGATGCGGACCGTGGTCCCGAGGCCCGCGCGGCGTTCCTCGACAGTCTGCGCTCGGCCATCCACGAGATCGGCTTCTTCCAACTCGTCGGCCACGAAGTGGAAGGAGCCGATCGGATGCTGCAGCTGGCGCGTGACTTCTTCGCCCTGCCCCAGTCCGAGCTGGAGCAGCTGAGCATCCTCAATTCCCCCCATTTCCGCGGCTACTCGGAAGTCGGCCGCGAGCTCACCCAGGGCAGGCCGGACCAGCGAGCGCAGCTGGACATCGGCCCCGAACAGGAGAAGCAGGTACCCCGCGGCCCGGACGATCCCGGCTACCTCTGGCTGGCAGGCCCGAACCAGTGGCCGCAGGGCATGCCCGAGCTCCGGTCGGCGACCATCGACTGGATCTCAGCGCTCACCCGAGTGTCACAGCGCCTGCTCCGACTGATCCTCGCCTCGCTCGAGGCACCGGCGGACTTCCTGGACCACGTCGTCTCGCCCGACCCGCACGTGCACTTCAAACTCCTGCACTACCCCGGCCGCGACGGCGGCGGGAACTCCGACCAGGGAATCGGTGTGCACAAGGACTACGGACTGCTCACGCTACTGCTCCAGGACGAGCACGGCGGCCTCCAGGTGTCCGTCGACGAGGGCGATTTCGTCGACGTTCCGGTGATCCCCGGCGCCTTCGTCGTGAACCTGGGCGAGCTCTTGGAGGTCGCCACCCGCGGCTACCTGCGAGCCACCACGCACCGGGTCGTCAGCCCCGCATCCGGTGTGAACCGCTACTCGGCGCCCTTCTTCTACAACCCGCGTCTCGAAGCGACGATGCAGCCGCTGCCCACCCGGTTCGTCCGCGAAGCGGCCGGCGTGGTGCACGACCCCGCCAACCCACTGACATCGAGCTACGGCAGCAACACCATGCGTGGCATGCTGCGCGCCTTCCCAGAGGTCATCGCCCGGCACCACCCCGAGCTCCTCCAGCAGCAGACCTGACGGGGCTACCAGGGGAGACCTCCCATGCACTCAACAGCGCCGAAACCCGCCCTGTTCGAACCGCCGCTGCCACCCGGGGCCGAGGACGGCCGACGTGCCCGGAGAGCCGTACGACTCGCTCCTGCCGGACCACCCCTTCCGGGAACACCGCAGCGCCGCATGACCACAAGCGCCTCAGCACATCTCCCGATGTCCCGAACCCCTTGAACCCTCCACACTCGCCGAGCCGAACAGAGAGCCCACGCCCATGACAACCGACCGTCCCGCAGTACTGCTGGTCGACCCGAGCCGCACCACCGCCGGTTACAAGACCGCCGCCCGCGCCGCCGGATACCTCGTCGTCTCCTTCTACACGTGCACCTACACCACGACGAGGGACAGCCACGCCGACGGCGACGACGTGACGCTGTACGGCGAAGTCAACGACACCGGAGCCCCCGAGACCGCCGAGGAGGCCGAGCAGGCCGCGCTGACAGCCGTCCGCGAGCTGCGCCGCGCCGGTCTCCGCATCCGCGCCGTCATTCCGGCGCTGGAGGTCAGCACCCACATCGCCGACCGGATCGCAGCCCTGCTGGGCCTGCCCGGCAACGACCACACTCTGGCCTGGGCGCGACGCAACAAGGCCGCCATGCGTGAACGTGCCCACCGAGCCGGGCTGCGCATACCCGAATTCCGCCGCGTGCGCTCCGTGTCGGACATCGCCGCCGCCGCACACGAGATCGGGTTCCCGGCGATCCTCAAGCCCACTCTCGGCTCCGCCGCCAAGGGCGTGACCCTCCTCCGCGATGCCGAGGCCCTGTGCGATCTGAACCACCTGGAGACCCACGACGCCTTCGACAGGCCCATCCGGGAGTGGCTGGTCGAGGAGTACGTCCGGGGCCCGGAGATCCAGGCGAACTTCTACAGCTTCGGCGGCGAGCACCGCCTGGTGGACATGTGGCAATACCGCCAGCCCGACGACCGCGACTACGACTTCCCCATCTGGGACAGCGTCCGCATCGACGAGAGCCACCCACGCTGGCACGAGGTCGAGCGGTACGTGCGCCAGGCCCTGGACGCGTACGGCATCGAGCACGGGCCCAGCCACACCGAAGTCAAGTGCGCCGAGGACGGCGTGCACCTGATGGAGATCGCCTCGCGCCTCCCGGGCGGCCCGGTGGTCGGCATGTGGGAGAAGCACACCGACCTGAACCCCTTCGCCGACGGCCTGAGCTGCTTCCTGGGAGAGCGGCCCGCGACGTTCGACGCCCCGGTCGCCTTCCACGGCAGCTACGGGGCCCTGGCCATCCGCAATGACGATGAGCCCGGAACGCTGTCCGCCATCCACGGACTCGACGCCGTGGACGCCCTGGACGGCATAGACGAGGTGCTCATCGGCTACCAGCCGGGCGACCTGGTCCCGGTCACCAGCAGCGGCATGAACATCCCGCTGGGGTTCTACGTGTCGGGCAGCGACGGTGACGCGGTGCTCCGCACCCTCGCGACGATCCGTGCGGAAGTGTCGTTGGAGATCGCCCGCAGGCCCGCCGACCACACCGAGGCGCAACGGTCGTGACCATCGGGCCGGACCGCAAAACAGCCGCGGCTGCCCGGTCCGGTCTCAGGTCGGCTCCCGGTCACCGCCCTGCTCACCGAGCCGCACGCGGGCACCGGCCTCGTACCGCCGCACGGTGTGGACCTGTGGCCCACCATCCTGGACACGACCGATGTCGAGACGCCCACGAAGCGGTCTTCGACCTTGCCGCCGAGTTGCGCTGAAGGTGGAGAGCCTGCTCGCCGCGCCCAGAGACGAAGGCCCCAGAGAGGAAACCGTGCACCACACCGACAATCCAGGGGGCAGTCCCGCCCGCTGCCCGGACCGCATCGCCGGGATGCGGACAGACGTCCGGCCCACTTCCACCCGTTGCTCCGCAGGGGAGCGGTGACCGCGTGAGCACGACCAAAACTTCCACCGGCCGTCCTGCACCGGGGCTTCTCGGCACGTACCGGATGCTTCTGACTGCTCCCGGCGGCGGGCGCCTGGCGGCCGCGAGCGTGGCGTCGAAACTGCAGTACAACATGCTCGCCGTCAGCGCACTGCTCCTGCTCGCGCCCCGCTACTCCTACGCCGCCGCCGGCCTGGCCGTCAGCATCATGGTGGTGGCGAACGCGGCGAGCAGCCCGTTGCGCGGCCGGCTCGCCGACCGCCACCGGGTACCCGTGGTGGTCACCCTCTTCCTGATCGGCTATCTCACGGCCACGGCCGGCCTGATGGCGTCCGCGGCGCACCGGCTCCCCCTGTGGGTGGTGATGGCCTCGGTGGCCCTGCTCGGTCTGTGCTTTCCGCCGGTGAGCATCCTGATCCGCGGCTACTGGGTCGCGGCGGCGGGCGAATGGGCGCGCGCCTCGGCGAACTCCCTGGAATCCGCGCTCATCGACGTCACCCTCATCGCCGGGCCCGTCCTGGCGACCTGGCTGTCCACCAGCGCCTCGCCTGTCGCACCGTTCGTTGTGTCCAGCGTGTTGATGGCCGTAGCGGTCGTTCTGATGTGCACCGTGCGCGAGATCCCTCGCACGCTGGCTCCGACGGCGAGGGACTGGCGGGGGCCACTGCGGTCCAGACCGCTGCTGCGGGTACTGGCCGCCCTGTTCCTGTTCGGCGGCGCGCTGTCCGCGGTCGAAGTGGTGCTGCCGCTCTACGCCCAGCAGAACGATGCCGTCGGCTACAGCGGCTGGTTCCTCGCCGCCCTCTCGCTGGGCAGCATCGTGGGAGCCCTCATCCTCGGCACGCACTCCACCTCGCACCGTTGGATGCCTCCCGCCCTGGTGGGCGTGTTCGCCGCGGGCACTCTGCTGCTCGCCTTCGCGATGACGGTCGGCCCGGTCCTGGTGCTGATCGTCTGTCCGCTCACCGGTGTGACGATCGGCTCAGCCTTCGCACGCCTGTACACGGTCGTCGGCACGACGGGGCCGGCCGGCAACGAGCACGAGACCCAGGGCTGGGCCACCAGTTGTACGACGGTCGGCTTCGCCCTCGGCGCGGCGGGCGGAGCCGTCATCGCGGACGCGCTGGGAGCGGCTGCGTTCGTGCTGGTGACCCCGGTGGCCGCCCTCGGCGCCGCGCTGCTCCTGCTCGGCACCGCCCGCTCCACCACCCCCACGCCCGCCCCGCCCACGCCGTCCGAGTCGCCTGCGACACGCCTGCCCGGACGCGGCGAAGGCGAGGAACTCACGTAACCACGCGGCTCCGTGCCGGAAGCACCGCCCCAGGAGAAGCCCTCGGATGCCGCCCGTACCACGGTGGCCCACCACCACGAGCTGAGCCGTGCGTGACTCCGCTTCCAGGGCGGCCACCGGCTCGCCGGGCATCACCGCGCTGGTGGTCCGCACTCCTGGGGCTGCAGCCTGGGCCCGGTCGACCGCTTCGTGAAGCAGGTGCTCGACCAGATCCCGCACTCCTCCGCCGGGCGGTCCGAGAGGTGAGGCGCCGGGTGGGACGTGCATGGCGGGCCAGACGAAGGCGTGCACGACATGCAGCTCCGCTCCTCTGAGCAGTGCTTCCCGTGCGGCGGCGTCCACGGCGGCCATGGCGTAGGGCGAGCTGTCCACCCCGACCACGACCGGACCGGACATCGCCCTGCCTCTCCTCTTCCCGCAGCTCCTGCTGCGGGGCTGGGCCCACGCTTCGTCCTCCCAGGTTCTCTCGCAGGCCGCACCCACGCCACCAGGGGCAGCCGCGTCAGGCGTCCCCGGGCCAGGTCATAGCGGTGTGGCGGCGTGGAGGATGAAGAACAGGGTGACGGCGGAGTTCGCCGAGGACAGTGCGGACACCGTTGTGCCGGCCGCCGCACCCCACGTGGCCACGCCCACCGCGGTGAACACCGACGGCCAGCGGCTGGAGGCAGGGGCGGGCCCCAGCAGTGCGGCGACCCTGCTCGGCACCGGTCCCGCCGCCGCGAACGCGGGCAGCGTGGCCAGCGGGGCGCCGCGGCTGATCAGCGCCGCCTTGCCGATCGCCACCGCCACCGTACGGCGGCTGCCGACCCTGGCCGCCGCGTCCTCATCGGCCCACCGCTCGGCGGTGTAGGCCACCACCGACCTCAGCGGCCGCAGGAACGGGTTCGCGCGGGCGGCGAGCTGGACGGCCAGCAGGAACCGGTGGTGGCCCCCCGCGAGGTGGGCACGCTCGTGCGCGAACAGTGCCCGGCGCTCGCGGGAGGAGAGCGCGGCCAGCATGCCCGTGCTCACCACGATCCGGTCACGGCGCGAGCCGGGCAGCGCGTAGGCGTACGGAACCTCATCGGGCAGCACGGCCACCGGGGTGGCGGGCAGCCCGGCAAGTGCGCGCTGGCTGCGTCGGCGTACGCGCCGGTGGCGCCACGCCGCCGACGTACACGAGGCGATCACCGCGAGGAGCGCGGGGATGGCGGCCTTGCCGGCGACCTCGTCGTACGGGACCGCTTCGCGCACCTCCGGGTCGGACCAGCCGTCCGGCAACGGGTTGCCGGGCAGCTGCGCGGTCCCCACCACCATCAGCAGCGCCAGGCACAGCGTGCTGCACACCGCCAGCACCGCCGCGGCGCCGGTCAGCAGCCACGTCGCGGTACGCGGGTGCAGATGATGCCCGGCCAGGCGTGCGATCGGCCACGCCGTTAAGGGCAGCACCAGCGGCAGGAACACGAAAATTCCCATGTCCCTCAGTCTTCCCCCGCCTCGGACGCCTTGCCCAGCAGTTCCCGCAGCAGCTCCTCGTCCCCGGGCGTGAGGGCGGTCACGAAGCTGGCCAGGACGGCCTGCCGGTCGCTCTCGGCATCCAGGACCTTGCGCATCCGCAGAGCGGCCAGCCCGGCCTCGTCGGCGACCGCCATCCACTCGAACGACCGGCCCACCCGCTCCCTCGCCACAGCGCCCTTGGCCTGCAGCCGGGTCAGGATCGTCATCACCGTCGTGTAGGCCAGGCCGCCGCCCAGGCGTTCCTGGACCCAGCCGGCCGTGACCGGCCCCGGCGCCTGGCACAGCGCGGCGAGTACCTGGCCCTCCAGTTCACCCTGCCCCCGGCGGGGGGACGGGTCGGCACCGCTCGAGTCTTTCACCGTCATGCCGTCAACCTCCCGCCTCATGGCCTCACCCGACGCGGCGTGGCGGTTCATCGTACTGATCCACCGGCCGACTGCTCGGCGGACCGCGAACGGTCCGCCTCCGCGAAGCCGCCACACCGGCCGAACTCCCACCAATATACTTCTACAGTGTTGTAGATTCGTCTTGATCCGACGGTACGGGCGCGCCAGCCGGGGCCGCGGGGACACCGAATGGGAGTCACGACATGGGTGTGAGCCTGTCCAAGGGCGGAAACGTCTCGCTGAGCAAGGAGGCCCCGGGCCTGACCGCCGTGCTGGTCGGCCTGGGCTGGGACGTCCGGACGACCACCGGGGTCGACTTCGACCTCGATGCCAGCGCGCTCCTGGTGAACGCCTCCGGGAAGGTCCCCTCCGACCAGCACTTCGTCTTCTACAACAACCTCAAGAGCCCCGACGGCTCCGTCGAGCACACCGGCGACAACCTCACCGGTGAGGGCGAGGGGGACGACGAGGTCGTCAAGGTCGACCTCGCCACCGTGCCCGCCGACGTCGAAAAGATCGTCTTCCCGGTCTCCATTCACGACGCCGAGGCCCGCAGCCAGAGCTTCGGCCAGGTGAGGGGCGCTTTCATCCGCGTCGTCAACCAGGCCGGCGGTGCGGAGATCGCCCGCTACGACCTATCCGAGGACGCTTCGACCGAGACCGCGATGGTCTTCGGTGAGCTCTACCGAAGCGGCGCGGAGTGGAAGTTCCGCGCCGTCGGCCAGGGCTACGCCTCCGGCTTGTCCGGCATCGCCGCAGACTTCGGCGTCGGAGTCTGAACAACCGCATGCAGACGGGGGCGGGGCGCCGGGCCCCGCGGGCCCCCCCCCCCCCCCCCAAAAACCGCGCCCCCGCCCCGCGAGGGGGGGGGGGAGAGGGGGCGGGGGGGGCCCCCCGAACCGGGGGCGGGGGCGGCAGGGAGCCCGGGCGG
>NZ_JBIAVJ010000045.1:0-36843 GCF_042894025.1 Streptomyces sp. NPDC001549
GACCGGCTGATCTACCAGGCCCGGCTGCAGGCGCGGTACGGCCGGTCATGGCGGCGGAAGGCTCCGGTGGAGGCGCTGATGCCGCTGAAGCTGGCCAAGATCGGGGTACCGCTGGTGCGCACCGCCTCCGAAGGGCTGACCGCCGCAGGACTCAGCCCGGTGCTGCTGCCCTCCCGCCCCGAGCCGGAACTGACGGCGCTGCTCGAGGCGCCTGAGCTGCCGACGGCCCGCCAGCGCCCCGTCGAGCATGAGCCTGTGCCTGCGACGGAATCATTCCGGTTGGCAGAGACAACGGCAGAAGTCAGCGATGGCGTTTGGCCTGAGGTGTCTGAGCCGGCCTTGATCGACCTGTTCCTGGCTGCCCGGTACTTCATCGCGCAGTGCGGAACGATGCCCTCGGCGGAGCAGTTCGCGGGCTTCCTCGCCCGCGACTACGGCCTGACCGATCCGGTTACGGGGGGACTCCTGCCGGGCGGGCTCCTGGAGCCGGTGCTCGCCGAACTCCGGCAAGCCGAGGCCGGGGAATCCGAGAGCCGGGAGGGGCTTCCGGTAGACGAGGCACCGACGGCCGAACTGCTCGCCGCCCCGACCGCGGCAGGTTCCGATCCGGACACCGCCGTTGAGCCGCAGCCCTTTTTCGGGGAGCAGCTCAGCCTTCGTGGTCTTGCGGGCAAGCCGCTCGAAGAGACGCCGGTGTCGTCCGGGGCGGTGCTGGCGCCGACGGCTTCCGCGTTCGGCGGCGGCCTCGAAGGCCCGGCGGGCCGGCCGTCCGGGCAGTCGGCCCCGGGGGCGCCGGTGAGCTCTGAGGAGCCGCAGGACTGGATGGCGGATGTGACCGCGACCGGTGAGGCGACTGCTCGCGTTCCGAGGCAGCAGAGCGGCGACGAGCCGGCCGAGGACGATCCGATCCAGCGCGAGATCGAGCAAGTGGCCGCCTGGCTGGCCGAAGCCGAGGACGCCAGCATCCGGCTGTCAGGGGCTGAGGTCGGACGGCGCCTGGGGGTCTCTCCGAAGACCGGTCAGCGTCGGGTCATCGATGCGACCCGGCACCTGGAAGAGCAGCGCAAGCAGTAGGGCCGGGCGCACCTCCGCTCCGTCGGGCGCTGACCGGACCACCCCTTCGGGGGCGCCGGGACCGGTCATCGTTTACCGGTAAACGGTCCTCAGGGTTACCCGCGGCTGTGACCGATCGATCAGTGACCGACCCGGTGACCGATGACCGATCCAGGCCCCACCGGTCACCAGTCATGACCGATCCGCGGCCACCGTTCACCCGTCCACTGCGCCCTCGCCCTGGCACCGCGGGCAAGCCTCCGCACCCTAATCCCGGGCTTGCCCACCCCCTTGGGGGGCTTGCCCGGGTTGCACGGACCGGTCTCGAGGGGGCTTGCCCACCCTTCCACCAGGCTTGCCCGATCGGTCACGGGAGGCTTGCCCAGTCAGCGGGCAAGCCTCCCAACTGGTCTTTTGGGGCGCTGGGCAAGCCTTTGGGTAAGCCGCTGTGAGGAGTGTGTACGGCACGAGATCCGAAAGGAGACGTGCCGTGCACGACGTGCTGCACCCCGCCCACGGTGGCGGGTTCTTCGACCGTCTGGATGCCGACTGGGCCGCGCTGTGCGCGGACCCCGCCGTCCAGGATGCGGTGACCGACTGGGTGACCGGCGGCCACCTGACCGACGCGGTCGCGGCCGTGACCGATTCCTGGGCCGGCTCCCTGTCGTCCGCCCAGCTCCTCGCCGCGCTCCGCCCGACGGCCGACGGTGTGACCGATGCGTTGACCGATGCCGTCCTGCGCGCCCTCCTTCAGCGCGCCGCCGGACGTGACCGATCGGCCGCACTCGCCGGACGCATCATCGTCCAGGCGATGCTCCCCGCCGTCAGCCGCATTACCCGCGGACAGGTTCGATCCACCGGCGGCCGCACCCGCGACGCCGTCGGTCACGCGACCGTGGCCGCTGTATACGAGGTGGCCCGTTCCGGCCGCATCCACCTCCGCCCCGGCCGGCCCGCCGCCAACCTCACGCTGGACACCCTGCGCCAGGTCCTGGCCGACCTCGCCGCCGAGCAGATGCTGGCGGGGGAGGACCTCTCGGCCGCGGAGGACATCGCCGACCCGGCGGCGGGCCCGTACGAGATCGCCCGCGCCCGCACGGTGCGCGCGGCCGCCGCGGAAGCCGGCCTCCACGCGGGCCCGGCCGACGACGACGCCGACCCGGTCCGGATGGAGCTCCTGGAGCTCCTCCTCGACGCGGTGCGCGACGGCGCCCTGTCCATCGCCGACGCGCAGGCGCTGGCCTGGCACCACATCAGCGGCGGCACCCCGGACGCCGAGGCGGCCGCCCGCGTCGGCACCACGCCCGGCGCCTGGCAGCGCCGCCGCTCCCGCGCCCTGGCCCGCCTCTCGGCGTCCATCCGGCCCAAGGCCGCGGCATGACCTGGAGCACCGCCCCGGCCACCGTCCGCTCCCCCCTTTGGAGATGTGCCTTGACCACAGTCGCCGCCGCACCGTCGCTGGACGCGGACGAGGAGCGCGTCACCCGCGCGCAGCGTCAGCTCATCCACCTCGGGGCCGCCCTCGTCGCCCGCCCCTTCGACACCGGCACGTACGAGAAGCTCCGCGCCTTCCTCGACGAGGACGCCGAGCGGGTCCTTGCCGCGCTCGCCGCGTTCCGCCGTCGCCCCGAAGCGGAATTGCGGATCCGGATCGCGGAGCTGGCCGGTCACACGCTGCGCTCGGCCGGGGGTACGGCATGAGCCTGGTGCGCACCGGACGCCGGAAGCCGGCCGCACTGGAGGAGGCGCAGCAGGCGGGTGCTCAGGAGCCCGAGGACCAGCAGGACGCCGGCTGGGTCGGTGGCTGGTCGACCGGCGCCCAGGCCAACTCGGCCGCGCTGGTGCGATGGCTCGTCTGGGGTCTGATCGCGCTGGGGCCGCTCCTGGGCGCGCTCGCCTACCTGTCGGTGCCTGCAACGTCCGCGGCCCTGGCGCCGAAGACGGCCCCGTCCGTACCGGCTGCGAGTGGCGGCCAGGGCGCGGCTGGCTTCGCGAGCCTCTTCGTCGCCGCCTATCTGTCCGCAGGCCACGGTGACGAGGCAAAGCTCGCTGCCTACTATCCGCCAGCGGGCAGCCTTCAGCTCGAAGGAGTCTCCGGCCAGCACCGGGGCGAGCAGCTGACGGTCGTCCGTCTCCGGCAGACTGACACATCCGTCTGGTCGGTCACCGTGGCGGCCCGCGTGACCGGCCCCAAGCCGTCAGCGACGCCGTCCGCGCAGCCGGGCGGTGCTCCTTCGCCCGCGGCCGACCCGGTCCGCTACTTCCAGGTGCCCGTGGCCACGGCGCCCGGCGGCGGGGGAGCGACCGCGTACACCGCACTGGCCCTGCCGGCCGAAGTCGCCGCGCCCGAGCGGGCCAAGACTCCGGACATGATCTACGGGGCGATGCGCCCGGCCCTGCCGACCGACCCGCGCACCCAGGCTGTCACGTCCTTCCTGACCGCCTACCTCACCCGGGCCGGCGCCGAGCTCGACCGCTACCTCGCCCCCGGCCTGCGCCTGGCCGCCCCCGTACC
The DNA here is from genome assembly GCF_042894025.1 of Streptomyces sp. NPDC001549. NCBI lineage: Bacteria > Bacillati > Actinomycetota > Actinomycetes > Kitasatosporales > Streptomycetaceae > Streptomyces > Streptomyces sp. NPDC001549. The sequence goes on from NZ_JBIAVJ010000045.1 coordinate 3,569, forward strand.
GGCCCCCTACTCGGGTGTCGCGGTGGACCAGATCGCGGTCGAGGGCGAGACCGGCGGAGAGCCGGTCGTCTCCGTCCCGAGCGACGGGACCACCCTGCGCCTGCTCGTCGCGCTGCGCGCCACCGGTCAGGACGGGGTGCGGCTTCCGCTCGCCTACGCGCTCACGCTTAAGGCCCGCGCCGGCCGGTGGGAGATCGCCAGCCTCGACGGCGCCCCCACGCTCGCCTCAACGCCCCCGGCGTCTGCACCGGCTGGCTCCGTCCCCGGCTTGCCGAGCCTGGCCCCCACCCACACCCAGTAGAAGGAGCACCCCGACATGCTGAACGACACCGTCACGCTCGCCCAGGGGCTGAACGACGTCACCCTCGCGCAGGGCTGGATCCAGACCGGCACCGGCCTCGGCAACGCCATCAAGAGCCTCATCTTCGACGTGGCCATCCCTGTCCTGTGCGGGATCTTCGTCGTGGTCGTGGGCTGGAAGACCAAGGCGCCCGGTCCGACGATCATGGCGGTCATCTTCGCGGGGATCGTCTGGGGCCTTTCCGCCAACATGGTCACGCTCAAGAACAAGACGACGGAGGACATCGTCCAGTACCAGGGCGGCCCCAACGCCGTCCGGAGTGACCAGTGAACGAGACCGGCGGGGAGCCGGACTTCGAGCTGATCGGACGCTGCTACACCAAGGCGCGCCGCGCCCCTCTGGTCCACGGCGTGATCCGGGACGTCAACGGCGGCAAGGGGATCCGGCTGCCCGGAGGCCCTTACACCCTCACCCAGCTCGCCGGGATCGTCTCCACCGTCGCCGCCCTGATCCTGACCCGCCCCATGTGGGGCGGCCACGGCTGGCTCGACGTGGCGGGCCTGCTCGTCATGCCCTTGGCGGTGGCGTTCGTGCTGTGCCACCTCCACATCGACGGCCGCAACCCGGCCGCTGCCCTGCTGAGCATCGCCCTGATGGTGGCCGCGCCCCGGCGCGGTCAGCTCCGCGGCCGCGCCTACCAGCCTTCGCGGCCCACCCGCGGAGACACCCGCATCCACCTGCCCCCGGCCGAACCGCTCCCCGACACCGCCGCCAACGCGATTGAGGCCGCTGCACGCCCGGTCCCGACTCCGCGGCAGCCGGCTTGGCCTGAGCCAGCGGCGCCCGCCGTCCTGGTGGCGTCGGGGGTGCAGGCCCTACTCGCCCGCCGTGCCGCCGCGTCCCGTACCGGACTGGAGAACTGACCATGCGCCTGCCGATCCGGCACGTCGAACAGAACCTGATCTTCACGACCCACGGCACCGTGTGGGCCGTCTGGCGGGTGTCCGCGACCAACTACAGCCACGCTCCGGCGGCGGTGAAGCGGCGCCGACTCAAGGCGCTCGAAGGGCTCTTCAAGTCGCTCACCGGTGAGCCGATGCTCATGAGCCTGTGCCCGCAGGTCGACCCGACCGCGGTGGTGCGCGCCATGGTCGACGACATCGACCTGGAGCGCGCCCCCCGATACGAACGGCTCGGGCACGCTGTCCTGGACGAGCTGGAGAACATGGAGCTGACCGGCCGCACCGACTGGCTCGCGCTCCCGCTGTCGCAGAAGGACGCCGTGATGTCAGCGTTCCGCGCGGCGCGGGCGGAAGCGGCGCTGCAGCTGGGGCTGATGCCGGCCGTCGTCACCGGCACGGAGGTGCGGCGGCGCCTGGAGCAGGCCCAGCGGATCCAGGCCCAGTGGCCGTCCGGTGTGTCGATGCGGCCGGCCTCCGAGGCGGAGATCCTGTGGATCTACGGCCACTGCGCGCGGCGGGGTCTAGCCGAGCCGTTCCTGCCCGACGGCACCGAAGCACCGGTCCGCGGCCGGGGCCGGAACGTCGCGGCGCTGGGGGAGATCCTCGTCGCCGAGGGCGGCGCCGACTTCACCACCGGCCCCGCGCTGCCGGCCAACCCGTTCACGCGGCGCTTCCTTCAGGTCTCCAGCGAGTGGGGCGACTCCTACCAGGCACTGCTCGCCCTCTCCGAGATGCCCGAGGCGTTCGCCCTGCCTGGTGCCGCCTACCTGCAGCAGCTCGACGACCTGGCTTATCCCGTCGACTGGACCGCCCGTCTCGTCGTCGTTCCCGGTTCGAAGGCGGAGCCGAAGGTCCGCAAGCGCGCGCGGCATCTGAAGGCGCAGGCGGCCGAGTACGAGGGCGACCCGGCGGGCCCGCCAGCTGCCGTCGCCCGCAACCAGGTCGACAACGAGGAGTACCACGAGCGGCTCACCGCGAACCGGCGCGAGGTCGAGATCCGCGCCATGGTCACCCTCGCCGTCTGGGGCGACAGCCCCGATGACGCCATGGACCGCGCCGCCGCCCTCGCGAGCGATTTCGGGTCCACCGACTACACCTTCTCCCGGCCCGCCGGCGAACAGGCCAGCCTCTGGCAGGCGATGCTGCCCGGCTGCCGCACCCCCAGGGTCATGGCCGGGTACGCGCAGATCCTCCTCGCCCGGGACTTCGCGATGGCCATGCCCTGGTGCGGCTCCCAGCTCGGCGACGAACGCGGCGGCCTGTACGGGCTGCAGGTCGCCTCCGGCGGCGCCCGTCCGGTCCTCATCGACCCCGCCCGCGGCCCCCGCGAGAACGCCTCCGCGTCCATGGCGTTCCTCGGCGAGCTCGGCGCCGGAAAGAGCGTCGCGATGAAGGGCGCTGTCTACAACGTCCTCGCGCGCGGGCACCAGCTCGGCCGGCCCGGCAGCCGCGGCCGGGCCGTCATCGTCGACCGCACCACCGACCAGGAATGGGCCCGCTTCGCCAAGGCCTGCCCGGGCACCACCCAGCTGATCCGCATCGACCACACCGCCGAGGTCTCCCTCGACCCGCTGCGCCTGTACGTGGAGAGCAGCCCGCAGGCCGCGGCCCGCTTCACTGAGTCCTTCCTGACGCTGCTGCTCGGTGTACGGCCGATGGATCTCGAAGGCGTGGCCCTGTCGGAGGCGGTCCAGGCGGTCCTGGCTCGGCCCGAGCCGTCGATGCGCGCCCTGATGGACGAGCTCACCGCGCGCGGCGCCGACGACGCGGCCGCCCACGGCCTGGCCCGCAAGCTCGGATCGGTCGCCCGCAAGGACCTGGCGAGGGTGGTGTTCGACGAGACGCTGCCGGTCGTCGACACCCAGCGCGCGGACAGCGTCGTCTTCCTGGTCAGCTCGCTTGCCCTGCCCAAGAAGAGCGAGCTGGCCTCCGAGCACCGCATCCAGCGCCTGGAGTTCGAGAAGGTCCTGGGCCGGGCCCTGATGTACCTGATCGCCGCTGTCTCCCGCGAGACCGCCATGAGGAGCCGGGACGAGTTCGCGGTCACCGTCTTCGACGAGTGCTGGTGGCTCACCTCCAGCGACGAGGGCCTGGAGCTGCTGCTGGAGATGGTCCGCGACGGCCGCAAGCGCAACGCCGCCGCGTACGTCGGCTCGCACGACGCCGACGACATCGGCCCGGCCGACAGCGAGAAGGGCGCCATCGTCCGCGGCCTCATCCCGCACCGCTTCGTCTTCCGGCAGACCAGCCGCCCGCTCGCCGTCCGAAGCCTGGACTTCCTCGGCGTGGACTCCACCGACACCGGCCTTCTGGACCTGGTGACCGGCGGCCTCTCGCCCCTCGACCTTCCCGAGGACCAGCGACGGGCCCGCGCGGGGGAGTGCCTCTACCGCGACCTCGCCGGCCGCATCGGCCTCATGCGGGTCCTCATCCCCATGGACCGGGCCATCGAGAAGGCCATCCACACCACCCCCACCACCCAGCAGGCAGCGGCATGATGACCTCTTTCGCCCCGTGGAAGCGGCTGCGCTTGCTCGGCGCGGTCCGCTTCCGCATGGCCCTCCTCCTGGCGGCGCTCGCCGCGACCGCCTTCACCATGCTCACCTCGCTGCCGGCCCTCGCCGAGCCGAGCCCGGCGCCGACCTCGGCGCCGACGAGTACACCCAGCAGCCCTCCCGGTCCGGCGACGCCCGGCACGCGTACGCCCACCCCAGAAGAGCTCGCCGAGATCGAGAAGATCCTCGGCGAGCTCAACGAGCGGCTCTCCGACTCCGTGAAGGAGGCCTACCTCAGGACCGAGGAAGAGCGCCTGCGCGAGCTCCTTCCCGACGAGGGCGGCGTCCTGGCCGTCTTCAGCGTCACCGACCGCAATCACATGCCGATCTCGGCCTACACGATCCAGAGCGACACCGGCAGCTGGACGGAATGGGACCTCAAGTTCCAGAACCTGATCGCCGAGCTCTTCTTTATGATCACCAAGTGGGTCATAGCGTTCTGCTGCTGGATCATCATCTGGGTCCTCAGCTTCGGCCCCGCCAAGCTGCTGCTGACGCCCGTTCTGTCCGTCGCCAACTCCCTGCACGTCCAGGTCATCCTGCAGATGGGCCTGCCCAGCCTCTTCCTGGCGGTGTGCGCGCTTGTCTGCGTGGCCCGCATCTTCTTCGGGGACCGGGCCAAAGGATGGGGGGACGCAGCCCTGTCCCTCCTGATCGCAGCGCTCACCACCACTGTGCTGTCGTCACCCCCGCAGCTTCTCCTGGGTGAGCAGGACAGCGCCATCGCCGCCGCCCGCGGCCTGGCCCTCGAAGTGGCCGACATCATCCTCGACGCCAACCCCGGCGAGCGGGAGAAGGACCCCGGCGCCGAAGACTCCGCCAGCAGCGCCTCGCTCTCACGCCCGCTGAAGAACGCTCTCACCGATGCCTTCATCGTCAAGCCGGCCATGCTGCTCCAGTACGGACAGGTCTTCAAAGGCGACTGCGCGAAGAAGTACTCCGACACCAAACTCACGCAGCTCGCCTACGACCGGGCGGTCAACGAGAAGATGGCGGGGCTGAAGAAACTCAACAGCTATCGCGCCTGGATCGACCCCGCCGGCGCGGAGATGACCGACTGGACCGTGCAGGTCGCCAAGCGATGGGCGGTCGACCACTTCGGCAACCCGCCGATGGAGCAGTTCGAGAAGCAGTGCGTCCACGGCGACGTCCAGGCCGCCAAGCGGGCCTCGCTGGACAAGGTCGGCGGAGCACTCTTCCTGCTCATCGCCGCGGTGATCGTCACCGTGCTGATCACCGGTCTCGCCGGCAGCTTCCTCGTCGCACAGTGCCGCATCGCGTGGGATGCCGTACGCGCCGAACCCGCCCTCGTCGCCGGGCTCGTGCCCGGAGCCGGCCGCGGCTACCTGTGGGACTGGGCAGCGTCCGTCCTGCGCTCCCTCGGAGTCCTGCTCGCCTCCGTCGTCGGCCTCGCCGTCCTCATCCTGATCATTCAGGCGGTGCTCGACCCCGTGCAGACGGAAGACGGCACCGAGCTCACGCTGCGGTTCCTCGCCGTGGACGTCGTCTGCATCGCCGCGGTCAAAAAGCGCAAGGCACTCACCGTCAGGTCCAAGGAGGTCGCGAAGAACTTCCGCGCCAAAATGTCCGCCGGGCGCATCGGAGGCACCAACGGAAGCGTCTTCACCCCGTCCTCGACGCCGGTGACAAGGAACCAGAGCATCGCCCGGAAGGTCACCCGCGGAGCGGTCCGCACCGCGATGGTCGGCGTATCCCTCGCCTCGGGCAATCCGATCGCAGCCCTCGGCTACGCCACGTCCTCCAGCGTCAGCACCGTCGCCCTGATGAACCGGCTCCAGTCCGGGAACAGGACCGGCGGCCGGCCCGCCAGGCCCGCGAACCATCAGCCGAACCCGCCGCAGCCGCCCAACCCACCGCAACCTCCCAACCCGCCCCAGCCGCCGCCCCCCGTCCTGCCGCAGCCTACGAACCCGCCGCAGCCCCCCAACCTGCCCGGCGGCCAGGCGCGCAACCTCGCCAGCAGCACAGCCGCCACCATCACGAACCAACTGCCCGGCGGTCCGATGTACCACCGGGGCGCCAGCAGCAGCACGGCGGCCACCATCACGAACCAACTGCCCGGCGGTCCGATGTACCACCGGGGCGCCAGCAGCAGCACGGCGGCCACCATCACGAACCAGCTGCCGGGCGGTCCGATGTACCACAGGGCCGCCGGCAGCATCAGTACGGTCACCACCATCCCGAACCCGCCCAATCCGCAGGTCACGCAGGCAACCAGCCCTCCCACCCAGCCGCGCCAGCCGGTGCCGACCCAGCCCCCGGCCTCATCACGCCAGCAGCAGCTCCGCCAGCGCCTCAACCGTGGCACCCAGCGCCAGCCCGTCACACACCGCATCACATCCGTGACCCCGGCACGGCCGAGCGACGCGTCCCTCAACCGCAACGAGGAGCGTGAACTGAGGCGCCGCCGCCTGCGGGGCAGTGCATGAAGAAGCTCAAACGGTGGCTGGTCGGCGCCGCCGCGCTGATCGGGCTGGCACTCGTCCTGCTCGCCGCGGTCGCCGCCCACGTCACCGGCCTCGCCCAGAGCGAAGCCGCGGCCGCCGCAGCCCGATGCCCCGCCGCCGGCCGGCCCGGACCCGGCCCGGAAACCACCGACATCGCCCACAAGGTCACGCAGATGCTGGCCGGCAGCGGCAGTGCGGACGTGCCCGGCCTCTCCGAGCCTAAGAAGCAGATCCCCAACGCGAAGGCCATCCTCGCGACCGGCATCCAGAAGCGGGTGCCGGCCCGCGGCCAGGTCATCGCCCTGGCCACCGCCCTGCAGGAGTCCACACTGATCAACCTCGACCACGGAGACCGCGACTCACTGGGCCTGTTCCAGCAACGCCCTTCCCAGGGCTGGGGAACCCGCGAGCAGATCATGGACCCCGTCTACTCCAGCACCAAGTTCTACGACGGGCTCGTGAAGCTGGAGGACTGGGAGCAGATGCCGCTCACGGTGGCCGCGCAGAAGGTCCAGCGCAGTGGGTTCCCCGACGCGTACGCCCAGCACGAACCGCTCGCGACGGCCCTGCAGCAGGCCATCGCCCCGGCGCTCGGCGCCGCGCCCACCGGACCGCCCGGCCCCGGGGGAGGCCTCGGCCCCGGTGCGTGTGCCGGCGGCCAGGCCGAGGCCGACTTCGGGGAGATCCCGCCCGGCACACTCCCGGAGGGATACCAGATCCCGCCCACGGCGCCGACGCATGTGAAGACCGCGATCCGGTGGGCGCTCGGCCAGCTCGGAACCATGTACCAGTGGGGCGGCAGCTGCACCAACCCCCACGGCACCAACCCGGCCGAGCGGTGCGACTGCTCGTCTCTGACGCAGCGGTCCTACGGTGTCGCCGGAATGGAGATCACCCGCACCACCTACACGCAGATCCACGACGGACACCCCGCCTCGGTCAGCGCCATCGCCCCCGGTGACCTCCTCTTCGCCCGCGGTACCGCCGACGCCCCTGAGCACGTGGCCATGGCCATCGGCTACGGCTACGTCGTGCACGCGCCCCGGACCGGCCGGCCCGTCACCATCGCCCGGCAGAGCGAACTCGGCCCGATCCTCGTCGTCCGGCGCATCGTCGGCTGATGCCACCTGTAGGTTCCAACTAGAGATGTCGGTGTCCAAGTGATTTGTCATCAACTTGTCGTCTGACCGGCTCAGCTGAGCCCCTACTCGGTACGCGGCCGACGTCATGCTGACGCCCTGCGGTCCAGTCTTTCGTTTGGTTTGTCCGGCTTTCCACTCAGGCTACTGCTGGTGGCGGCCAGTGTCTTGGTGTCGATGACATCGGACACGAAGGGGCTGCCGTGGCCTCCGGTTTGGGTAAGGCACGCACGACAGATAGTTGGACAGTCCGGGCCACATACCGCCGGCCAGACGGACGCCTTGCCGAGGCGGACCTCGACCGGCTTCCGGTGGACGAGGTGGCCGGCGGTCTGCCGGTACGCGAGTTCCGCTGGTACCGCGGGCAGAAGCACTATTCGGGCTGGTACCACGCCGCGACCACGGGCCGGCTGGTGGCCTACGAGAGCCGGCTGGAGCTCGTCCGCATCCTGCTCGCTGATTTCGATCGCACGGTCGTGGAGATCGCGGCTCAGCCGTTCCAGCTGACCGGCAGGGATGGCGACCGCATCCGTCGTCACGTCCCGGATCTGTTCCTCGTCCACGCCGATGGTCTGGTGACCGTCGTGGACGTCAAAGCGCCCTCTCGCATGAAGGATTCCAAGGTGATCTCACAGTTCGAGTGGACACGCCGGCTGTGTTCGCGTCGCGGCTGGGCCTACGAGACCTGGTCAGGGGCCGAGGCTGCGGTGGTGGAGAACGTGCGGTTCCTGGCCGGCTACCGGCGGCGCGAGCTCGTGGAGATGCCGCTGGCGGCCCGCGTGCTGGAGGCCGCCGGGGACGGGGCAATGATCGGCGCGGTCGAGTCCGCGCTGGCCCGGCAGTATCTGGTTGGAGCCGTCCGCCCGGTCGTCCTGCACCTGGTCTGGTCGGGGACGCTGGTGGCGGATCTAAATGTTCCGCTCAGCCGGGCGACCCGGGTTCGGGTGGCGTCATGAGCGGGTACGCGATGACGCTGGTTCCGGGGGCCCGCCTGTTCTTCGGCGGCGATGTCGTCGAGGTCGTCGGCATCGAAGGGCTGACGACGACGCTGCGCAACGAGCGGACCGGCGAGTTCAGTTCTCTCTCGCTGGGGCGGCTCGCGGCCGGGGCCCGGCCGGTGGACGCTGAAGGGACGGCCGATGGGGCCGGAGTGCTGATGGCCGGTCTTTCGTCGGTTCAGCGCGAGGCATTGCGGGAACGCGCCGCACACGTGCGGGAGGTGCTTTCCGGCTACCGTTGCGGCCATCCGGGCAGTGCTCTGCCCGCTGAGCCCCGGCCTGGCTTCGCGCCCGGCCTGCCGCTGAAGGACCGGATGGCGGCGAAGGCCGCTGAGCTGGATGTTTCGCCCCGCACGCTGGAGCGGTGGCTGAATGCCTACCGTGAGGGCGGCGAGGCGGGGCTCATCGACGCGCGGGCCGTGAAGGGCCGGGCCTGCCGAGTGGATCCCCGGTGGGAGGAAGCGGTCCGCCGGGTGATGGCAGAGGCGGTCACCGCCTCGACGCCCACCAGGTCGGCCCTGCTGCGGCGGGCCGAGGAGCGACTGGAGGCCCAGTACGGCAAGGGCACGGTTGCCGTCCCGCCGCGGAGCACGGCCTATTGGCGGCTGGCCGGGCTGACGAGGGGCACGAACGCGGTCTCCGGCAGCGCCAAGGGCCGCCGCTCGATCGCTGAGCGGCCGCAGGGCGCCTACGGGCGGCTGCGGGCGACCCGGCCGGGTGAGTACGTCGTGCTCGACACCCAGGACCTGGACATCTACGCGATGGAGCCGGTGACCTGCCGGTGGGTCCCGCTCCAGCTGACGGTCGCCCAGGACCTGTTCACCCGGTGCATCATCGGCCTGCGGGTGACCGCGTGCTCCACCAAGGCCGTCGATGTCGCTGGGGTGCTGTTCGAAGCGGTCTGCCCGCCGCTGGACCACGCTTCCCGGCCGGAACTGGTTCCCTACCACGGGCTGTGGGACGAAGTGGTTTTCACCGAGGAGGGGGTGCAGCCTGGCCGGGGCCTGTGTCCTCCGGAGACCCTGATCATCGATCACGGGCGGGCGTTCATTTCTGCCCATGTGATCGGGGTATGCACCCGGCTGGGGATGTCGATCCAGCCGGCCCAGCCGAAGAAGCCGACGGACAAGCCGACCGTCGAACGTTTCTTCCGCACGCTGCGCCAGGGGCTGATCCAGCACCTGCCCGCCTACAAGGGCCCGGATGTCCACAGCCGCGGTGAAGATGTCACAGGGCAGGCGTTCTTCTTCGTCCACGAGGTCGAGGAGATCGTCCGTGAATGGGTCGGCGAGGTATATCACCGGCGTGAGCACGACGGGCTGGTCATCCCGCAGTGGCCGAAGCTTTCGCTGTCGCCTCTGGAGATGCTGCGGATCGGTCTGGGCCGGGCCGGTCGGCTGCGCATGCCGGCCCGCCCTGAGCTGGCGTTCGAGTTCCTGGCGGTCAAGCCGCGCACGATCCAGCACTACGGGGTTGAGGTCGACGGCCTGCGCTACAACGGCCCGGTCCTGGCCGGGCTGGGCAACACGGCCAGCCCTTACGGGACCGGCGGCAGGCAGTGGCCGATCCACGTCAACCCGGACGACGTACGGTTCGTCTACTTCCGGGATCCGGACGACACCGCCGTCTGGCATGCGCTGGAGTGGGAGCACGCGCCCGCGCTGAACATGCCGTTCAGCGGTGAGGCCGCCGCCTACGCCCGGCGGCTCGCCGCACGGCAGGGACGGCACATCGACGCCTCTCAAGCCTTGGCGAACCTGCTGGCCCGCTGGGACCAGGGCATGGTCACCGACCGGCGCGAACGCCGCATGGCGGTCCGCCTCTCGGCCGAGCGCGCGGCCCTGGCCCTGCCCGCGCTGCCGGACGACCAGGCCGGTCCGGCCCTGCCGGCCGCCCTGCGCCTGGTGCCGGAACTGCCCGCGGGCGACGTCGATGACGAGGACGAGCTGTTCGATGCGCCGCAGGGCGAGGACTTCTACGCGGACGCATTTGAGGTGATCGAGTGAGGCAGCCGAACCAGTTCAGCCTTTCCCGCAAGGAAGGCTGGCGTCGTTTCGCCGACGCTCCCGCCCGGCAGCGGCCCGAGACACTCAGCCGGGCCCAGCTGGCCGCCCTGGGCGAGAGCGCACTGGAGGACTACAACGACGCCCGGCACGACTGGCACGCGAACTTCGGGATCGTGCAGACCCCGCAGCTCGCGGCCGTCCACGAGGAACTCGAACAGATCGTCGCCAGCAACCGGCAGGACGGCGACCGCATCCGCTCCGCCGCCGTGATCGATGCCCTGCCCGGGCTGGGCAAGACGACCATCGCCAACCTCTATGGCCGCGTCTTCGACCGCCAGCAGATGCGGCGGCTGACTCCGGTCACCGACGCCGGACACGAACGCATCCCTGTCTTCCGCGTCGGCCTGACCTCTAACACGACCCTGCGAACCCTGAACCGGATGATCTGCGAGTACTACGGCCACCCGGCCACCGACCGGGCCAACGCCGCCTCCCTGGCCAGTCACGCCCTGGACTGCGTACTGTCCTGTGAGACCCAGCTCGGGATCATCGACGACATCCACTTCATCGACCTCGACCGCCGCGACGGCCTGGCTGTCTCCAACCACCTCAAGTGGCTGGCGAACGAGCTTCCGGTCACGTTCATCTACGTCGGCGTCGGCTTGGCCGAGCGCCGGTTCTTCGCCGATGGCCTCACCGGCAAGAACACGGTGCTGGCCCAGACCGCCCGGCGCTGGACCCGGCTCGGGGTCGAGCCGTTCCAGCTGGAGTCCGACGAGGGTCGGCGGCACTGGCGAAGCCTGATCAAGGCCAGCGAGCGGCAGCTCGTCCTGGCCGAGCACCGCCCCGGCATGCTGGTGCGCAACGCCAGCTACCTCTTTGAACGCACCAGCGGGCACATCGGTTCGTACTTCACCCTCCTCATGCGCGGCTGCTACCGGGCGATCCGCACCGGAGCCGAAGCCATCAGCAAAGAGGTCCTCGACGGAGTCCGTCTCGACGAGGCGTCCGAGCAGGCACGCAAGCAGCTGGCCGCCGCCCTGGCCCGCGCCGGGACTCTTTCCCCCCTCGAGGACGCATCATGAACCAAACGCGTGTGCTTCCGCTGCGGGTCGCCGTCATGGCCGGCGAAGGGCTCGACAGCTGGGTGGAGGCCCTGGGCCGCCGCTACGGCATGACCATGACGACCACACTGCGGATGCTGGGCCTGCCCATGACCGCCCTCACCCGGCAGCTGATCACCAACCTCCCGGCCACCGCCCTGCGGCGGATCGAGGCACGGGCCGGCCTGCCCGCCGGCCGCCTCGACGAGGCAGTGGTCGGCGACTCGTTCCCCTTCGGCCCGCAGCGACAGCGGCGATGCCGCTTCTGCCCCCAGTGCCTGGCCGAACGGGACGGCCGCTGGCTGGTGAACTGGTGGCTGCCCTGGGTGTTCGCCTGCACCCGGCACACCGCACTCCTGCACGACACCTGTCCGGGCTGCGGCGAAGGACTGCGCATCCGGATGCCGGGGCACACCCACCGCCACCCCGCCGGCACCTGCACCCGCGGAAGGACCAGACCCGGCTGCGGCACCAGCCTGACGAACATCCCCGCCCTCCCCCTCGACACCGGCCACCCCCTGCTGACCACGCAGAACAGCATCGACGAACTACTGACCGGCGCGGACACGACCGCGGCCCGCTCCCTCTGGACGGACCTGAACCACTGCACTCCATGGCTGATGCACGTCATCGACGACACCGAACTCGCCCCGATGGGAGAGATGATCCGCCGCCACTGGCAGCACAGCCGTCCCACCACGACCACGCCGGCCCGGCTCGGCCAACCCCTGCCAGCCGCGGTCCACGGCGTCATCGCCCACACCGCGCTGCCCTTCCTCGCAGGCAACGACGACACCACGGCGGTCCAGGACATCCGCACACTGCGGGCCCGGCACGACACCCGGAACAAGGTCATTCCCCGCGGCATGACCGTCGGGCAGTGGCCCCGCCTCTCCCCGCGCACCCACCGCCTGTTCCTGCACGCCGCCGACGGCACCATGGGCGCCCTGGACCGGGTCCGGTTCTCCTCCACCACCGCACGGGCCAGCCTGCCCCGCCGCGGCAGCCAGCAGACCGCCGAGCGCATCCGGAACGTCCCTCAGTTCCTCTGGCCCGGCTGGACCGTCCGGCTCATGCCCCGCGAAGGCGCGGAGGAGCACTTCTTCCGCGGCATCGCCGCCGCCCTCCTTCTCCTTCCCGGAGAACCGCAGCTCACAGCCCGCGAGATCACCGACCGCCTCAGCCCCCACTTGCCGAACCTCATGACCATCACGCTCCAACGCGCCGTGAAAAGCGCCCATGCGGACGTGCTCACCGCGATCTGCGGCATCGCCCACTACCTCGACGAGTACGACAGCCCCATCGACTACGACCGCCGACGCCGTTTGATCCCGCCCGCCCCCATCACCCCTGACGAGTGGAGACAGCTCTGCTTTGGCACCGGCACTCAGCCCGGCGAACAGCTCAGTACCAAGACCACCCAGACACCCCGATACCGCAACGCACAGCGATACCTGCACCACCTGCTGACCGGGGCGGACCTCAACGACCCCCGCCACCCACTCGCCATCCGCACAGCCGGCGACCGCTCCCGATACCTGACCTTCGCCGCCGAACTGACCCTCGACCAGCGCGACGCCCTTCGTGACCACGCCACCGGCGTCCTCAACCGCCTGGACATCGACGAACCGCTGACCTGGGAACCGCCCCAGACACTGGCCGAAGGACTCGACCTACCCGGCCCCCACCCAGACGACATCGACATCCAAGAAGTCCGCCGCATCGTCATCACCGAACAACGCCCGCCCGGCGAAGCCGCAGCAGAACTCGGCACCACCCTCACCCACGTCCGATTCACACTCGAACACGTCCCTCGCGAACCCCGCCAGTGGGCACGATGGTCCCCGACAGGCTCATGGCGCCTGCGCGAGCAGGCCAAATCCGTCCTGACCCCGGACTTCTTCCAACGTGAGTACACCGAGCGCGGAAAGACCCTGACCCGCATCGCCGACGAAACCGGCATCCCCAAACACATCGTGGTCGAACAGGCCAACGCCGTCGGCCTAACGATCTACTACTCACAACGTCCCCGGCCGATCGACGAGGACTGGCTACGCGAGCAGTACCTCACCCACAAGAACTCCACGTCCAACATCGCCCAGCGGATCGGGACTACGGACGAGACGGTCCGCCGCCGACTCCATCAACTGGGTGTCTCCCTCCGTCCGCAGGGCGTTCACAGCCGCACCGTCATGACCACGAGGCTGGACCGTTCAGTCCCTCGTGACATTCGAGCGGCCGTGGAGAGCACCCTTCACGGCTGGCTCCGGCTGCACCGTTTCCAGATCGCGATGGCCTTCCCGAACCTGACCACCGCCGGCCCCTACCTCGGCACCGACCAAAACGCCCTGACCACGCAGTTCCAGCGGCTGGAAGCCGATATCGGGCACCAGCTCTTCCACCGATCTGTCCAGACAACGCCTCAACGCCCCACCACACGCGGCCAGTCACTGCTGCGGAACCTTCAACAACCCCGCGTCCAGGAACTGATGAACGATGCCCTCGCCCCCACCCACATGCGGCCTCTGCCCGACGCCACCACCGTCGCCTCAGCCACGGCCGCCACCCGATACCGTCGCCAGCCCGGCCCGCTGAAGCCGTTCGATGACATCGCCGTCCGGCGCCTCCGCATCCGCCAGGAGACCCTCACGCTCCTCCACGACCTTCTCATTCACGCTGACGAGGAAAGTTACGGAGCACAGATCAGCGCTCGAACCGGCCTCCCACAAGGAACCGTATCCGACCAGCTCAGGCGCCTTCGGGATGCAGGGTGGCTGGCCTGCCGCCCAGAAGACAACGTCTCCTGGCTCAACCGTGCTCCAACTGGACGAGGAGCCGGCCGTCGACGCGCCTACACACCCTCACTCCCGAGGGGCGTCGAGCCGCCACCCACGAAATCCAGACCCGTGGCTTCCTATCCAACAGACCCGTTGAACGAGGCGACCGATAAGAAGCGTTGAGACACCCGACCAAAGCCACAGGCCAGACGATCACCGGCCGGCAACGCCGGGAAAGCTGCGAAGAAACAGAGCAGGCGACGAGCGGCCAGAGGGAGGATACTTGGACATATGGAGCGTTATCGCCTACATTTTGCGCACCCATGGACCCGCGCGGCGAGCGTGGCCGAGGCGCTCTCACTGTGTGCCGTTTTAGGGGTAATTATCTACGCCATCGTCAGGTGGTCGGCTAACGGTGAATCCTGGCTCGGCGAGGGGTCTCCATCTGACCGGATTCGAGAAGTAATCTGGTTCGCGCTGGTGTGCGGCCTCGCAAGCATGGCAACCGTTGAAGCGCTGAAACAACTAACGGGCATACGGGGCTGGTATCAGCGGTCACAGGTCGCCAACTGGATGATGCGCCGCCATCGGAGAGCCCCTTGGCCTAGAAGTCTCCACCCGGGAATGGAATTTATCGACCGTCAGGCCTTCGACCTTCCGATTGAGCAATTGGCCGCACAGATCAGCGCCGCCGCTGATTCAGCTTGGGCTATCCGTCGACATGGTCAAATAGAATTTCTCGAAGCCCTTGCGGGTGACTTGGATGGAATCGACGAGACGTACCGGCCAGCCGAAGCGCAAGATGGCCCATTCTCTCCTCGGGAAGTACAAGCCGCAGAGCGAGTGCAGCGGGGGGTAGACCAACTGCAGATATCGGTGGGACACAGTTGGCGTCGCTTCGTCCGGGCGTCAGCTTTGTGGGTGAGTGGGGCTTACGGAATTGCCCTTGCGGGAGCGCTGAGCATTGGCGGTATAGGTGTTCACATCCTGGCCGCTGTGCTGATTGGCGGTGTCTTCGCATGGATCCTGCACGATATTGCTGCCGTTATTGAACGTTGGCGCCGATAGGGGGTGAGAATCGTGCTAACCCACACAATCTCTGTACGAGATCGATCTTCCGGCACGAGAGACAGGGCACTATTGCGCGGCCCAACGCCATTCGTAGCAATTTCGCAACCCCATCTAGTGATCCTCATCCACGGGTTTAACAATTCAGAGCAAGCGGCAGCTCAATCTTATCAAGATTTTCGGGTAATGCTCAGATCTGCCCTATCACTGCGTAATGAGGAATCGCTCGGGATCTTCTGGGAGTTTCACTGGCCAGGAGATCACCCCACATCAAAACTTACGTCGGCACTTACGTATACTGCACGAATCGGCGACTCGGAGAGATCTGGCGAGCGATTGGCCGAACTCCTTGACCACCTCGGCCCAACCCAGGAAGTAACTTTGATTGCCCATTCCTTGGGCTGTCGTGTGGCACTCGAATCCGTGCACTGGGTTAACGGCCCTCGATATTGCCATGGCGCAAGAATTAGGGATGTGTTTCTACTAGCTGCGGCAGTCCCAGCTAGCCAGTGCGAGCCAGGTCGACCTTTTCAGGGAAGTTATTTTGACCCCGAACATATCTTCTGGTCCCGCAAAGACAAAACCCTCCGGAGATATTTCAAGGCTGGTGGAGTCCTTTATCACGCGAATGAGCGGGATGACGCAGTTGGGCGATGCGGGCGGCCTACTATACGATGGAATACCGCGACACGCACCGACCTGGACCACGGTGAATACTGGAAGTCATACACGGTTGCCAAACGGATCGGATGGATCATGGGTGAACGTAGTCGGCGTCTAATTCCCGATCGCTCATACGTCTCGAATGGCCAGACTATGTCTGCGCTGAAAATCAGCGATAGAAGCATCCCGGAGAGGATCCTGCCGGAGCGCCGTGGTGTCTAAGAGGCG
Organism: Streptomyces sp. NPDC001549; assembly: GCF_042894025.1. Classification (NCBI taxonomy): domain Bacteria; kingdom Bacillati; phylum Actinomycetota; class Actinomycetes; order Kitasatosporales; family Streptomycetaceae; genus Streptomyces; species Streptomyces sp. NPDC001549. Next base: position 19,837 of record NZ_JBIAVJ010000045.1, read on the forward strand.
CGCAGCATGTCCGGACCGTCATGCTCCGCAGGTGAGGTCCGGCTTTCGTTTGGCGATGCGGGTTACCGCGAGAATATCGCCGGGAATGAACAGAGCCACCCCGGAGCCCGAAGAGCGCCACCTCCCACGCCCTCACAAGAGCCGTCGTCCGCCCTCACAAGAGCCGTCGTCCTGGCGACCACAGCACCGCAACCTGAAGAAACCGACAGACCCCCCAGACAGATCCCCCGACAAGAAGCCTGGACGGCAATGCGGATCCGCAGGTCATGTAGCCAACGGACGACAACTCGGATCGGAACCTACACCTGTTGTGGTTTCCGATTAGAGATGCCGTTGTCCAAGTGATTTGTCATCAACTTGTCGCTCGACTGGCTCAACTGAGCCTAGTTCGACACGCGATCGGCTCGTTCTAACGCCTTGCGATCCAGTCTTTCGTTTGGTTTGTCCGGCTTTCCGCTCAGGTTAGTGCTGGTGGTGGCCAGTGTCTTGGTGTCGACGACATCGGACACGAAGGGGCTGCCGTGGCCGCCAGTTTGGACAAGGCACGCACGACAGACAGTTGGACCGTCCGGGCCATAAGTTGCGCAGGATTCAGCTCCGGCTCCAGCTGATCTACGGCTGCCTCACTGCCACCGGCCTGGCCCTCGCACCATGGGCCCCACCCTGAAGACCTCAGTGGGTGAGCTCCGTGTGTCCCTGCCGCGTGAAGACTGCTACATCGTGTCCCGTACCTATGACGAGGTACCCGTCGGAAGTCACGGCCACAGCGGAAGGACTGCTCGCAACTACTAGTCCTGCTGGCTCGTGAGTACGAACATGCCACACCCGCACCGTCCCGTCGTTGCCGCCGGTGACCGCGACGGGAGCACCCTCCACGGTCGTGCACGCCACCGCCCCCACCCAGCCGGTGTGACCGAACATGGGCTGGCCGATGGGGGTGCCGGAGGCCAGATCCCACACCCGCACCGTCCCGTCGTTGCCGCCGGTGACCGCGACGGGAGCACCATCGAGGTCGGTGCACGCCACCGCGGTAACCCAGCCAGTGTCGGCGTTCATGGGCTGGCCGATGGGGGTGCCGGAGGCCAGATCCCACACCCGCACCGTCCCATCCCTGCCGCCGGTGACCGCGACGGGAGCACCATCGAGGTCGGTGCACGCCACCGCGGCAACCCAGCCGGTGTGACCGAACATGGGCCGGCCGATGGGGGTGGCGGAGGCCAGATCCCACACCCGCACCGTCCCATCGCTGCCGCCGGTGACCGCGACGGGAGCACCATCGAGGTCGGTGCACGCCACCGCGGCAACCCAGCCAGTGTGGGCGTTCATGGGCCGGCCGATGGGGGTGGCGGAGGCCAGATCCCACACCCGCACCGTCCCATCGCTGCCGCCGGTGATCGCGACGGGAGCACCATCGAGGTCGGTGCACGCCACCGCCCGCACCGAGCTGTCGGCGTTCACGGGCCGGCCGATGGGGGTGCCGGAGGCCAGATCCCACACCCGCACCGTCCCATCGCTGCCGCCGGTGACCGCGACGGGAGCACCATCGAGGTCGGTGCACGCCACCGCCCGCACCGAGCCGGTGTGGCCCGTCAGGGTGTCGCGGACGGCTGGGGAGAAGCTGCCTCCCGTCGCCCAGCGGGGTGTCCAGCGGTGCTCGGAAATGTGGCGTCCCAGGTGTTGGTGCAGGTCAGTAGCACCGGCTCGTGCAGCGTCGAGAGCGAGAACCTGGCGGCGAACCTCTGGAGGGGTATCCGCGTGGATACCGAGGGACGTGCGGTAGACCGCCGCGGCGAGCTGGGCACCCTCGGTGCGGGCGTGGTGGAGGTAGGGGGTGAGGTTGCGTGGGGCGGCGTAGACCAAGTACTCGGTCTCGGTGAGCATGTCGTCAAGGCGGCCTGCCGCGGTGGCGTGGGTAGCGAGGTGGTTACGCGTGTAAGGGTGGGCGCGGGACCAGTCGCGGGTGGCATCGCTGTGGTAAGGCACGTGCTCGGTGAGGACATCGGTGAAGGCCGCATGCACGGCCTGCTCGTTGATTCCGTCACGCAGGTGTTCGGCGAGGGATTGGTGGTAGAGCCGGTAGGCGGAACGGCCGGATTCGGTGGCTTCCACTACGTACGAGCCTGCGGTGTGGCACAGCCACAGTAGGTCCTCGTCGGTGTAGGTGCGGCCGGAGATGGCGGAGGCCAGGGGCGCCCAGATGTCCTCCCAGGGGAGGCCTTGGCCTTCAGCGAACGCCAGGGGGCGTAGCAGGGCGGTGGCCCGTTGGGCGTCAGGGCCGAGGCGGCGGGTGAGGTCGTCGCGCATGGCCTGCCCAGCATGGCGCGGCAGGCTCTTACGCCAGGCCAGGTCCTCGGGGTAGTCCACGACATTTTTGGCTGCGGCCAGTGTGCCGGCGGTGATACGGGCGACCAGGAATGAGGTGCCGGCCGCCTCCGCCACTGCTTCCGCGACTGGTCTCAACGCCCCGGGGCACTGGCGGTAGGGGGAGGTAGGGTGGGCTTCAAGCAGTGTCCGGCCGCTGTAGGCGCGTAGGGCCTCGGGATCTGCGTAACGGGGGGAGTCGAGGTCGATGACCTCGTCGCGGGGGCCCGCAGCGCGAGGGGTGATACCAAGGCGTTCCAGGAGGTAGGGACGGGTGCCCAACAGCAGGCGGATGTGCCCGTGCGAGTGGTCGATCAACGGTCGCAGAATTCGCGAGCAAAGAGTGTCCGGTGTGGCGGCCTCGTCTAGGGCGTCGATGAGCGCCGTGAACGGCCGCTCGCCGTTCCGCGCTTCGAGAGCTGCAAGGAGTTCGCCTACAGTGCTGGCCCGCGCCTTGGCCGCAGCAGCGAGGCCGGCCAGAACATCGCTGTCGATGAGGTTCTGCGCATAGATTGCGACATCGACCGCGCCTTCAGTCGGCACCAGGTTGGGCCGGAGGCCAAGCGCGTCCACAGGCACGGTCCGGCGGCGTTCCGAGTGGGCCAGAGCAGCGATCAGGCCGAGCACGGCGGTTTTGCCTGAGCCGGGCCCGGCGGTGACCACCCGGCAGGCCCCACTGCCGTCCGCTGCCGGGGCATCAAGCCAGTGGATGAGATCGGCCAGTGCCGTGTGGCGGCCGCAGAACCACCAGCCCTGGGAGGCCTCGCCGTGGTAACCCATGGCGCGTATCAGCAGCCGGTTCGTGAATTCGGTCTCGCGCCGCTGAGCCTGCTCGTCGAACTCGGCGGCCTGCTGGACGGCCAGATCCACGTCGGTCAGCCGGGTGCTGTGGCGCGGGTTGGCGAGGAACGCAGGTGGTTCTCCGCTCATCCCGACCATGGACAGGCTGATGTGCTGGAAGCCGGGTCGGTCAGGGTGGTTGTTCATCTGCTGCACCACCGCTGGCACGGCCAGAGCGTCTGGGCTGTGCCCGGCTGTGGCCCGGCTCCGCACGGCATGCGCGAACAGCATCGGGAAGATACCGGCCTGAGCCTGCTGGCGCGGCTGGGCGGAGGAGACGATCACCAGCCCGGAGCCGGTTGCCTGCCCCCATTGGGTGCTGATGCTCTCCAGCCCAGCAGCGGCGAGCTCATTGCCGCCCTGGCCGGAGTAGCAGGTATCCAGCATCAGCAGCAGGCGCCGCAGCTTGGTATCGCGCAGCATCGCCCGGGCCAGCTCGACGGTCGTCAGCGCCGTGTAGGCGACATCGCCGGGGTCGGTCTCGGAGGTAAACAGGACATGGACACCGCCGTCATCGAGGACCTCCCCATGCCCTGAAATGTAGACGGCCAGTAGGTCGTCCTCGCGACGGTCAGGTGCTTTACAGAACGCACGTAGCTGGTCGGTTAGTTGCGTCTTGGTGGGATTCAGGCCCAGCGCCGTCTCGTGCCCGTAGCTCAGCTCGTTCGTGAAGACGTCGATGACGCAGTCACGAGCCTCTACCAGTCCCGGTCGGTCCCAGTCGGGGCACTTGGGGTATCGGGCTACGGCCGTGGCAATCAGGAACCGCCGCAGCCCACCCTCCCCCGCATCGCTGCCTGCCAGGGTGCTCACGACAAGCCTTTCGCGATCGCCTGCCCGCACAGCCGTTCTGTCAGGTAAGCGGTCGCGTCATGCGCGTGTGAGCCGTTGTGCACCCGCACCGAACGTACCGAGTCGCCGAACGCCGGGCGTAGATCCTTCACCAGCGCCACCACGTCGCCCTCATCGACGATGTTCGTCCACACCAGGGACTCGTTTCCTGGCCATATACCGCGCGCCTCGCCGCCCACTTCGAGCGGAGCTGGCTGGAGCCGCTGCAGGATCAGGTGCGGGATGCCTAGCGGAGAACCAATGGTGACCAGTGCTGTGACCCGATGTCCCGGCCGGCCGCACAACGCCTCATAGGCCACCACCGATCCCAGGGAATGGGCGACCACCACGCGGGTGTCCTCACCGATCGCCTCCGACACCCGTCCGCGCGCCTCCGTCCGCACTTCCGGGTCAGTTAGGTAGCGGTGCACCTGCTTAAGGTCGGAAACCATCGCCCGCAGCGCCACCCCGGCGAAGAACCGCGACGCTGATAGCGCCCGCAACGCCGCCTGCACCGACCGCGGCGTCGCCACCAGCGTGTCCGCTCCCGGAGGCACCACCACCGGATCGGTCGCTGCAGCTATGCGCCACCACTCCATCAGCAGCTCGCGTTCGAATCCCTCTTCGACGTCGGCGGCGCCGTAGAGGGGATCTCCCACTGCCAGTAGCTCCCCTGCAGGCCGAAACACGTCCCCGTAGAACGCCATCACCACATCCAGGTCCGCGGCGGTGCTCCCAGCCCCGGCGCGGCGTAGTCCATCGGTTAAGGCAGGCCGCCACTCACTCAGCAAGGAGTCCTCACCAAGGAGCTGCTTACCGATTCCGTGCACCGCCACTACGCGCCCCATGTGCCGCTCCCCGTACACGCCCACTTGTGACAAGCGTTGTAACAGCGGTCGCCCATCCAAGTAGGGCAAGCCAAGAGCCCGTGGACCCACAATCGGGTCCGGGGGCCCTGAGGGCCCTGGTATCTCATGGACTCACCTCATCTCACCAGGCTGTCCTATTTCAGTCTCCTCCGTCCGTCGCCTGACCGCTCGGCGGCCGACCCGCAGCCGTACACCAGTTCAAACGGCTCCGAGCCATACGCGGATTGGAGCGCAGCAGGTTCAGCTGCTCGGAGATCTCCCCATGGGTCCCCCGCCCGAGGGATACGACAGATCAGTTGGACGCATCCGCCGACAAGCGCTCTGGACAGTTTCTAGATACGCAGGTCACCGGGGCGCCAGACGACAAGTTGGGCCGGAACCTACACCACCGTTGTAGGTTCCGATCAGAGATGGCAGCGTCCAAGCAGTCTGTCTTCAACTTGGCACTAAAAGGTTCTCTTCGGTCCAACACCCTTCATGGCTGGTGGTCATCGGGCTCAGGCAGCATCCCGTCGATCGGGGTTCGTGCTCTGTGCGGATGACTGCCGGCTCCGTCTCGCTATGCCGCCGAAGAGTCGCGCAAAGCCACGCTGCAGCGCTGGCTGGATGAGCTCCATGGCGGCATAGAGGGTCAGGGCCAGGCCGGCAAGTCTTCCCCGGAAGGCCAGGTTTCCGAGACTCTCCATCTCAGCATCGCCGTGGTAGCGGACCGCCACGAGATACCCGCAAACCACGATTGCGGTGCCCAGGAGAAGAAGGAACCACCACAAACCTCGGCGACCTCGCTGCCTGTGCTGCTTGCCTGCCACCCTCTCAGCCCCCGCATTCGACCATCCAGCCATAGACCCCTGGGACAGTATGGGAACGTGAGCCTACGCAGCCACCGGTTACTGAGGTTGTAGGCGTGGTGTCGTGAGTGTGAGGCCGGTCGCGGAGAGGCATCCGTTGATGATGTCGCCGCGGTATTGGATTTGGCGGAGGCCGTGTCGTAGCCGGCGGATGAGGTGGTCGGGGTCGGTGAAAACGGTGTTGGCCTGGCTGGCAGGGGCGTTTCAAAGTCGCGCTGATCACGCGGGTTCGCAGGTCACGGCGGTATGAGGAGTCCAGGTGGGCCCGTCACGAACGCAACGAAACTCCGGTTGAACGGGGTGACCTTCCCAAGTCGCCCTGAACCACCGGAGTTTCGATGTGCCGCCAGTCTGCCACCGTCTGCCTCGTCAAGTCGCCCGCTCTGGAGGGCGTAGCGGGACTCCCGCTCGTGGATCGGTTGCGGGTGCTGCGCGATCCGCGTCGGCGGCGCGGGGTGCGTCACCCGTTCGTGGCGGTGCTGCTGGTTGCCGCCTCGGCGGTGATCGCCGGCGCGCGCTCGTACGCGGCCATCGGACAGTGGTCCGCGAACGCTCCGCAGCACGCTCTGGCCCGGCTCGGCGCCCGCGCGGTGGGCGCGATGGGCGTGCGGGTCGCACCAAGCGCCGCCACGATCCGGCGGGTCATCGGCCAAGTCTGCCCCGGCGGCCTGGCCGACCTGACCGGCACCGATCCCGGCGGCGCCGAGTCGATGGCCGTGGACGGCAAGACCGCCCGCGGATCCCGCAACGGCCAGACGCCTGCCGCCCACCTCCTGGCCGCGATGACCGGCGACGGCCGGACCGTCACCCAGCTGCGAGTTCCCGACAAGACCAACGAGATCACCTGCTTCGCGGCGCTGCTGGAGCCCTACGAACTGACCGGGGTCACCGTCACAGCTGACGCCCTGCACACGCAGCGCGGCCACGCGCGTTTCCTGGTGGAGGAAAAGAGGGCGCACTACCTGCTGGTGGTCAAGGCCAACCAGCCGGGACTCCAACGGCAGTTACGGTCGCTGCCGTGGAAGGACGTGACCGCACGCCGCTACGACCGCGAGACCGGCCACGGCCGCAAGGAGACTCGCGTGACCAGGGTCCTCACCGTCACGGGCCTCGACCTGGACTTCCCCCACGCCGTCCAGGCCGTGCGCATCCTGCGCCACCGCACCGACCTCAAGACGGGCACCGTCAGCCGCCAGACCGTCTACGCGATCACGGATCTGACCTCGCAGCAGGCATCACCCCAGCGTCTCGGCCAGCTCGCCAGGTCGCAGTGGACCATCGAGAACCGGCTGCACTTCGTCCGTGACGCCACCTTCCGCGAGGACGCCTCGAAGATCCGCACCGGCCACGGACCCGAGAACATGGCCACCCTGCGCAACCTTGCGATCAACAAGCTCCGCGCCGCCGGGCACCGCAACATCGCCTCCGGCCTCCGGCACACCTCCTACGAGCCCTTCACCCGCCCACTCGACCTACTGGGCCTCGCCTGACCGGCACACCTACAAGATCACGCGACTTCGCAACACCCCTGCCCCGGGTGGTGACCGGGTGTTGTTGGCGGCGGTGGCGCGGATCGCCAGGGTGGGCCGGGCCGCGGTGGTGAACTGGCGCCGCCGGCACGACGACTTCCCCGAACCGGTGGCCGGTACGGACGTGCACCCGCAGTTCGACCGCCGCGCGGTCGTGGCCTGGCTCCTCGCCCACGACAAGATCGAAGTACCCACGGGGCCGACGATCGCCGCCCTAGTGCTGGCCGGGGCCGGAGGCGCCACGCACCGGTTCCGCCTCGATGACCCGTGGCTGTCTCTGGCCGACGACGCGGCCGGCGAGGACTGCTTGTCCGGATGGTCCACCGACGATGACGCCGACGAGCTGGCCGTCCTGGCCGGCGGGGAGTTCGGGGCGTCGCTGCGCCGGCTGACCGCGCCGGGTACCGGTCCGTTGGCGGTGCTGGGGGAGGTGCGGGTGATCGACCGGTTTCGGTCAGGATCGGGCGGCCTGCGCCTCACGCTGGCCTGGCCGGCCAGCCTGCGCGGCACCGCCGCGTCGGGGCCGGCGGGCGGGCTGGTGCGTCACGGTCTCGCTTATGCCGGGCCGGGCGAGGGGTGCGTCTGCGCGCGGCACGACTGCGGCGGCGTGGTGCCCGTCTCCTGGTGCGCCGAGCACGGCGACGCGGTGGCGCCGGTGTTGGAGTGGCACCCCGGCGGCGGGATCCGCTGCACCGACCTGTCCCGGGCACGCGGCCTCACGGCCGTCGCTGGTCGGGCAGACCGGCCGACATGACGGATGACGAGAAGGCCGAAGTCCTGCCCGAGGCCATCGAGGCCTACCTGGGCGAAGTCGACGCCGAGGACCTGGACTCCGACGACCTCTCGTGGACGCTGGTAGACGCCCTCCGACGTGCGGAAGCCGCGAAAAGCCCCGCATGAAGTTGTTGTCCCGCCCCGCCTGCTGCTGCGCCCGCAGCGCGGCTGACGGGGTCGGGCTGCGGCATCCGTCCGAACCTCCACGGCCCCAGGCCATGGCGTTCTACCGTGGCCGGTAGCACCCGCCGTAGGAGGAGCCGATGAGCGCCCAGCCCGACCACACACCCGCCGCCCCGTACGCGCCCGCGCCCGGAGCGCCGGCCGAACTCCTCGCCCACCTCCGGGCCGACCGTCGCGCCGAGCGGTGGGTGCCGGCCTTCGAGCGCGAGTGGGCGGCCGCCCTGGAGGAGTCGCGCCGGACGTTCTCCCTGAACACCCTCTACGAGGTCGTCCACGTCTGGCAGGCCCGACTCGTCTCCGCCCCCGCGGTCGACGCGTTCACCGCTTCCGGAAACGACGAGAGCGGGTTCGTGGACATGGCCGAGCTCCGTGGCCGGCGGCGCCGGTGAGCCTGCCCCCGTACGCGGTCCGCCTCTCGGCCCCGGCCGCAAAGGTCCTCGCCGAACTCCCCGAGCACGCCGAAGAGACAGCATGGGACCTGCTCGATGCCGCCGCGGCCGCCCCGTGGGGCTTCCGGCAGTGGGACCCCGACGACCCCGAAGGCGAGGACGTCCGGATCGCCTCCGCCGGCCAGCTGTCCGTCATCTACTTCGCCAACCGGCCGCTGCGGCACCTGTCCGTCCTGGACATCGTCTGGCTCGGCTAGATCATGCCGCGCCCGCTGCTCCTGGGCGTGGCCGCTTCCGTCCCATGGAGCGGATCTCTGGTGCCGATTGCGTGTGCGGCGTGGGCGAGGCAGCACATCAGCCCCGGACAACATGTGGAGTTCACCCGACAAGCGGGGAGTCTTCCCGGAGTATGGAACCGCGTTGCAGGAAGGCGGCTCTCGGCGCTCGTGGCTGCGACGAGGGGGTTCGGATGGGAGAGGGGGACGTCTGTGTCGAGGAAGCAGCGGATCGCGGTGATGGTCGCCGCGACGGTGGGAATCGTCTCGACTCCTGTCATCTGGTTGCTTGACGGACCGGACACCGCAGGAGTCGTGGGCGCGTCAATTCAGGCAGCCACCGGAGTCGCGGCGCTGGCGTGGGCGTGGGCTCAGCCTCGGGCCGAAGCAGGAGACACCGCGACGCAGACCGGCCGAGCGGAAGCCAGCGGCGGCGGGCAAGCCCATACGGGCGTACGACGCCGTGGCGACGGCAGCCCTGGCACCGCTCGGGTTCAGGACACCGGTGACGCCGTCTCGCGTGGCACGGGTAGCAACGTCGGCACCGGCATCGACTACACCGATTAGCGCGGCCATGCAGGTAGAGCCAAGGCCGGACGCGACATGAGGTGGCGTCGAAGCAAGCAGCGTTCATCCCCTTCGAGGGACGATCTCGCGGCCTCCTCGGTCAGCGACAGCGGTGACGCCATCGCGTCGGCAGTGGGCGCAGTGGCCGTCAGCGGACATGTGGATCACCTGACGATCACCCACGCCGGTCCACAAGGGCCAGTCCAGTGGCCGCTGCGCCTGGGATCGGTTCCCGCCCTGGCATCTGCATTCCAGCAGCGGCCTGAAGTTCGCAACGCGATCGACCAAGCCGTCACTGGGCACACCGCGGTGGTGCTGACCCAAGTACTGTCCGGCGGCGGCGGTGTCGGCAAAACCCAACTCGCCTCCGCGTACGCCCACCAGGCCCTGGCCGAAGGCGTCGACATGGTGGTCTGGGTCGACGCCAGCGAAACCGATCAGGTGATCGCCCGCTACGCGGTCGCCGCTCACATCGTTGATGCCCCCAACGCTTTGGCGGGTCGGACCGGCGAGCAACATGCCAGGGCATTTCTCCAGTGGCTGGCAACCACCAAACGATCGTGGCTCGTCATCCTCGACGACATCACCGATCCGGATGCGATGCAGTCGTGGTGGCCGCCATCATCGGCGTGGGGCTGTGGCCGGGTGGTGGCAACCACCCGCCGCCAGGATGCCGCCTTGTCCGGCGGTGGCCGTGCGGTTGTAGACGTCGACACCTACAGCCCACAAGAAGCTCATACCTACCTACGCGCCCGGCTCAGAGCCGCCCGTGCGGAGCATCTGCTGGACGCGCAGACACAAGCGCTGGCCGAGGCACTGGGCAATCTGCCCCTGGCGCTGTCTCACGCCGCCGCTTACATGATCAACGAGGACGTGCCCTGCGTGGACTACCTCCTCCGCTTCAACAGCAGTGCTGCGAAACTGGACGACCTGCTTCCGCGCCACGCGGACACCGAAGGCTACGGACGCCACGTAGCCGCCGCCCTCCTCCTCTCCCTGAATGTCGCCCAAGCCTGCGAACCCGTGGGCCTCGCGATCCCAGCGCTGCGCCTCGCCGCCGTCCTTGACCCCGCCGGCCACCCTCGCGACCTCTGGGGAGGACAGGCGGTCATCAACTACCTCACTGCCCACCGAACACCGAGACCGTCGCCAGAGGGCCCCACGCTCGTCAGCACCACCCAAGCCAAAGCGACGTTGAGACTCCTGCATAGATACGGCCTGCTCACCGACGATGCTCACGCCGGATTCCGCGCTGTGAAGCTGCACGCTCTAACTGCACGCGCCGTGCGTGAACACACGCCGAGTGGCGAACAACGAGAGATCGTAAGGACGGCAGCCGAAGCGCTCACAGAGCTATGGAACAAGGGCGTGGAGAGGGCTGTGCTGCACACGAACGTCGACAGCCTGAACGACTTCGCAGGGGACATGCTGTGGGAGGTTGAAGGCCACCACCTCCTCCGCTGGGTAGGTCACAGCTTGAGGGCTCGGGGCCTGGCCACCGCCGCGGTTCCGTACTGGCAGCGGGTATCAGACACAAGCGAGCGCCTGCTCGGACGGACGGACCGCAAGACCCTTATGGCTCGACGTGACCTGGCTATGGCCTACCTGAGCGCGGGCCGCACCAAAGATGCCTTCGCCGTGTTCCAGGAGGACTACGCATACGATGCCGAGGCACTGGCTGACGCCAGCCTGAAGAAGCACCAGGCAGGGGACGCTGCAGACCCCCTCAGCCTGCTGGAAGACACGCTCGCAGTCAGGGAACGCCTCCTCGGCCCCACAGCCCCCGAGACCCTGTCATGCCGAGTAAAGCTCAGCATCGCCTACTGGAATGCAGACAAACAGAAACAGGCCATCAGTATGCTGAAGCTAGTCCTCAAGCACCAGAACGAGGAATTGGGCATCCACCATCCCGATTCAACGGCAACGGCGCTCCGCCTGAACGAATTGCGAGCTGAAGGCAAAAGGCGGTGGTGGAAGACGTCGGCCGGATCCTGACCACCCTCGAAGAGGGACCCTCGAGAGCGAGGACAGGAGAGATCCCGCACTCAGTGGTCAGCACGAGCGACCGTCATGCCCGGGTGACGGTGGTGGGGTCGACGTGCCACTCGCGTCCGCCGCGCTTCGGGGAGATGAAGGCGACTGGCCGGCTGCGGTCGTACGGCGGATCGGACGGGCCCTCCCATGACGGGTCGATGTCCGCAGGATCCCGGTCCTGCCGTGCGCGTCCTGGACGCGGTGCCCGATGTCGTTCCGGTCGATCATCCCGCCACCCCTGGTTTCAGGCGTGCGGGTGGCGGCGGATCACGACGTTGCAGTCGGACACCCCGGACATGTCCCCCGCCCGCCGGCAGCCGGCCCACCGGCCCACGGCACCGGTGCACTCCGGACAGTCCAGGGCCGGTTCGGGATCGAGCCCGCTGGCACCGCCCACGCCCGCGCAGCGCTGGACGCACTCCCCCGGAAAAGCACTCCCTGACCCTCCGCCTCCTCATGACGGAAGTCGAACAGTCCTGAGCATCTCTCGCGCCCAGGGAAGCCGACGCTTCGTGAAAGACGTTCATTCGCCGGCACTGGCAGTCGGTTTGATACTTCATGCTTGTCACTCAGGCGAATGACGAAGAGAGCAGGGGTGCCATGGCTCGGGGGGATTTCGAAGCGGACCAGCCTGTCGTCGGACTGAGAAGACAGCAAGCGCTGATCAAAGCTGTTCTCGGAGCGACGAGCGCCGATGAGACACGCTGGTTGGAGTGGACGTCGGACCTCGACGTCTCCAAGCCCGAGGGCGCGTTCAGCGTCGCCAGGGCCATCCTCGGCTTTGCGAACCGCATGCCGGACGTGGCCGCCCGGTGGGCTGGAGGCCATGCCTATCTCCTCGTCGGCGTAGAAGAAGGCGCGCTTCACGGCGTGACCACCCACGATGTCGAGAAGGTCGATCCATGGATCGGCCGATACCTTGGCGAAGACTTCGACCGCTACACATTCACCTACGTCCCTCTGGACATCGGTGAGGGCACCCGGCACGTCATGTTCGTCGACGTGTTCCCCCCACAGTGGGGTGACCCCATCCACCCCTTGCGCAAGGCGCACGACAAGGCCTACGCGGGCACTGTGTTCCACCGGTATCCGGGAAGGACCCAGCCGGCGGCCCCGGGCGAGATCGACGCATTGACCGGGCGGGCCCGCCGCGCAGCCCAGCGCATTGACGTCGCCGTCGAGATGAACGGTGGCGCCCTGGCTGTGGTGCCCTTCAACCAGGACACCATCAAGCAATCTCTTACCGAGACTCGGGACAAGCTGCTGGGGCAGTTGTCTGCCCCGGGCGAGGACGACTCCTCGGTCAACACCTGGGCGCTCCAGTCCCTTGCCCTCAGCGACTACCGCACGGAGGACGACTTCCGGGAGGAAGTCGAGGAGTACGTCCACGAGCGCGTCGCCGCAACGGAGGAGTTCCTGCTACGGGCCACCGGCAAAGCGGGTACTCCGCTACGCGTGCAGCTGACCAACCCTGGGGAGACGTTCCTAGCGGAGGTGGCGCTCGTTCTCACTCTCACCGCCCCTGTCCGGGCACATGTGTGGGACGAAGACGACGAGATCCGCTGGCCCCAGAAGCCAGACGCATATGGGACGCGCGCCCTTCCCGGTTCCTGGCCCCTAATGCAGCGGCCGCCCGTCTTCATCGGGCGTGACGACCCCCGGCCTCAAGTCGAACAGGAAGGGGATCAGCTCGTCGTCCGGTACAGGCCCCTGGACCTGCGGCCACACGAAACCCTGCGGCTCCACCCGGTACTCCTCTACAGCTACGCCGAAACCACAGATACAGCTGCCCGGTGGAGTGCGACGGCCACGAACGTAAGCGGCCACAAGCAGGGCAGCTTCGTCATCCCAGTAGAGCGCGTGCAGGGACCCAACATCGAAAAGGCGGCTGAGCTTCTACGGGATTAGTCAATCGCTGGGTCAGTACGCGTACGGTCGCTGCGGTCAGCCAGGCATGGGATGGCGGGTCAGCCTTGGACCGACCCTGTATGCCCATTTACCTCCCGTTCTAGGCGTTGCATTCGACGGTGTTCGGCGTGACCTGGCCGCGTTGGGCATGGCATGGAGATGGTGGAGCACCTGCCGTTCGGGATGCGGCCCCGGTTGCGGTGACGTATGTGCGGAGCACTCGGTGAGCTCGTCCTCGAGGGCGGGCGGCTGGACCTGGCGATGGGGCGGGCCGGGGTTCACGTCCGCGATGTGCATCCGGGCGTGAACGTTCCCGAGGCGCTCCGGCTCGTGCCCGATGTCGCCTTCCCGCCGGCGGACTGTTCTGACGTCGCCGAGTGGGTCGCGCAGTACAACGCCCGGAACGGGATGTAGATCCGCTGCCCGCGATAGCGCCCGAGCTGCGCTGTGCGTGGCCCGCGCCGAGCCGGGCGGCGGCGCGGTGTCCGGCGCCCCCTACGCCCGCCCGCTGGCGCCGGGTACCGGAGGGCAGGTCGCCCCGCTGCTCGGCAGGCTGCCGTGGTGACGGCGGCCCGCCGCCGTCAGGAGCCGGTGCGGGGCGGCTGAGCCCGGGTCGGGTGGCGCTACCGGGTGAGGCTGATGGGCTTGCAGTCGGGGGTGGCGCAGACGAGGTCGTTCTGGTCGTCGGGAAGCAGCCGGCTCGTGATCCGCTTCGGGGCGGGGCGTGCCTCGTATTCGGCGAGGATGGTTCCGGATCCGTCGACGACGGTGATCAGGGAGGGGACGATCGTGCCGCCGGTGAGGACGAGGGTGGGCACCGATCCCCTGTAGCGGACGCTGAACAGGCCCACGTCCTCCGCTTTCACGTCGGCTGGGGCGACCACGGTCAGGCCGCTGTCGGCCTCCGGGTGGATTTCGGTCACCGGGATCGAGCCCAGATCAGGTCCCGCGGGGCCGTCCCCGGATCCGGGAATCGCGCCGAGGTCGGTCACTTCGGGCGTGGCGTCAGACATGGTCTCTCCTCACAGGACGGCACACTGCCTTCCTGGTCAGAGCGTTCCATCGGAGATCACCACCGGGCAGGCACTCCTGGGGGAACGGCCGGAACCCGACGATGGCGCAAACACCGCGCACACGCCGTTGCTCTGCAAGGGCCCAAAACACTTCATTCAGAGTCACTAGGCATGTCTCCCCGATCATGAGCGGACCATGATGGCGGCGAAAGAGACCGCTGCCTGGGAGGAGTGAGCGAGGTGTGGCTGGCCGTCAGATGCTGTGATTGCCGGTTGTGAGTTCGGGTTGTGGGCTTTGCCGTAGGAGGCGGTCGCCGATGGCGTGGACGACGGCGAGGCCGATGACGAGGACGGCGATGCCTGCGAGGATTTCGAATCCGCGCTGTTCGGCTTCGACGGCGACCTGGCCGGGGGAGGCGAGTGCGAGGACGAGGGCGAAGGTGTAGAGGCCGTACATGAGCCAGTACGTGGCGGCCTGAGTGAGAGCGGCGATGAACGCTGCGGTGGCGATGGCCGAGGTGACCCAGACGGACGGGGCGAGGATCGCCACGGGCAGGGCGGCCGCGGCGCCGGCGGCGGTACCGATGGCCTTGCCCCGGATCCGGTCGCGTTTTCCTGTGACGATGTACAGCGCGAGGATGATGATCGGCTCCGGCACCCAGTAGGGCTCGGTCCACCCGAGCGCCACCCCGAGTGCGGCCGCGGCACCGAGGGCGGCGCCGAACACGAGCGCCACCACGGCGGCCACCTTGACGGGCAGGCGGTCGCCTTCGATGACAGGGGCGGTGCCGAAGCGGTGGGCGATCACGATGCCGTAACCCACACCGAGGGCGGCCATGATGCCGGAGATCAGCGCGTCGGTGCCGGACTGCGTCGGTGCCGCGAACGTGGCAGCGAAGGTGAGCGTCAGCAGCGGCGGGAACCAGCCGAAGCCGATCCCCGCCCCCACGACGGCACCGGTCACCGCGAGGAACGCCACCCACCACCAGCCATAGGCGGTGAACGCGCCCAGGCCGACCGCAACCCCCGCCGCGGGGGCGAGGTACAGCATGCGACGGGTTCCGCCCAGCTTCGCCCCGACAACGCCGAGGAGCAGTCCGAGGAACACAGCCCGGGCACCCAGTTGCCCGGCAACGATCCCGGCCACCGCGACCGGCAGCACGATCGCCACCACGACAGCGCCGAGAATGTGCAGCCACCTGCGGGCGCCCGACTGCTTGACCGGGCCCGCTGCCACGTCCGGCTTACCGCCGTTCGCAACGTCCCCTTGCTCAGCCTCGCCCACCGCACGACCCTTCTCGCGTCCGGGGCTGGGGCCGGTTCACTCGCCTGCCCGGCTCTGCGGTCACCCTACGCAACAGGGCGTCCCCGGCCGGCGAACGCCACTGATGCATCCGGGTGCTGGCAGGTCGCGGTCGGCGCGGTCGCAGATCGTTCATCAGGGACTCCTTTCTGCACAGCACCTATCCTTTCGGGTGCCACGTGCCCTGCCCCGAGCCACGCCTCTCCGATCATGTGACTCGTTAGCTTGATATGACTGGTCGTGGGGATCTGACCGACGGTGAGTGGAAGCGGCTGGAGCCGCTCCTGCCGGTGAGTAACAGACGTTGTGGCAGATGGCGGGACCACCGGCAGGTGATCAACGGGGGCCTGCACCGGGTGCGGACCGGCGTGCAGTGGCGTGACCTTCCCGAGCGGTTCGGCCCGTGGAAGACCGTCCATAAGAGACACCTGCAGTGGTCGGCCGACGGAACCTGGGAACGACTTCTCCAGCAGGTCCAGGCCGTCGCGGACGCCAAGAGCACCATCGACTGGGCCATCTCGGTCGATTCCACAGTGATGCGCGCCCACCAGCACGCAGCCGGGGCCCGCACAGCCCCTCCGCCGGCGTCCTCAAAGGGGGCGGCAGTGGCGGAACACCAGATCGATCCGGCGTGGACGGGCCTGGCCGGCCACCTGGCGGAGGTGGTGCGGCAGGCGAGGCCCTGGGCCGCTCCCGCGGCGGGTTCACCACCAAGGTCCACCTGAGTGCCGACGGCAGGTGCCGCCCGCTGTCCCTGCTGATCACACCCGGGCAGCGGGCTGACTGCACCCAGTTCGAGCCGGTCATGGACAAGATCCGCGTCCACAGGATCGGCACCGGGCGCCCGCGCACCCGACCCGACAGCGTGAGCGCCGATAAGGCGTACAGCAACCGGCGAACACGGGCCTACCTGCGGAAACGGGGCATCCGGCATGTGACCCCGGAGAAGGCCGACCAGGCAGCAAACCGCGTCAAGCTCGGCTCGCGCGGAGGCCGCCCTCCCGGCTTCGACAAGGAGCGATACAAGAAACGCAACGTCGTCGAGCGGGCGATCAACAAGCTCAAAGGCTTCCGCGCCGTGGCTACCCGCTACGACAAACGCGGTCACGTCTTCCTTGGCACCGTCACCTTCGCAGCCGTCATCATCTGGCTCCGCTCATGATCGGGGAGACATGCCCTAGCTTGATTTTTAACCTGTGCGGCGGGGTCGTGGGGTCGTCGGCTTCGCCTTCCTGGACGCTGCAGTGCCCGTTGTGCGGGGTGTGTGGACGTCATGACGTGGT
>NZ_JBIAVJ010000046.1:0-35457 GCF_042894025.1 Streptomyces sp. NPDC001549
TCAGACCCCCACCCTGCGGATACCTCATACCTCCGGCATACCGCGACAATCAGCAACCGTCAGCCCCTACGACAAGACGACTTCAAGGTCAGTAGTTACATGCCGCAACTCCTATCTTGGCCGCCCACTCGTGGTTCGTCCAGCAGGAGTCGGATCCCGCGGCACGCGATCTCGGGGAAGGCCGCCGGCGCCCCAGCGGGTCCCCACCGCTGGCGCTCTCCCCCACGCCTGCCCGTTCCCATTCGGACGGCCAAAAGGCCCGCCGAGGAAGTCGGAGGGAATCGCCGGGCTCAAGAACGACTGCGCCCTGTCCGTGACGGACAGGGCGCAGAGTCGTTCATGCGGCGATGATCAGTGGGGCCTCCAGGCGCTCCCACGCCCCGAGGACAGCCTTATGGACGTCCGGCTGCAGGTGAGCGTAGCGCTGAGTGGTTTGGAAGCTCTCGTGGCCGAGGAGGTGCTGGACCTCATACAGGGAGACTCCCTTCTGCACGAGCCACGACGCGCAGGTGTGGCGCATGGAGTGCGGGGGGTAGTGCGGGACTGGCTGTTGCTCGCCGTCCGCGTCGAAGAAGGAGGCCTCGCCCACGGCGGGCCACCAGGTCTGCCGCCTCCAGTTGCCGTCATCGAGGCGACGCCCAGCACGGCCCTTGGTAGTGGTGGTGAAGACGAGTGCGTCCCGCTCAAGCCGATGGGTTTGGCGTTCGAGCGCCTCCAGGACATGGCCCGGAAGGGGCACTTCCCGGCGACTCTTCGAGCTCTTGGGGTACTCCTTGATCCCGCTCTTGGTGTTGACCTCCACCACGAACAGGCGCGAGCGGCGCCGGTCGATGCGATGGCTGTGTAGGCCGGCGAGTTCACCCCAGCGCAGACCCGTGTAGAAGCCCAACAGACACATGGTCCGCCACGGTGCGGAGAGTTCGTCCAAGACGCTCTGCGCCTGGTCGAGCGTGAACCACTGCGGCGGCTTGATCGCGATGGCGGGCAGGTCAATGCTGCGGCAGGGGCTCACCGCAAGCACGTCGTCGTCCACAGCCGCGCGCATGATTGACGACGTCAGGTTATAGGCACGCTTGATCGCGGAGGCCCCCACACCCTTCTCCATCAACGCACGGATCCAAGTCTGGACGTCCATGCCCGTAATAGCCCCCATCTCCCAGGCTGCCCAATGGGGCAGAACCTGGTTCTTGATGCTGGAGGCATCTCCGCGCAAGGTATGGGGCTCTACGACCCGCGCACTCCACCATCTGTCGTGCCACTCCCTGAAGGAGATTTCGCCCGCTCGGGGATCGCGCAGGGTTCCGCGAGCGAACTGGGCCTCCTTGTCGAGGCCCCAGGTCCGAGCCTGCATTTTCAGCGGAAACGATTCACTGAATCGGTCTCCAGCCCGATTGCGGACGGTCGCCTGCCAGTTACCGGTTTTCAATCTGCGCAGGTACAGAACTGTTCCTTACTTCGGAAGTGAAGAGGCCAAGGCGGCAGGGCAGGGCTAGTGGCGAGCCGCCGCAGAAGCCACCATTCGGCTGCTGATGAACTCGTCGAGGCCAGCAACAGGGACGCGTACACGAGACCGCCCCGTGCCGGTACGCAGGTCGACGACAGGCAGGTCCCCAGCGGCGATGAAGCGGTATACCGTGCGTCGATCGACATCCAGGGCGGCTGCGACAGCGGGAATCGAGAGCAAGCGTGAGTGCACAGGGAGCTCCTTAGGACATCGAGGTGCCAAGCACCAGAGCGAGGGATAACCGAGCCGTCCGCGCGGCTCCACCGCCAAGCACAGCCGCTGCGGACAGATCCAATGATCCGGAGAATCCGTGATTTCCGAATTCACGGATCGGGTGATAGCAGCCCCGCGCCACCAATTGCTGCGCAGGCCACCGCCGAACTACCCCTGCTCGGGCTCCACCGCGAGCGACAGGTCAGGCCTGCGCTCTGCGGTGCCTCTTGCCCATCTCAGCCGCGTACGACTTGGTGGATGACCTCCCGCTCCACTTCCCGCAGTCGCACGTAGCCAGGTACCGGGACCGGCCAGCGCACCCTGCGGTGAGCGGGATTCCTCCCCTCGTGTGCTCGTGCGCCGGCGGGCACACCGTTCCGCCCTCGTGCATTCCGGTGACCTTGATCTTGTGTCGTGCCATGCACCTCCCCATCCAAACAGCCGGACGACCCGCACTCATCCAGGATGCGGATATCCCCTGCCCTGCGGCTTTAAGTCAGATCATTACGTTGACATGGGTTGCGGTGCGATCTCCACTCATTGGGCCCGGACGCCGGTCTGCCACCAGCGAACTGGGCTACGAGAATTGCCTGTCGATGGCCGCTACGCCGTTCGCGACCTAATCGGTGGCCCTTCGAAAGACTCGGTGTTCCGAAACAGCCGAGGCGATCAGGATGGAGAACAACGTGGACGTCGACCCCGCGGTGCTACGTGCTTGAGAACGCCTCTCAACCTTCGTGTCGTACGAATCGGCGGGCAGTGCGCTCGTGGCAGCCCTCCGGTCGGCAGTATCCGACGACCAGCCCCACCTGGAGCCTCTGGCCGCCGCCTCCTTCTTCCACCTGAAGGGCGACGGCTCCTTCGACGGAGCGTTCACGGGTGCCATGGAAGCCTCCTGGCCCCGGGATGTCTCTGCAGTGCCGGCGGACACACGCAGCGTGTGGACGGTTGGCATACTCGTTGGAGCCGCTCCATCCGATGTTGCTTGCCCGGCTACGGCACATAATTTGACCAGCGAAGGACAAGGGCGGTGGCTGCCGCCCGATCGACCATGTTCAGGCGGCGGTGGAGAACTGCCGGAAGCCCACATGGCCCCGGAGAGCGTTCCGCTCCATCGCGCCTCTTCTATGTCTGCCGTGGGGGAATCCTCCGGGCCGGGCGCGGATTCATGCCTCAAACGGGAAACTCCCTGCGGCGTCGGACCAGACTTGGCACGATCACGAGCATGACGCCGCACCCCCTCCTTGACGTCGCCCACGTAGCCGCAGTCGACGCCTACATTGCGGACATCGGAACGATCTTTCGCACGTTCGCCGATCAGGACTCCGGATGTGTCTCGTACGGCGTCCTTGTCGATGGGCGGAGCTGGTTCGTGAAGAACGCTTCAGCGCCCGCGGCGGTGTCCTCGCTGCGTCGAGCCCTCAGCGTGCACCAAGCCGTATCTCACCCAGCCATCACGCCCCTGGTTCACAGCATCACGACGGATGAGGGACTGGCCCTCGTCTACCCCTGGGTGCCAGGCGAAGTCCTCTACCACCCCACCAGGTCACAAGGCGGAGGCAGAACGGCGCCCGACAGCCCCATGGCCCGTTTCCGCAGGCTTCCGCTCCCCGAGGTCCTCGCCGCCCTGGACACGGTTCTGGATGCCCATCTCGCGGTGGAGGCCGCGGGGCTCGTGGCCGTCGACCTCTATGACGGCTGCATGCTGTACGACTTCGAAGAGCGGGGGATGAGGCTGTGCGACCTTGACGAGTACCGGCAGGGCCCGTTCACACTGGACGCCGACCGGCTCCCCGGCTCCAGCCGGTACATGGCGCCGGAAGAGTTCGTACGGGGCTCGGTCATCGACGTCCGGACGACCGTGTTCAACCTCGGCAGGGCTCTGCGACTCCTCCTTGACGCCGGCGACGCGGAGAATCAGTGGCGCGGTAGCCGCGGCCAGCTGGCCGTGTCCCAACGAGCCACAGCAGCAGACCCAGCGGGGCGGTTCCCCTCAGTACGCTCGCTTGTCGAAGCCTGGCGGACAGCAGCCTGAGTGACCTGACATTCCCCCTCGGCCGGCATCCAGGACGGCGGCGGGACTCATCGAAGCAATGTCGCAACGTTCACCACGAGCGAGAGGTCTAGGGATGCCGATCACCAGGTGCAGTGCCAGGGCCATCTTGTTGGACGGCGACGAGCTCATCCTCATGAAGCGCACGAAGCCGGGCCGCGACCCGTACTGGGTGGCAGTTGGTGGCGGCGTCGAGGCTTCGGACCCGAGCATCGAGGACGCCCTCCACCGCGAGGTGTTCGAGGAGCTCGGAGGTAAGCTGAGCAGAGCGGAGCTGGTGCACCTCATCACGGATGTGCTCGAGGACGGCGTGGGGGTGCAGCACATCTTCGCCGCGCGCCTGGAGCGGATGGACATCGAGGCACGTACTGGAGCCGAGTTCGACAAGCCGGAGCGGGGCGGCTACGAGGTTGTCCGTGTACCGTTCACCACGGAGGCAATCGGGCAGCTCGATCTGATGCCACCGGAGCTGGCTGCCTTCGCCGCCGGCAACGTCCAGGCCATCAAGGCTGTACTCGACGTCCGGGTCCGCTCTTCCTGACCACTGGCGCGTGCACCAGCTGTGGCGGTCCAGACTGGCAGACTTCGTTCCTGCCGGTCTCGGCAGGACTTATCCGCCGCAGCGACTCCGCTGACGCGGCTTTGTTCGCAAGTTGTGGTTTCTGGGCTGAGCTCCTGCGCGTGAATCGCTGCGGGCGTCCGACCGAAATTCCCAGGCGATCACGCTGATGGGTCCCATACGGTGCTGAGATGTTGACCGTACGAGCGATGACGGAAGCTGACGTTGCGGCCGTATCAGCAATACGAGTGACCGGCTGGAAGACCGCCTATGCCGGGATCATGCCGCGGTCCTACCTCGATCGCATGACGGTCGAGGCAGATGCCCTGCATCGTCGGCACCACTTCAAGAGGACCAGGGAGGACACAACCAACCTGGTGGCGGTCGACGCCGCTGGAAGAGTGGTGGGTTGGGCTTGCCTCGGGCCCTATCGCGGGACCGGAGCACGTGCGACCGCGGGTGAGCTCTACGCTCTGTACGCTCAGCCCTCACTCCTTGGATCCGGAATCGGTCGCACGCTACTTGAAGCCGTGCACGCTCACGCTCTTGCCCGTAACTTCGACCCGGTTCTGCTGTGGGTCCTGACCGATAACAGCACGGCACGTCGCTTCTACGAACGAGCTGGCTATGTCGCTGATGGTGCCGTCCAGGATGACGACTACGACGGAGTGTGCGTGCCCGAAGTTCGCTACCGCCGCAACCTGTAGGAGCCTCAAAGCCAACTGGCAGTCCGCGCCAAGTCGCCAGCTGCCATCAGTCTGACGAGCGCTCGTACAGGGTTTCCGTTCTTGACCCTACTCGAGGTCGGCGACAGACCGGGGCATCCGGGGGTGACGGTCCTCATCCCGCATCTGCTGCATGAGGTCGAACCCGTTCTGCGCCGTGATCAGGCCGGCCTTGGCAGCGAGGCGCACCACATCGAGCGTCTCCGCAGTCGGGATGCCCTCCTCGCGTGCGTAGTACAGCGATTCCCGGTCATCCGATATCCAACAAGAGCCGTCGAACTTGGCCCAGTTACTGATGACATGGCAGGTCTCGGCCTCGCCGAGGTGTTCCAAGACACGGTCGGCCGAGCCGCCGAACACAGCGGTGCGGATACGCAGGATGTTGGCTCTGTCCGACTGGTCGGTGACGCGAATCGGTTCGCCGAGCCAGCCATGCAGGCTGAGATCTTGCAGGGCTGAGTGCCACCGTGCCGACTTACGGGCCTCCCGCGCCACGGCTTCGGTCCATCTCCCCCGCCCGTCGAGGACCTCGCGGAGAAGGCCGAGGCGTTCGACGGCGGCAAAGTTGCACAGGACGGTGTTGTCGGGGAACAGGAAGTCGCTCATGCGTCACCGCCGTTGTCCTGCTCCGGCTTGAGCTCGTTCCTAAGCTCGTCCACGTCGACGCCGATCAGTGTGGCGTAAGGACGCAGCGTCGACTTGCCGGCCTCATAGGCAGCGCGTGTGTCGCGTACGAGCAGTCCGGGCAGCCGGGGTGCCTGGGACAGGGCAGCCCTCTGGTCGAACTCCTCGGTGCGGCCTGCGAGCTGCGCCGCCTCGCTTGCCGTCATCCGCTTGAAGTGGTCGGACGTGCCGGCATCGATCAGCCGCATATGGAGCAGCCGGAAGGCGAGCGCGGCGGGACTGACCATCAGGTCGCAGACCAGGGCCGCATAGCCCTCACGGGTCAGGCCAGGGGCGATTGCGGCTCGCAGGATCTCCTCGGGCATGAGGAGGGCCGATGCGAAGGCGTTGGCACGTTGCTCGCCCGGATCCCTCTTCTGGGCTGGGCCGAAGATGTCTTGGTCAAGATGGACATCCTGGTTGTCACCGGCCAGGAGGTGTCCGAGTTCGTGGGCGAGGGTGAATCGCTGACGGGCGGGGTTGGCGGTGGTGGCCAGGAGGATGAGCTTGGTGCCCTCGGCCGTGGCCGCGAGGCCGTCGAATCCGTCGTCGAGTCGGACGACGGCTACGTCGGCACCGAAGGTCTCCTCGATCAGTTCCGCCAGGCTTCCTGCCGTGATCGACCGGCCTTGGCGCTCCACCTCCTTGAGGGCTGCTTGTGCCAGCGCTTCTCCCTGAGCGGCGTAGCTGCTGCCTGCACGCGCCGCTGCGGTGACGGGCCGCCAAGGTTGCGGGTAGCCGAGCGTGTCAAGGTCCGTACGTCGCGACGTGTATTCCCGAGCGGCTTCCAGGGCCTCGGCGGCTTGGCCGGTGGTTGTCCGCGCCGCTACGACCAGGGGGGGTTCGGCTCCGGTCAGCAGCCAGTCCATGGAGACCGCACAGGCATCGGCGATGCAGGCGAGGTCGACCACGGAGAAGGGGCTCGTACCGCTGAGTGCTTCGGAGAGCTTCGTGGCGTCGAGGTCAACGTGCTCGGCGAAGTCGTGGAGGTCCAAGCCTGACTGCTCCATCAGGCTTCGCACACGATCGGAAATACTGGACACCGGTGGACAGTAGCCCGCTGCCTGCACAGTTCACAAGACGAGTCGGTGGTCGCTACACAGGCTGCGCCAGGCGGCGGCCGACGCGGCTACTGCGGGAGCGGAGCGGTTTTCGGCCAAGGCGATCGGCCGAGCTCCACTGCTGCCGAGCAGCGCGGCTGGCCAGAGTCGCCACGGTCCCTGAGATCACAGCCTGATCTATCTGGCCTATTCGGCCGATGCCCGCTCGTACAGGGTTCCTTCCGCCTCGGTCATCTCACGCTCGACTGTTTCTGTGAGGTGGGGGTTGTCGATGAGGACACCGAATTCGACATTGTTGTTCTCGGCGCTCCAGGAGAAGTTCGCGCTGGTCACCAGGAGGAGGTGGTGGTCGATGGCGAGGAACTTGGCGTGATTGCGGACGGGTGCCCCATCAAATGCCTTGGTCCGCCACACCTGTGCTGGCCTCAAGTGTTTGGCGACCTCGGTGGTGCTCGGCGTCCGGAGTGACCCGCTGCCGTCTGCGGCGTGGGTGTCGAGGTAGACGCGTACGGCGACGTCGGCGCGTTGTGCGGCGTCGCGCAGGGCGGTCCACAGGCCCGAGGTGCGCTGGAAGTTGAAGGTGGAACAGGTCACCGTGTGGCGCGCGCTGTCGACGAGGTAGGGCACGGAGGTGGTGAGCGGTCCACTCCGGGCCAGGTGGCCGGGCATCGTCCACAGCGGGGTGAGCGTGGTGGGCACTGTCCGGGCGCCTTCCACGGCGCGCAGGACGGAAACGTACTGGGCCGCTGCCCCAGGTCCGCTGGCGATCACCTCTAGGTGCTTCCTGGCCTGCACGCGGTGGCCGGCAGCGACCGCCTTGAGTGCGGCGGTGAGGGTGTCGCCGTCGGCGAGTCGGTCAGCTACCCCTTTGGCCTCGCTTTGGGTTAGGAGTTGGCCCAGGCGGCGGGCGGCCTGGGCATCACTCATGGGTGGAGAAGTACCCGAGATTGCTGCCGGGCAGGTTGATCAGGAAGCGGCGGTCGAGGAAGCGGTTGGCTCGCTCGCAGGAGGTTTCCGAAGCCATGACGCAGCAGTGGCAGGCAGCTCCGTGGAGGAAGTCTTCCGGGTCGTGCGGGGTCCGCATGGAGCAGACGGGGTCGGATGAGCAGCGCTGTGCCTTGCGGAGCGCGTCGTCGACGACGCGCTGGAATCGGGCGGGCTCGCTGAGCTGGACGAGGCCTCCCAGGGTGCCGTCGCTGTCCGAGGCCGTGGTGCAGATGAGCAGTCCGGCGGCGGGGTCGCGGTTCTCGGTTGCAGGCCAGGCGTATAGGCGTTCGCTGAGGCTCGCGGCGGAGTAGCCGCAGGACAGGGCAAGTTCGCGAATCAGGATGTGGGCGAAGGTGTGGACCAGCCAGTAGCGCGGGGGCTTGAGCCGGCTGTCGGGGTTGATCTTTTCGGCGGTCTCGGAGAAGCGCCGCTGGAAGTTCCTGCGGTGCGCTTCAACGTGGGCTTGCCATACCTCAGACTCCAGGATGCGCTTCTCCCAGGCGGCGACGGAGTCTTCGTCGAGCTGGAGGAAGATGCCCTCGCCGCGGTCCTCAGTCGCCACGGTCCAGGTGGGGCGTGGGGTGCGGGTAAGCGGTGCCAGGCGGCGCGGCAGGTCGCCGACGCGATCCATGTCGTCGATGCGGGTGAAGCCGACCAGCGCGTTGACCTTGCGGAGCTTCTCCACAGCCAGGACGCGGGTGATCTCGGGCCGAAGCGTGTCCCCGCGTTCCCGGGCGGCCAGCGTGAGACCACTCTTGGGGTCTTCGTTGCGTGCTCCGAGTATGGGCAGCAGCAAGTGTCGCCACTCGGGCGCCAGCAGGTCGACCGGGTCCCAGTCCCGGAGCTTCTCTTCCTGCTCTTCCGGTGTGGCCTGGGGGGCACAGGCAGCTTCGACTGCCGCGGCGAGTTCGTGGTCCGTCAGACCGGTGACATCGACTCGGTCTTCCAGCAGGTCCCGCAGAATGTCGAGGTGCTGGCGGTACTTGTCGAGCTTGTCGCCGAGGGTGGTGCGGATCCGGTCGGCCAGGTCGCTTTCCTTCTCCTGCTGGGACTCCGGCATGACGATGATCGACTGGGTGGCGGGGAACCACAGGTTGGAGGCGCCCACGAGCATCAGGCGGGTCTTGTGGCGGCAGCCGCGGTGGTCGAAGGCGTCCAGGTGCGGGTGGCGTCCCCGGCAGTCCGGCAGCTTCACCTTGCCCGCCTCGCCCTGGGCCTCGTTCATCGGCCGCTGCGTCTGACAGGACTCACAGCGGATGACCGCGGAAGCACCCTTGCCGGCGGTCCGGTCGATCATCTTGAGTACCGGGAGCTCGGCGTTGCTGCACGGTTGACCGTGGTGCACCCACAGGGCGTACGGGAACTCGTCCAGGTGTCCGTCGACGCAGGCCAGCAAGTAGCGGGCGGGCACCGCGGGGCGGCGCATCGCCTTGCGGCTGCGGCTGCCTGAGCGGCCGGTGCACTTGGTGTGCTCGAAGGTGGCCAGATCCGTGCGGAACGGGTGGGTGTTCTTGTAGTCGAACTGGGAGAGCATCCCCAGCAGGTCACAGCCGGTGCACCGCAGCCACTGGGGGAAGACGCGGGCCGGCACGCCAAGGTCATTGCCCTCGGCGGAGCGGACGTACTTCTTCGGCTGCCACGGGTGCGGTCGCAGCTCGACATCGTTCGAGCCCATCATCATCCGCACCACGTTCTTCAGCCGCGGCGCGTGAATGCTCGGCGGAGCCGCATCACGACGGCGCCAGATACGGTCCCAGTCATCCAGGCCGGTGGACATGATCGTGAACTGCGGGAGGTCCATGATCGAGCCGGGACCATAGGTGTACAGCAGAGAGGAGGGGCGGGCGGAGCCGACCTTGGCGCGGTTGTGCTTGGCCTGCTTCTCGGCCTCTTCTTCCAGGTCACCAAGCGGGTCGACGGCCCGGGCCGCGTCGTAGACGAAGCGCTGCTGGTCACTCACGAGTTCTCCTCCGGCATCACCCACTGGGGCGCGGTCACGGGTGCGATGTACACGAGTCGTTCCTTGATCGGGCTGACCAGGAGGTTGATCTCGGGCTGTACCTCACGCATCGAGTTGGCCACGATGAACGGCGGCGCGTCCCTGGTTTCGATGCCGGACTTAGCGTTCTCCGCGCTCATCATGAGAGCGTCGTGCCGCGTGTCGTCGATGACCTTTTCGTAGACCAGTGACTTGCGCTGCTCGACGAGGTACTTGCGGCGCTTGCTCCACTGGTCCAGCCGGTTCTCCAACTGGTGTCGGGCCCGCTCGGCCGCGTCCTCATCCCCGGCCCTGGCCACCCGGCGCACCAGTGCATCAATGAGATCGGCGGCGAAGTGCCGTTCGGTCTCGATCCGGTCGGCTCCGTCCTCCGAAGAGAGCCCCTGGGCGCGTGCGGCCTGGAGTACGCGGGCAGCGCTGACCAGGACGCCATCGAGCCCCCGCTCGAGCGAGGTGACCGAGAACGGGGTGACGGAAAGCGCCTCGACCTGAGCGTAGAAGGTCTCGTGGTAGTGCCGGAACTGCTCGAAGTGGGCCAAGTCGCGGGGCCTGGCCCAGTTGCCCAGCGCGACAACCACGCCAGGCCGGGCCTCGTCACGGCCGACGCGGGAGGAGGCCTGAATGTACTCGGCGGTGTTCTTCGGCTGCCCGACGACCAGCATCAGCCCGAGCCGGGTCACGTCCACACCGACCTGGAGCATGGACGTCGCCAGCACCACGTCGTACGGATTCACCTCCCGCTCCACCACACGCGCCTTCGTCTCGCGCAAGGTACGCAGGTTCCGCTTGCCGGCGGTCGAGTCATAGCCGGGGTCGAAGGCCACCGCCATCTCGTCGAGGGTGGAGGTGATCTTGACACCGGAGACACGGGAGGTCAGCTCGGCCACGTTAAGCACGCCGAATTCGCTACCGGTGCGCCTGGGCAGTCGCGACCACGGGCGGCCCTTGGCCAGAGCCGTCTGGATGTCGTCGCCCATGTAGCGGGCCATGCCGGCCAGCTCCCGGGTCGCGCTGAAGTAGCCGACCAGCGTCATGTACGGGTCGGCCGCCTTGCCCGCGCGGTCCAGCATGAGCTGGCCGCCCGCCATGAGGACCTCGGCCACACGGATCTCCGCCGTGGTCAGGCGGACCCCGGTGGTGCTGATCCCGACATAGCGGCGTCCCGGCGCCTTCTCGGAGACCTCAATCTCCTTGGAGAAGAAGGTGTTGCCGGCATCCAGTACCTGCGGCGGGAAGATCGTCACGTCCCGCCCGTACAGGGCCTGCACCTGGTCCGCCGCATTGCGGGCGGTCGCCGTGGAGGCCACCAGCACCGGACGTACCCGGCGCCCGTCACCGGTGCGCCAGTCCGTCATCACATCGATGGCCACCTCGAACAACCCGACCGTCGTACCGAGCGCACCCGTTATCAGGTGCAGCTCGTCCTGGATGATCAGATCCGGGGGCCGCAGCCGCGCCGCAGGGTGTACGGCAGCGGCCGGCAGCCCGTCCTTCTTCGGGTGCTTGCTGCCGTCCTTGATCGCGCAGTGCGGGTAATCGGGGTGCACGAAGTCGTGCCGCTCGCAGCGCCGCGAGACGTGCCCGAACAGCGACGCCGCCTCACCTTCACGTGCGAGGCGGGCAAACTTGTCAACCGTGGCGATCACGAAGGCAGGGGCGAGACGGTAGATCTCCTCATCGACCGTCAGGACCGGCAGGCCCTCGGCCACATCGCCGCCGTCGGCAAAGGGGCACTCGGCCAGCTCGTCGCCGCAGTACACATACACCCGGCGCAGAGCGTTGTCCGCCCGCACATCCCGTGCCTCAATGCGGGTGCCACACCACGGGCAGCGCTGGATCTGCAGCACCGTCAGCCGGTAGCCGTGCCCTTGGTTGGCCTTCTCCAGCTGCTTGGCGGCCTCGTCATACCGCTTGGGGCTGACATCGGTACCGACCCACAGCCCGATCCGGAACGGCTCATCCCCCCACCTCGCCGGATCTTCCATCCGTGCCCGTTCCGCCGCGCACACGAGTGTCGTGGCACGCTGGAACTGCTGGGCGGTCAGCAGCCGCAGCGTGTACCGCATGAGCACAGCCACGCCCGAGCGGCCGTCCAGCGGCCCGTCGAAGGCATCCACCACGCCCTGGCGCCGGCGGATTGCGAAGGTGTACGCGGCCAGACCCAGGTACGCCTCCGTCTTGCCACCACCGGTCGGGAAGAACAGCAGCTGCGCCTTCGCGAGATCCCCGGACCGCTTCTCCGCGGCCGGGTCGGACAGCAGCGGAAGCTGCATCAGGATGAAGGCGAGCTGGAAAGTACGCCATGAGTGCGCGCGGTTCCCCTCGCCCTCCCGCTCCCCGTCCTTGAGGACGGCATCGCGAGCCTCGTCGAGGCTCTCCCGGTCGTGCTCAGGCTGGTTCGCGCGCCGCTGCGCCACCTGAGACTGGATGCGCTGGTCGGCCATCACCTGGTTCATGAACCTAAAGCACCGCAATGCCTCGGAGTCGGCCAGTAGGAAGTCGAGCCCCGCCGCCAGCTGCCGCTGGACCCTGCGCGCCTCGGCGACTGCATCAAGGCCCTCCAGGCGAAGATGCTCGGGCAGCCCGCTGGCCCGCTGCTCCTCCCCGTCCAGCCAGCCTGCGTAGCCTTCGATGATGGGTTGCAGGCCGGCACGCAGCTGATCAGGGGTGGCCTGCTCCAGCTGGCGCATGTCGAGCATGGCCGAGCGGATCTCCTCGGCCGCCGTCTGCGGCGTCTCGCAGACCGGCAGCCACGTCGTCCACACCTCGTTGGCCCGACGTGCGTCCTTGGCGACTTCCCAGTCCACCGAGCAGGTCCGGCCGACCGCGAACTCCAGCCGGTTCCGGTACTGCAGCCGCAAGCGGCGAAGTTCGTCGTCCGGCTCCTCACGCGTGTCCAGCAGCACGTCGTTTACCGGCAGAAACACGGCCGCCCCGTCGGGCGCCGCTACAGACAGCCTGGTCTGGTAGAGCCACGCCTCCACCGGGATCTTCCGGGGGGTCTCCTGGTCATTGCACAGCGCGATCTCGATCAGCCGACAGTCGCGGTCGGCATCGTCGTAGCGATCCACGCGCAGCAAGACCTTGTCCTTCAGCACGAACGTCGTCGTGCAAGAAGGCGGGAGGTCGGCAACCGTGATCGTAGTAGTGAGCTCATGCGGCATGCGCTGATACCGGCGAAGGACAGTGGCCGGTTCCGCACCCTCGCCCTGTTTCTCCTTCACCGGCTCATAGGTGCCCCACGACGCGGTCACAGTGAACACGTCCAAGTCATTTGGAATCTGGCAGCGCAGCCCCATCGACGCCGGGATCATCAACCCGCGCTTCTGCGGCTGATCGTCGGCCTCATCCTCCTCCGAGGACGCGCTGCTCTCGTCGACCGCAGTCAGAGGCACGCCCCGGCTCTCGGTCGCGTCCACGGCGTCACCAACGTCGGTCGCGGCCTCGCCGGAATCCGACTGAGTGGGGTCGTCCTTGCTGGCGGTAAGGCGGACCGGGGCGATACGACCGATCAGATACGCCGAGTCGGGAACGCCGTCAATGATCTCCTCGGGACCACCTGCCGGGCCAAGAAGTTCACGCTCCAGGATATCGACGAGGTTCTCGCGCACTGTCCAGGAACGCTCGTCCGGATCGAGGGCGAGACGGTACGCCTGTTCCTGCCGGGCAGCGGGCCGAAGCGGCTGTGCCGCAGATCCAGTCGTCACTCGTCGCCCTCTTCCTCGTCACCAACATCCGCCAGTGTCACATCACTCTGAGCAGCGGCGCGACGATGATTCTCCTCCAGCAACCGGTCCAGAATCTCTACCCGGGCCGCCGGACTCACCGTCCAACGCTCCATCTGCCGGTACGTGTGGAAGCCATGGTCGAGCGGAACCTCGTCCCAGCCATAGGCGGCCATGACCTCCCGGTCGAGGTCTACGTGAATCTGACGGAGGCGGGCAACGTCACGATCGGCAGAGTCGGCGACATCAGGTGTATTGACCAGGTTGTAGAGCTTGGTAAGGCCGAGGCCGCGACGGAGCATCACCTCTCGACGTTCAGCGTCAAGAGCTCTTCCGATCTCAGCAATTTCCGCATTACCCCCCGGCCGGGGGAACGTGCCAAATACGTCAGACGGCGTATAGCGCACATCCGTCCGCATTGTAGAACCGTACGTAATTGCCCAGACTTGATGAAGCGAAGAGGACAAAACCGCCTGGTCGGCGTACGAATCCGTCGCGAAGACCGCCAAGGCGTGACTAAAAACTTGGCCGACTGGCACGCGGATCGGCATTACCGATTTACTGGTGAGCGCAATTACGAGCACCTCATCCAGTTCAGCAATAGCCGCCCTCAAGGCAGGACGAGAACGCCAGAAGAGCCACCACGGCGCCTCTCTCACCGGCTTGGACTTTCGTGCGCGTTCCGGCTTTACGGTCTCCAGGAGCCGCGCAAATGGCAGCCCATATTCCTCGGCAGATTGTGCCGACTGCTCATTGAAATCGATGACCCACCGGGACGCTGCACAGTCCGGCCGGGAGTTGAGGTCCTCACCGTTGAGGTACGGATACAGAACCTCCGTGTTGCGCGGGTCTTCCTCAATCCACTGCACAGCCTCGTCATGCTCCACCACGAAGCCGCCACCGTATGGCTTGCATCCTTCGAATGTAATTCCTCGATTCTCAGCCAACTTGATTGGGAGCCCCTCGACCCGACCTCCGGGCTCCAGCAGGGTTGAGATCCGCTGGACAGGTTCGTCATCTACCATGCGCACAGCTTCAGGCCCGACAGCACCGAAAGTGCCCCATACTGCCGAATACTCCAGATTGGCACTCGCTGCAGGCCATCTACGGCTCTGGATTGCACGCGTCAGAGTGACACCATTTGCAACCAGCTGGTCTAGTCCTGTTTCCCGAGTATCGCCTTGCGCGATGGTATTAGTCGCAAGGAGGCCAATATCTCCACGACGCGTCAACAACGAAGCGGCACGCAGGAAGAAATAGGCGACGAGGTCCGCCCGGCCACCCCCTTTTCCGCCGGCGGTGACAAAGTTGAGCCAATCGCGAACGTTTCCCCCTACGGCACCTGAAATGCTCGTTCCAGCGACGAACGGCGGGTTGCCAATGACCGCGTCAAAGCCTCCGCGTTCCATAACGTCCGGCACCGCGAGGATCCAGTGCAGCGGCTTCCAACGTGTGTAGTCCGTTTTGACCGTCGGAGCGAGCCCTGCTTCGAGGATGCCGTCGAGCATCCTCCGGTCTGGTTCCCCACCTCCGGCGGGGTAGGCGAGCTCGATGGCAATCCGCAGATTCTCGTACACCTCCCGCAGCTTCTTGCCCGGCTTGCCGCCCAGCGTCAATCCAGCAGCGATCACGCCATCGGCAACGTCCGAGAGCTGCGCAACCAGCAGCTGGTAGTCCCGCCACTGACGCCGTTTAGTAGCGGCAGAGCGCTGTGGGTCGTTGTCATCGACTTCGCTGGCGAGCTGACGACGCAAGCGCGCGGCCCTTCCCAGGATGCCGTCGATGTCCAGATCGAAGACGCTGATCTGGTTGCCAGCCGTCGCAGGGTCGATGTGCAGGTCTCGCAACTGACGCGCGTCGGTCACTCCGAGAAGTGCATTGCCGTGAAGCACTTTGTCGTCGACGAAGGAGAACGGCAGCTTGGGGTCGAGGGAGACCAACCACAGGGACAGCTTGCACATCTCCACGGCCATGCCGTTGATGTCCGCGCCGTACAGGCAGGTGGCTACCACGGTCCTTATGGCGTGGACGGTGAGCTCGTGCGGGGTGCGCCCGTACGCGACGCCCTCGCGCTGCCATGCCTCCACAAGCCGGTCGGCGAGGAAGCGGGCCGCAGCGACAAGGAACGCACCGGAGCCGCATGCGATGTCGGCGATCTTGAGGTCGAGGATTTCGTCTGAGGAGACCGGCCGCCAGGCATCCTGATCAGCAGTCTGGTGCGGGCCGGGCGAGTAGACGAGGGGCTCGAGGGCATGCAGTACGACTTCCTCGGCAAGCGAGCGCGGTGTGTAGTGCGCCCCAGCCGATGCCCGCGAGGGGGTCTCAACTAGCAGGACGCCGTCAGGTTCGACCACGAGGGGCCGGTTGCGCAGGTCGCGGCGGATGATCCCGATGAAAGGGCGCAGCCGCTCGCGCAGGCTGGCGTCGTCGGTGAGGTCGCGTAGGGCGTTGTCGGCGTCGTCGAGTGTGTCCCTGGTCTGGAGGGCCTTGGTGAGGGCTGCCTTGGTGGGGGGCTTGGCGGCTGGTTGGTTCTGCTTGATCCAGGCGAGGATCGCGTCGACCAGTGCCGCGTCGGTGCGCTTCGATTCGGCAAGGGCCTCGAGGGTGGCGAGGGGGATCTCGGGTTCGGCGCCAGCGCTGCCGATGAGGCAGACGACGATCTCTTCTGCGTTCTTGCAGGAGTAGCCGAGGAGGCCCTCGTAGATGTAGCCGATCTGTTCGACGTCGATGTCGCGGAAGGAGATCTGGCGGGCCCCGCCGGGCAGCTGGGCGATCTGGACAGCGCGTAGGACTTCGAGCATGACGCGGTCGCTGACCGTGATGGCCAGGGCGCCCTGGGAGCTGCGGGCTGTAAGGAAGGGGTAGCGGGCGGGGTCGAAGAGGGAGCCTCCGTACTCAGGCAGGCGCAGGTCTTCGAAGGTGGCACCGCGGTAGAGGGCCTGGGAGGTGGCCAGGAGGCGGTGCCAGGTGAGGGAGGTGGCGTCGAGTGCTTGGTCGCCTTCTTCGTTCTGCCGGGCGTCGAGCTGGTCGAGTTCGTCGCTGACTCCGTAGCCCATCGCGAAGAGCTGGTTCTCGGGGAGCAGGCCGCGTTCCTCGGCGAAGAGGAGGAAGACGACGCGCATCATGACGGTGACAGCGGCTTCGTAGATCTGGCCGCGCTGTGCAGGCAGCGGGTCGGGCTCTCCTCCTCGTACCGCCTTGAGGCCGCCCTCAGACAGTGCCTGGACGATGAGTTCGACGGCGCGGCGGACCTGGGTGCCGAGGGCCTCGGTGATCTTCTCGGCCGCGGTGACTGACTCGCCGAACAGCTCGGTGAGCCGGTCCTGGGCCTTGCCTCCGATGAGGCGCTTGCGCTGGAGAAGTTCGATGAAGGCGTTGCGGGCCTGGGGCTCCTCGATCCAAGTCTGGGAATCCACGATGCCCGAGGCGACCATGGTCTGCGGGCGGGCGCTGACGATCGCCCACCAGCGGCCGTCGGTGACCACGCCGATGCTGGCACCGGAAGTCCGCAGGAGCTCCTCCATGCGGTCGATGGGGCTGGCGGACCAGCCGTCGGTGAGCGGGTCGCGCAGGGAGTCGACGGGGTCGGTGAGCAGAACGAGTGCCCCGATGTTTTCGCCGTAGAGGAGTGCCCCGTCGGCGCAAACGTTGACTGCGTGGTCAGGTGAGCGAACCTCGGCAGCGGGCGGGGCGGGGACGGTGTACGAGGCGCCCCAGCGCAGGCCCTGGCGCACGACGAGGTCCACCCAGGTGTCGCGGGCCTCCCGGTAGACGTCGAGGGCGGCTACGTCGTCCCGGTGGGTGTCCCAGCGCTCCCACGCCTTCTCGAAGGCAGGCTTGGCGTCTTTGATGAAGGCGAGCGCGCGGGCGTCGGGCTGGGGGATGCCCTGGGGCCAGGCTCGTTCGAGGGCGGGGACGGCGAGGAAGGGGCCATCGGTGTCGACCAGGGCGAGCCAGGCGCGGTGGAGGTCGGCGATGGTCGGGGCGTACTTCCTGCTCATGCCTGGACCGCTCCGTTCTTGGCGTCTTCGGGGGTCAGGGCGAACACGACGGCGGCAGCCGATACGTAGGGCCGGATGTCGCTGTAGCGTTCACGAATTGCGGCAATCTCGCGTGCTTCCTCGTCGCCCAGGTTCTCCAGGCGCTCGTCCATGTTCCGCAGGTCGCGGCGGCGCTGCTTCTGCTGGTCGTCGGTGAACAGGAGCTCTTTCTCCTGAGCCTGGATCTCCCGTTCGAGCCGGTCGCGGGAATCACGCAGATTGATCCGGAACGCGCCGAAGATCTCGTGAGCGCGGGCAATGTCGGTCTCTTGGCGCCGCTTGAGTGCTTCGGTGACCTTCTCCTGGCGGCTTTCGCTCTTGCGCTTCATCGCGTTCACCAGCCGGGTACGCAGCCGGGCGTCGTCCGCGTTCCACAACTCGGCGAGGTGGGCACGTACCTGCTCGTCCGCCAGGACAAGGTCGTTCGAGTCGAGGGTCTCGTCTAGGACCTGCTCGACCTTGGACTCGGCGAGCGCCTGGCCCCGCAGCCGGATACCGGTAAGGAAGACCTCTTCGTGCAGGCGCAGCCCGCCGCGGCCAACGAGAACAAGCCTGGACACGGCGGCGACGCAGGACTCGGGCAATCCTGGTGTGACGACAGCGGTGACCCGGTTGACGGGCGCGTCCACGCTGAACAGCGCGCCGCGCAGGGTGCGGGTGGCGCGTTGCATGAGGGCGTGGCCCAGGTGGATGTGCACGAGGTCCGTGCGTTTCGCCGCCGCCTTGTCGTCGAAGGTGATCGGGCGCAGAACACCAGGCTGAAGACGGGTGTCAAGGCCGCGCAGGGCCGGCTGCCAGGAGCGCCCCAGGTTCGGGACCTCGAACACCTGAGCGTCGGTGTCCTCGTCGCCGATCTCCACCAGGGGCGGCTGGGCGTCCAGGGTCAGCGCGGTGTCCACGACGCGGCGAGCATTCGGCGGCGTGAGGTGCATGATCACCTTGCGCTCTTCGTAGGTCGCGGTCAGCTCGGTGAGCTGCCGGTTGAGCTCGATTCCGCCAGCCAGGGCCTCGGTCACGGCCTCGCCGCCGTCGTCCGGCGCAACCAGACGCGGCTTGCGCGCGCTCCCCGCCGGGCTGAAGTGCTCCTGCACCTCGGCGTCGATGACCTGGTTGACCTGGCCCAGGTCCTGGGTCGCCGTGCCGACCTTCCTGGCGATGATCCCCATGAACTCCATGTCCGCCGCATACGTGGAAGAGGAGGTCACGGGCTTGAAGTGGTAGATCTCCGGGTTCTTCGTCTGCCCATACCGGTCGACCCGGCCGATGCGCTGCTCCAGGCGGGACGGGTTGAACGGGATGTCGAAGTTCACCAGGCGATAGCAGTGCGCCTGGAGGTCGATGCCCTCCCCCGCAGAGTCCGTGGCGAGCAGCACCCGCACCGGATGCTTGTCGGGACTCTCGGTGAACCGCGCACGGATCAGTTCACGCTCCTCGATCGGGGTCGATCCCTGGATCGTCTCCAGCACGTCCTTGTACCCGCGCTGCCGGAGTACGCCGGCGATCCAGTCGAGCGTCGCGGCGTACTCGGTGAACACCACGACGCGCTCGTTGGTCCAGTGTCGGCCGTCCGAGGTCCGGCAGTGCGCGTCGAGGAAGGCCATGAGTGCCTCCAGCCGGGAGTCCGGCTTGTGCTCGTAACGCGAGCCCCACTGGACCAGCGAGGCGGCCTCGCTGCTGATGGCACCGCCCAGCGGGTCCGTTCCCTTGTTGTGCCGCAGCGCGGTGAACTCGGGATGCTCGGCCTCGCCCTCCTCCTCATCGGACTGTCCGCTTCCGATGACCTCGGCGTAGTACTCGCCCTCGTCCAGTTCCAACTGCCGGTCGCCGGCCGCAGCCGCTTCGTAGAGCTCCATGGTTCGGGCGAACGACCACGGGCTGGACAGGAAGCGCTTCTTGAGCAGCATCGCGACGATGTCGCCGCCCTTCCCCTTGCCTCTCGCTCGGGCAGCCTCCGCCAGCATCCGCGCCAGCCGGTCGAACTGCTCCTGCTCGTCCTCGGAGGGCGTGAACGGGATCGTCAACAGCTTGCGGGACTTGAATCCCCTGTCCGGAAGCTCGCTCTTCAGCCGGCGGACCCGCACCTCGCGCAAAGCGCGCTGGTCGATGCTCGCGCCGCGGGTGAACCGACGGCTGTCGATCATCTCCAGGAGCGCGGTGAACGACTCCGAATAGCCGTTGTGCGGGGTCGCGCTGAGGAACAGCCGGTGCTCGCAGACTTCCGCCAGCGCCTTCGTCGCCGTCGTACGGTGGCTGTCCACGGCGTATCCGCGCTGGCCGGGTGCCGTCGTCGGACTTGCCGGAGCCACGTGGTGGGCCTCGTCGACCACCAGCACGTCGAAGGCAAAACGCCGGGCGCTGGAGGTCTTCCCCACGTCGGCCAGGACATCACGCAGCAGGCGCTGGGCTCGCAGCGACGGCAGCCACGACATGCTCACGATCACACGCGGAAACAGCCGGAACGGGTTGGCGTTCAACCCGTGACTGCGCCGAACCTTCGCCATCAGCTCGCTGTTGACGATCACGAAGTCCAGGCCGAACTTCTCCCGCATCTCGTCCTGCCACTTAAGCGACAGACTCGGCGGGCAGACGATGACCACGGTCCGCGCCCGGTGGCGCAACAGCAGCTCCTGGACGACCAGGCCGGCCTCGATGGTCTTGCCCAGGCCCACATCGTCGGCGAGCAGCAGGTTCGTACGGGAGGACTGCAGAGCGCGACGCAGTGGCTCGAGCTGGTACGCCTCTACGTTCGCACCGCTACGGAAGGGGGCTTGGTAGGAGTTCGCGTCCGCGGAGGTCACCGCGCCCCAGCGCACCGCGTCCACGAAAGCGGCCAGTGTGTTCGGGTCATCGAACGCGTCCGGCCGCACCGCCTCCGGCAGGCCCTGGTCCGGCTGCAGCGTGTGCCCGACCTCCAGCTCCCACACGACGGTCAGCTCCTGGCCGAGCCGGTCCTCATCCAGCGACTGTAGGCTCACGACGTGGGCGAGCCCAGGCGATCCCTCGTCAGCGGGGCTCCGCGGCAGGCCCTGCCGGCGGACGTCCGACACAGCCCACGTGGAGCCCCGGACCTTCACCACCTGTCCGGGTTCGGGAACCGGCGGCAGTGCCG
Organism: Streptomyces sp. NPDC001549; assembly: GCF_042894025.1. NCBI lineage: Bacteria > Bacillati > Actinomycetota > Actinomycetes > Kitasatosporales > Streptomycetaceae > Streptomyces > Streptomyces sp. NPDC001549. Next base: position 20,639 of record NZ_JBIAVJ010000046.1, read on the forward strand.
CAGTCCGCTCTGTACCGCCCTCTGCGTCCTGCGGATACTCCGTAGCGGTCGCCACCTGACGAGACTCCTTCATCGACGCACACCAGAACCAGCTGTCGTGATCACCCTGAGGGCCGCGTCCCGCGACAAGATCGCTAACAGAGATCACTGACGCATCAGTATCGCCGATGACAGGCACGCTCCGCCCGGACTCACCAAGATCGCGCCACCTCCGGTTCGGAACAGCCTCAGGCCCCGCCCACTGCCAGAATGCGGGCCGAGGCGTCAGTGAAGACGCCCTGCTCATCCGCCAGGCGGGCCGGCGCAATCGCGTCCGCCAGCAGCGCTCCCAGCGCCTCCTGGCCCGCGCAACGCCCTGCCGCGACTACCTATGCCACCCAGGGCCCTCGATCCCGTGCACGCGCACGTCGCTCAGACCCACCTCGATCGTCTCCTCCGAGAGCTCGTAGGCCGTGTGGAAGTGCGCCACCGCCTGCCGCGCCCGGCGATGGAACTCCGGCGAGACGCACTGCTGTGCTCAGACGCGCTGTCCAGGCGACCCGGACAGCAGGCGTCCCCGGGGCCGCCACACGATGGATGGCTCCTCGCTGAGCTGCACGGATACTGTCCGGACAGAGGTCCGCGCGTCGGCTATGCCGTGAACAGGACGTCCGCAACAGCCTCCAGAGCGGCGTGCCACGGGTAGGTCGCCGGGTTGCCCTGACCGGGCTCGTTCGGTACGAACCCGCCCTCTCCGTAGACCACGCGCACTCCGGCGCTCCGCAGCGTCTCGATCGACTGCTCCCACTGGGGGTGTGCAACGTAGGCGCGGTTCACACAGGGCATCATCGCGATCGGGATCCCCTTGCCGATGCCTTCGGCCACGACGCCGACGAGCCACTTGTCCGTGAGCCCGAGGGCCCACGCATTCACGGTGTTGAACGTGGCTGGGGCGACCACAATCGCGTCCGGCTTCGGCCAGATGTCCGGCTGCCCCGGTGCCCGGTAGTCCCAGCGCACCGGGTGTCCGGTGAGCGCTGCCAGGCCGTCCAGGGAGTCACTAAGCCAGCGCGCTGCCGTCGGGGTGAGCCCGAGGCACACGTCCCAGCCGGCGGCCTGCGCCTCCTCGATAACCCGGGCGACGTCGAAGGCCGGCGGGGCCGCGCTGCTGAACAGGTACAGGGTCCGAGTGCTCATGGCCCTATCCGATCACAGGGCATCGCGCCCGACCCAAGGGAGTCGGGAGCGAAGCCATCTCACGCGGCACTGGGCGCGAGTAGCGTTCCAGATGACGAGACAGGGAACGGAGACCAGCATGCCGCGATTGGACGACGACCACCCCGGAAACCGCATCAGGGAGCAGCGGAAGCTGGCGAGGCTGACGCAACGCGAACTCGCCGCGCGGATCCCGTACTCGTACAGCTGGCTCACCCAAGTCGAGTGCGGCGCGAGACCGGCCTCCGTCGACTTCACGGCGGCCGTAGCCCGAGCGTTAAGGATCGACGTCACTGTGCTGACAGGCCAGCCCTACGTGACCCAGCTGCAGGAGGACCGGCTGGCGGAACTCATCCGCCCGATCCGGGAATCCCTCGACCTGTACGACCTCGGTGACGACCCCGACGTCATCACCCGCCCCGCCAGCGACCTCATCACCGCCACCGAGGAGCTTTGCGCGCACGTCCGAGCCACCCACCTGCACGCTGCCGCCGCAGCACTTCCAGACGTCATCGCGGAACTGACCGCCCTGTGTTGGAGAGCCCCAACGACGGAGCTGTGGCAGGCCCTCGGGTCCGCCTACCGCACTGCCCACGACGTCACCGTGAAACTCGGGTATTTCGACCTCGCGAGCGTGGCCCTTGATCGGCTCGGCTGGGCCTCGGAACGAGCGTCCAACCCATGCCTCGCCGCCGTGCGGCAGTACTTCCGCGGTCTGGTGTACTTCCGTGAAGGGGAGTACACCATCGGGCTGCGCCTCATCCGCTCCGGCCACGGCTTCCTGGACCCGGCGGACGAGTCCCGCGAGTCGCTCACCGTCGCCGGGCAACTCCACCTGGGGGGATCCGTGCTCGCCGCGCTAGCGGACGACCGGAGCACAGCCGCCAGTCACATCGCGCAAGCCCGCGATTACGTCGGCCGTGTCGGGGACGCCTCCACCGTGCACTGGCTCAACTTCTCGCCGGCGAACGTGGACCTGCACGAGATGAGCGTCGCCATGGAAATGCGGCAGTACGAAGAGGCTATGCGGCAGGCGAAGGCGATCAAGTTGCCAGCCTCGATGGCGACCAGCCGACGCGCGCACTTCTTCATCGACCGTGCGCGCGTCGAGATGGAGCTCGGCAAGGCGGACGCCTCGTTGAAGTCGCTGTGGGCCGCGCGGAGGGCGGCGCCAGAGCAGATCCGATACCACCCCGGCGCCCGAGAAACTGTTCGCGGACTCGTCCACCTCTCCCGCCGAGCACCGGAATCCCTCGGCAACATGGCGGCCTGGGTCGGCATCGGCCTCGGTACTGGTGGGCTCTCGTATTCAACTGTCGCCAGTTCTCCGTGGAACCCAGCCTGCCGGTGACCGTGTGTGATCTCCAGGGGCGTATCGGCTCCAGGTTCCGCCGGTCTCGTTGAGCAGGCGGGTGGTGGTCTTGTTGTGGTAGCCGAGAGCGTCCGCGACGACGGGAGCGGGCATCTCAAGGAGTTGTTGTCGGATGGCGGCGCCGCGGGCGGCGGCCACAGGGACGCCGATCTCGTTGAGGAGTGCGGACAGGTGGTCGGGACGGAAGGGCTGCCCCGCCCGGCGTCCGGGGAACAGCCGGCCGACCGCCTGCTCCGCGAACTCCACGACCGCGGCGTCGGGGCGGACGGGTCAGGAGACGCGCTTGAGCGTCCAGGCGTTGTTGTTGAAGCTGGGGACCGAGGAGGAGACACAGCTGCCGCTGTAGTACGAGGCGGTCTGAACCCAGCCGAAGGGCTGGTAGGTGGAATTGCAGGCCTGGACCACGGTGCCGACGGGCAGCCCGGTGAGCTGCTTTATCTGCTTGATGTTCGGGCTGAAGCTCTGCGTGCCGCAGCTGCTGCTGTACCCCCAGCTGACGTCGACGAAGCCGCTCGGGGTGAGGACGCTCGAACAGGAGGTGGTCACGTCGCCGGGGGCGGCGTGCGCGGGCGCGGCGGTCAGGGCGAACAGCGCCGCGGTGCCGGTGAGGGCCATGCACAGGGTGCGAAAGCGAGTCATGGGTGATGGCTCCTTGAGATCGTGGACGGCCGGTGGGCCGCGAAGCCAGTACTACGGGTCGCCGACCGGTTTCAGATAGACGTTTTCAGGCCCAATGATCAACATGTAATCCGCCGGGGACGGGTGGCGGCGGATCACCCGTGTGCCCGGCATGGGTTGTGGGCGTTCGGCCCGGTTCGTGATCTCCTGGTGCGTATCGGCTCCATGTCCCGCCGGTCTCGTTGCGGAGCCGGCTGGTGGTCTTGTCGTGGTAGCCGAGAGCGTCCGCGACGACGGGTGCAGGAAGTTCGAGGAGTTGCTGCCGGATCGCGGCGCCGCGGGCTGCCGCGGTCGGGACCCCGACTTCGTTCAAGAGCGCGGACAGGTGGTCGGGGCGGGTCGGCTGCCCCGCCCGGCGGCCCGGGAAAAGCCAGCGGGACGCGGGGTTGGTAGCGGTGTTCATGTTGTCGCGGTTCGCGATGTGCTCCAGCAGCAGGGCGGCGACCGGATCAGGGACGGGCGAGGCCGGCTCACCGAGCCGCAGCAGCACGGTGTCGCCGTCGCGGATGACGTCGTCAACGCCGAGCCGGACGATGCGGCTCGCGGGCTGCGCGTAGAGGAGCACGATGACTCCGGCGACACGGAGTCGCATCGGTATCTCGGTATCGGTCAGCAGCCGGCCAAGGGTATCGAGGCGCTCGTCTTCGCTCAGTGCGGCCCGGCGGGAGACCTTCATCTTGGGGATGGACAGGGAGCGTCGGCAGCGTCGGCTCTGCATGGCCCAGTTGAGGAAGGCTCTCAGGCAGGTGCGGGCGTGTTCGGTGTTCTCGGCGAACCAGGCGTCGACGTCGATCTGGCCGCATGACGCGAGGGTGCTGTTTCGCTCGCCGAGCCATTGCAGGAACGCGGTCGCGTGCTTGACCTGTTCGGCGGCGAACCGGCGGATGCTGGGTGTGATGTGGCTCCTCTCGGCGCGGGTCCGCAGCCGGGGAAGGATGTGCCAGGTCGCGAAGAGCCGGATCGTCTTGGCGTGCTCGGGGTCGGCGATGCCGGTCAGGTGGCCGGGAAGCCAGCGCTGGAAGGAGCAGAGGTACTTGTCGACCGAGGGCAGGGCTCCGCACGTCATCAGGAGTTCTTCCAGGTGAGCGGCGGCCCGCCAGGGCTGGAGCTCGTGGAAGGCGTCGTGGGTCAGTGGGATCTCGCCGAGGCCGAGCCGCCGCAGTAGCTGCGAGGCGCTGCCCGGCTGGTCGCGGCGCATCTCCAGCCAGGCCAGGCCGCTTCTGGGCTTGTCCATTGCCACCAGCAGGTCGAACAGCGGGACCAGTGTGGGTCGGATGCGGCTGTCTCCGTCGTCCAGGAGTGCGGTGAGGCGGTCGGTGAGGGTGCAGCGTTCACACAGCCGTCCGCCCAGGAGCTTGCCCTCGAAGCCGCAGCGTGAGCAGTCGAAGGTCTGCGAGAAGCCGGCGCAGGTGGTGCAGATCGCGGCCCCGTCACCGGGGCGGAGTCCGGGGAGGGCACGGTCCTGGCCGCATCCCGGGCAGGTGCCCCGTGTCCGGACGGCGCGGTCGGAACAGGTCCGGCAGACGTATCCGTCCGGCCACGTGCCAGCCTTGTGTCTGCGGCGGCCGCAGCGGCAGCACTCGGCCATGTACCAGCGTTCGTACTGTTCGTCGGTGGCGTAGGGGCGGGTCATGCGTCGGGCAGGATCCGGGCGGCGCGGGGCCGCAGCTTCGCCACGTTCGCGAGCGGGGTGGGCAGGTCGCCGGTGGCGGTCTTGCGGACGCCGGCGTTCTCTGCGGTGGTGGCCACCAGGTCGGCCGGGGTACAGGACAGGATGTCGCAAAGCGCGGCCATGACCTGCAACGACAGGCGTTCCGGAGTGCCGGAGACCAAGCGGTGGACCTGGGAGGCGGACAGGTCGATGCCGCGTTCGTGCAGCAGCGGCACCAGTTCGGTGGCTGTGAAGATCCGGTGCTGGGCCATGACCTCGCGCAGCCGCCAGGTGTAGCCGACCTTGCGTTTCATGCCTGCCTCCCGGGCTGGGTCTGGAGGGCGGCAGCGATGGTGGAGTCCAGATGCCGCCGCAGGGTGCGGGTGCGGAAGTCCGAGGACACGCAGGTGTAGAGCGAGGTGGTGCTGGCGTGCTCGTGGCCGACCTGCTCCTGGACGAAGCGCGGGTCCCAGCCGTCCTCGATCAAGTGGGTGACGTAGGACCTGCGGAAGGAGTGGAAGTCGAGTCCGTCGTCCAGGCCGAGGGCCTTGCGGTAGGCGATGAAGCGGGAGTTGAGCCGCTGGCAGCCGATCCGCAGGCCCCGTTCGGAGGGCCAGGCCGCCGGGTTGTTGTCGGTGCCGAACAGCGGGCGGACCTCGGTGAACCACTCGTCCAGGACGTCCGGGGTCCAGTCGAAGACGGTCAGCACGCCGCGGCGCTTGGGCGGGGAGCCCTTCTTGGCCTTGCCGAACCGGACCTGGCAGCGACCGTACTGGCCGAACTCGCCGCCGTGCGGGTTGCGGCCGAAGTCGGCGGCGTCGAGCATCCGCGTCTCGTTGCGCCGTGTCCCGTAGGCGTAGGCGGTCTTGAACAGCGTGGCGTCGCGGAAGGCGGGCAGCCAGCCCTTGCGGCCGAAGGCCCGGATACGGGCGACCTCGTCGTCGCAGTGCGCGAAGAAGGCGTGCAGCTCGGCCTTGGTGAACGCGCGCTTCTTCGCGTCTGCCTCGTTGTCCTGGACGTGCACCGCGGTGTTCCACTCGTGCACCACCTGGACCGGGTGCGTGCCGAACCGTTCCTCGCAGGTCGCTGTCCACTCGTAGAGCGGATCGGTGATGAAGTGGCAGAAGGCCCGCACGGCCTCGGAGTACGAGCGGATCGTGGAGCGCTTCAGGTCCCGCAGTGAGCGCAGGTCGCCGAGCCATTCATCGATCATCGCCGGCGTCCAGAGCCAGGGGTAGGCGATCACGTAGGCCGCGAACGCCTTGACCGTGTTCTCCCGGCCCTCGACGGTCGTCCGGGCCAGATTCCGTGCGAGCTGTTGGTTGGCGAAGCCGGTCAGCATCGCCGCGAAGACCTGTTCTTCCGGCCGCAGCAACGCGACTCCGTCAACCAGGTGCAGCCCGGCCGCACCCGGTATCGAACCGTTGAACCTCACTGCTTCACCACCTCGCATCTGATGCGAGAAAACCGCATCCTATGCGAGTGCTCGGCGGACCCCCAGGCCAGCCCCCTGCATGGGTCGCAGCGGAGCCCTCATCCCGGGTATCGTCCCCGCCAGGGTCTCGCTCAAGTCCGCAGCTCAACACCGCGATTGCCTTTCCTCACGGGCCGATTCGCTGACTATCGCGAGTTCGCATCCGATGCAATTGGCGGCGCTCGGATCAATGGAACCGTGGTTATCGCTGAGAACGATCATGGTCGCCGGGCGCGCCCAGCTGACCACCGTCGACCGCGAGGAAAAGGCCAACCGGTGATGCCCATCGAAGCACCGGCTAAAGGGCGGCGCGCCGCTGCTCGGCGCCGAGCAGCCCGGTCTGCCCGGGCCTTTCGACACCTGGACCGAGGACGAGCAGCAGCACGACGACCCTGTGCCCGAGCAGGACGACGGTCTGCGGTACTGACACCCCACGCCGGGCACCCCGGCGCGCTCGAAGATGGCGATCGACCAGCTCATCGTGGCCCGGCGTGAGGTGCAGGGGGCTGCGCGCCCGGCCGCAGCTGGACTGACGAGGGCGATGTGGAGCAGGCGTCTCTGTTCGGGGCCACGATCGTTGTCCGAGGGGAGGTGCCGACACCTGGCCGGCCCCTTCGCCACTGCCGGAGTGATCACACTCGCGGGCAGGACCCGGCTTTTGCCGCACCGTGCCGTCTACCAGAGGAGGACCGCCGCATGGCGACCATCCAAGACCGCGTGACGAAGCTCATCGCTACTGACCATGAAGTCGTCTTGTCGTAGGGGCTGACGGTTGGTGATCGTCGCGGTATGCCGGAGGTATGAGGTATCCGCAGGGTCGGGGTCTGACCGCGGAGAGGCAAGCATTCCGTGAGCGGGTCCGGATGGAAGCGGTCGGGATGTTCGCCGTCGGGCGGGGCAGTACGGAGATCGCGAAGGAGTTACGGGTCAATGTCCGGTCGGTCCAGCGGTGGCGTCGGGCCTGGCGGGAGGCCGGTCAGGACGCGGTTCGTTCCCGCGGCCCGGCGTCCCGTCCGAAGCTGAGCGATGGGCTGTTCGCCGTGCTCGAGGAGGAGTTGGCCAAGGGCCCGGTCGCTCACGGCTGGCCGGATCAAAGATGGACGCTTGCCAGGATCAAGACGCTGATCGGCCGGCGGTTCCACAAAAGCATGACGTTGTCGGGCATCTCCCAGATGCTGCGGCGGCACGGCTGGAGCCACCAGGTTCCAGCCCGTCGTGCCGTCGAGCGGGACGACGCAGCCGTGGCCGGCTGGGTGAAGGAGGTGTGGCCGCACCTGGAACCACCGCGGCGGCGCTCGGGGCCTGGCTCGTCTTCGAGGACGAAGCCGGATTCTCGATGACGCCGCCGACCTCGCGCACTTGGGGCAGGTGCGGATCCACCCCAGTCATCCGGGTTCGAGGCCGTTCCCAACGCCGCTTCTCCATCGCCGCCCTGTGCTGCTACAAGGCCGGCGAACGCTCCCGCCTGATCTACCGGCCCAAACGGCATACCGACCACAAGAGCGGCGGCCGCAAGAGCTTCGCCTGGACCGAGTACCGCGACCTCCTCATCGCAGCCCACCAGCAGCTGGACGGGCCGATCGTCCTCATCTGGGACAACTTGAACGTCCACAAAGACCGCCGCATGCGTGCCTTCATCGACGCGCACGACTGGATTACGGCCTATCACCTGCCGCCCTACGCACCCGACCTCAACCCGGTGGAAAGCATCTGGTCGGTCCTCCGCCGCACCAGCCAGGCCAACACCGCCTTCACCGACCCCGACCACCTCATCCGCCGACTACGACACGGCCTCCGCCAGATCCAGTACCGCAGCGACATCATCGACGGATGCCTCACCGCGACCGGTCTCACGCTGACGACACCACGCCTACAACCTCAGTAACCGCCGGAACTTTCCGGCAGGCTGTGCGCATGGTCGGCCAGCACGGCATCTTTCATCTCCTGGTCACACGAAGATCGAAGGCGGCATGGCCTCGACCCACCAGCAGCAAGGACGGTCCCACCCGCAGTTACCGTTCAGGAGCGAGACAGCTCAAAGACACTCAGATCGCTGCCCGTTGCCACAGCCACGCGTCCGTCCTCGGCGACGGATATGGCCCTGACAGCCCCGGTGTGACGGGCCAGGTACCGGCCTGGTTCGTCGGGGTCGTTGAGGTCCCACAGCCGCAGGACACTATCGTCCCCTCCAGTGATCACCAGTCCCTCGGGGAGGACTGCGATAGCGAGCAGCTCCCCACCGTGCTGGCCCAGTTCCTGGGACGGATTGCCGGGGCGCTCCAGGTCCCATAGGCGAAGCGCTCCGTCGCTGCCGCCGGAGATCACTCGCCTGTCGGCGGTGGCAGCGACCGCCCGTACTCGCGAGCCGTGTCGGCCCAGCTCCCGGCTGGCTGCATCAGGGTGGTCGAGGTCCCACAGCCGCAGGTCTCCGTCTCGTCCTGCTGAGACGACGTGTACATCTGTGGTGGCTGCGAGTGCGAGCACACCATCGTGCCGGCCCAGCTCCCCGCTGGCTGCATCAGGGTGGTCGAGGTCCCACAGCCGCAGGACTCCGTCTCGTCCTGCTGAGACGACGTGTACATCTGTGGTGGCTGCGAGTGCGAGCACACCATCGTGCCGGCCCAGCTCCCGGCTGGCTGCATCAGGGTGGTCGAGGTCCCACAGCCGCAGGACTCCGTCGGCTCCGCTGGAGACCACATGTCGCCCGTCGGGTGTGACCACAAGCGCCCGTACGCGCCCGTTATGACGGCCCAAGTCCTGGCCTCGAGTATCGGCTTGCGCTGGGTCCCACAGCCGCACGTACCCGTCTCCGGTGCCAGCGACTACCCGCCCACCAGGTGTGAGCGCCAGCGCATAGACCTGGCCGGTGTGGCGGGACTCCTGACCGGGGCCGTGGGAACTGGCTGGGTCCCACAACTGGACCGCACCGTCTCCGGTGCCAGCGACCACGCGCCCGTCAGCCGTTGCCGCCAATGCCCATACCGCGTGGGCGCCCAGCTCCCTGCCCGTATCGTCGGGGTCGGCCGGATCCCACAGCATCACCGCCCCGTCGGCACCTGCGGAGACCACCCGGCCGTCGCGCGTGGCCGCCACCGCCCACACCATCCTTTCGTGGCGGCCCAGTTCCCGGCCCACGTCGTTCGGGTCGGCCGGATCCCATAGCATCACCGCCCTGTCGTCGCCGCCGGAGACCACTCGCCCCTCGCGCGTGGCCGCCACTGCCCGTACCCGCAAGCCGTGTCGGCCCAGTTCCCGGGCGTCGGAATCGGGCCGGTCCCACATCCGCACGGCACCGTCCTCTCCGCCCGCTACGACCCCTCCGGTCGCGGTAGTCGTGAGTGCCCACACGCGTCCCGCCTGCCGGGTAAGTTCTCGGCCTGGGCGCAACCTTCCGGCATCCCACAGCCAGACCTTCCCGTTGTCTCCGCCGGAGATCACCTGACCGGCATGGACTGCGACCGCCCGCACCTTGCTGCCGTGCCGGCCCAGCTCACGGAGCCCTGTTCCAGGGTTACCAAGGTCCCACACCGACACTGCCCCGCTCCCTTCCCCCGACACCAGCCACCCGCCCCCGAAGTCAACCAACGCCCGGACTTCAGTCCCAGCGCGCCCAAATACCTGGCCAGGGGCGTCCAGCCGGTTCAGATCACACACCCGCAACACACCGTCTCTCCCCGCAGAGACGACTCTCCCATCGGCAGTGACGGTCACTGCCGACACCCCGGTGTTGTGACGGTCTATGATCCGGCTTAGATGCGGGCCGATGCGCTCACTGGTCCATAGGGGCACAAGCTGCGGGCCTGGGACCTGCCGGAGCTGGTCGGCGGCAGCAGATGCCACCTCACCCAGTCCGGCACGCAGCGCTTCCCACGCAAGGTGCGTGGCCGTAGCCCCAGTGCGATTCGCCAAGCGCGGGTCACGCAGATGGTGCAGCTGCAAAAGAAGCAATCTGGATACGAACTCCACCGACCTGTCATTCGGTCTGATTCGTCTGGCATCGCGCAACGTCGCCAGCACATTGTCCACCCCGATACGGGAGACGGCACAGTCAAGCCACAGAACATCTGTCACCAATGCCGCCAGCCGCTGCGATTCAGTTTGTCCACTACGAACCGATGCGACCTTGTCTGCCGCCCCGGCCAATGCCTTCGGGTAGTCATTGAGCAGGTAAAGCGGCGTACCCGCTCCATCCCCATTTGCATCTGACCACCTCTGATCGCGCCATCTGTCAGCCCAGGTGTACAGGCGATCTCGATGACGCTGATCCCGCCCAACATCGTGATCTTCTTGGCAGGACTCCAGAAGCGTCTGATGGGCGAACTCGTATCGAACGCCACCGTTTGTTGCGCCCCATTTCTTGAGGCTCCGGGCAGCTCGCGCATTAACGAATGCGCTGAGTTCAGCACGGTCACGGCCCAGCGCCTGAGCTAGGTCGGAGATGGACAAGGGCCCCGTCGCAGCGGTAAGTAGTCCGAGAACGTCATGGGCGAGGCCGGAATAATCCATGCCGGGGGTCAGCAGATGCCTGATCTCTGCCTCGGCCAGGATCTTCGCCTCAGCGGCGTGAGGGCTTTCTCTCAGGTCCACGGCATGGCGAGCGGCATCGTGGAGAGGATGACGCGGGTCCACGTCGGTGGGTACGTCCGGATGTAGTCGGCTACTCACCAAAACGTGGGCAATGGACTCCAGCTTTGCTGGGAGAAGAGATGCCACGCTGTATCCGTCAGGGCGCAGATCCTCATCCAAACCATCTACCACCAGGAGCAGGCGACGCCCGTACGTCTGCGCTCTCCTCTCAGCTTCACTCCACAAAGAAAGGAATACACTGCGATTCTGGTCTCCTGGCACATCCTGGTTCGTGTACCAGGCCAACTGCCGGATCACCGCGTCGAGGAACATGTTTTGCGATGCTTCTGAGTGCCGCGCGATGAGAAAGTATGCGACGACGTCGACGTCGGCTGTCAGCGACGGGCTATGGACCGCGCTGGCCAGCAAGGAGGTCTTACCTGCCCAAGGGCCCGCACGCAACCACAGATACCCGCCCGCGGACGTATCCTCGCCGAACACATCGCCGTGTCCGGCCGCAAATTCGAAAATCTTTGAAAGCTCACCTTCGCGGTCCTTCAGTTCCGGAGTGTAGTCGTGAATTTGCCGAAGAGTGGCCCGATAAGACGGTTCGGGGCGTTCCGGCAGGCTCCGCAGGTTGTTCGGATCACTCACGCCAAGGCCGCCCCACCAACTTTGTCGGTGTCCGTCAGGAACTGAGCCCAACTCAAATAGGAGATCCAGCGGGGTCACCGTGATATCCCACGGTCCACGTCGCGGTACATGCGTGGTAACTACGCCTACCAGTACGATTTCACCGCGAACATTGGCGAACACTGGCGCCCCTGACATCCCCTTCCATTTTTCCGATGCCTCCAGCGGGTTCCGACCAGGAGGAAGTTGATTACCGATATGAATTTGCTCGGGAGGATAAACCTGAAGGGACAACAGTTTGCTTTTCAGGTTGCTCAGTGGCGGAATATAGCCCTTCAGCCATTTCGTATCTCGCCTTGTCCACCCTTCTGAACGCTCGACATTTTGGAGACTCGGATACCCCACAGTCCAGCAATCACTCATAAGCGTGTCAGCAGTGGCGTCTCGCTTGAGTCGAGCAACAGCAATCCCGGGAATCTTCTCAGGCGCACCTAGCACCGTCAGCAATGCCACATCGAAGCCTTCTGTGTCGCCCACCAGGACTGGTTCGAAAGAGGCTACCTGGGATTCCCGTCCGGGTCTGCGCACATTTATTTCTTCTGCCCCCGTTATAACGTGCGCAGAGGTGAGTATCTTTGAGCCGTCGAGAAGCAGACCCGAGCCGTATCGAAAATTCCCCTGACCGAGATCGACTTGGAGATCGACGAAACGACTTCCGTCCAGAAACACGAGAACTCACTCCATATGCTCACGCGTTGACGCAGCGACCGGAACTGGCCTTCCTTCCTTGTCAACCGGAGGTCCCAAGGCCAAGGTCACGGTCTGCACTGTCTCCCCCCGATAACCGGCGGCAGCGCTCAACTCCGCACCAAAGAAGGGAACTTTGAACCCCGCTTTACCGTCGGCTGATTTCGTAACCCCGATTTTCAGTTCTACGGTAACTGACGTGATCAGGAATTGAGTATCACTCTCCACTGCCTGTGCATGTGCAGTCGCGATTTCCGAGCGTAGGAGCATAATGGCGTCCGCAAGGCCGATCCCATCCGGCTCCATAACTGACCTCCTGAAGACGGTTCCATCTCCAGCTCACCACGAGACAAGCCATCTCGCTATCTCAAACGGGTGTGGCTTCTTCTCAGGGAAAGCCTGAGATGGGCCTTTGCCGGATTCGGCGCTCGGGCCACGGGCAGCGTCCGGGCGTTCCTAAGAGCTCGTAACACGATCATGACTCGGGCTTGTTGAGGTCGCCAGCAGATGAGGCTGCAGGCGAGGGAGACGAACGCGTCGTGGAGTTCGGTGCGGCGTTCCCAGCGGACGGCGAGTCGTTTGAACTGGTGGAGCAGGGCGAAGGTCTGTTCCACCACGTAGCGGAGCTTGCCCATGCCCTTGATGTTCGGGGCTCCCCTGCGAGAGATGACCGGCAGGATCCGGCGTTTACGCAGCTCCTCGCGGTTGGGGTTGGAGTCGTAGCCCTTGTCTCCGAGCAGGGCCTCGGGACGCCTGTGGGGCCGGCCGGGTCGGCCTGCCACGGGTGGGATGCCGTCGACCAGGGCGAGGGTCTGGTGACGTCGTTGACGTTCGCCGCGGTCGTGATGACCTTGAGCGGGGTACCGCGTCCATCGCAGATCAGATGGTGTTTGCCGCCTGTCTTCCGCCGGTCGACCGGCGACGGACCGGTGTCGGCGCCCCCTTTTTCGCCCGGATGTGGGATCCGTCCACGCATGCCTTGGACCAGTCGAGGCGGCCGGCCGCGTTCAGCTCGGCCAGCAGGATGCGGTGCAGCTGGTCGAAGACCCCGGCCTGCTGCCACCGCTCCAGGCGCCGCCAGCAGGTCTGTCCGGAGCCGAACCCCAGCTCAGGGGGCAGGAGTTGCCACGCGATGTCGTTGCAGAGCACATACAAGATGCCCTGCAGGCACAGCCGGTCAGCTACCAGCCGAGGCCCTGGTGACCTCGTCGGCCAGGGCGGCAGCAGCGGCTCGATCAATGCCCACAAGTCGTCATCCACGATCCACGGCCGAGTACTCACACCACCACGAACGGCCGAATCATCACACCGGTCACGGCTGACCAGGGCATCTCATCAAGATCCTGTTACGAGCTCATAGAGTGAGTATGGAGATCAGGTGAGGAGAGCGAAGAGGTACACGCCCTGCGCTCCTCCTGCTGCCAGCTCATGATCTACTTTCCCCCAAGCACACGAGGCCAGCACCCCCTCGGCTCGTACGACAGCCACGGTACGTTGTTCTGCAACAGCCCAGACCCGTACCGATCCGTCCCCGCCGGCACTGGCGAGCCACATGCCGTCCGGCGCGATCGCCACCGACTGCACCGAGTGGGTGTGGCCGGTGAGGGTGGCGGTGCAGGTTTCCGTGGCCCGATCCCAGATCCGCACCGTGTCGTCGCTGCCAGCGGTGGCGAGCCACGTGCCGTCCGGCGCGATCGCCACCGCCTCCACCCGGGCGGTGTGGCCGGTGAGGGTGGCGGTACACGTCCCAGAGCCCCGGTCCCAGATCCGCACCAATGCGTCGTCGCCGGCACTGGCGAGCCACGTGCCGTCCGGCGCGATCACCACCGACTCCACCCAGCCGGTGTGGCCACCGAGGGCGGCGGTACACGTCCCAGAGCCCCGGTCCCAGATCCGCACCAGTTTGTCGTCGCCGGCACTGGCGAGCCACGTGCCGTCCGGCGCGATCACCACCGAATTCACCAGGCCGGTGTGACCGGTGAGGGTGCGTTCCAGAGAGGGCGTGGGGGTGTCGGGCGGTAGCCATTGATTGGCGAGGCAGGGACGGTGGGCCGGGTCTTGCTGGCGTGCGGTGATCTGAGGGTGCCAGTGCGGGTGTGCGTCGAGGCGGCTGTGCAGGACGCCGGTGAGGGCGTGCGGTGGGTCGGTGGGGGTGAGTAGGTGGGCGGCCTGGGCAAGGCTGCGTGCCAGGAGGCGCGTGTGGTGGGTGTTGATGCGGGCTAAGTCGTTCCACGGGGCACCGGGCCCGCGTTGTGTGAGGCGTCTTTCCACCCAGCGCAGGTCACCCGCTACGGCCTCAGCGGACGTGGTGCGGCCGGCTGCGATGAGGTGGTCCATAAGGTGGTCGAGGAGATAGCCCTCCTGCAGCTGCCACCAGGCGCGTTCGGGAGCGGGTGCGGTGGCGGCTAGCTTGATCTTTAACCTGTGCGGCGGGGTCGTGGGGTCGTCGGCTTCGCCTTCCTGGACGCTGCAGTGCCCGTTGTGCGGGGTGTGTGGACGTCATG
>NZ_JBIAVJ010000047.1:0-33141 GCF_042894025.1 Streptomyces sp. NPDC001549
GAGGAGATGGCGAAGACGGGTGCGATCTTCGGTGGTGAGCACTCGGCGCACTACTACTTCAAGGATTTCTGGAACGCGGACACGGGCATGCTGGCCGCACTGCATGTGCTGGCGGCGCTGGGCGGTCAGGACGGTCCGCTGTCGGCGCTGGTCGCCTCCTACGACCGTTACGCGGGCTCGGGGGAGATCAACTCGACGGTCGGTGACCAGGCGGCCCGCCTGGCGGCGGTGAAGGAG
The DNA here is from genome assembly GCF_042894025.1 of Streptomyces sp. NPDC001549. Classification (NCBI taxonomy): domain Bacteria; kingdom Bacillati; phylum Actinomycetota; class Actinomycetes; order Kitasatosporales; family Streptomycetaceae; genus Streptomyces; species Streptomyces sp. NPDC001549. Next base: position 238 of record NZ_JBIAVJ010000047.1, read on the forward strand.
ACCTTCGCCGCGCGTGAGGGCATCACCCTGGACGAGCTGGACGGTCTGACGGTGACGGCCGAGGACTGGTGGTTCAACGTCCGGGCCTCCAACACCGAGCCGTTGCTCCGGCTGAACGTGGAGGCCCGCGACGAGGCCACCCTGGCCAGGATCCGCGACGAGGCCCTGGCCCTCATCCGCGCCTGACGCGAATCAAGCCGGGCTCCGCCCGATCAAGCCCCGCCGGCGTTTGAGGCGCGGGTCCGGCGGAACCCGGGAGCCTGGCTCCGCCCGATCAAGCCTCGCCGGCGTTTGAGGCGCGGGTCCGGGCGGAGCCCGGTGCCCGGCGGAGCCGGGTTCCCCCGGAGCCACGCCCGCTCAGGCGGACAGCCGTCCGCGCTCCTCGCGCTCCCGCACCGCATGCGCGTACGCGTACGCCGCCGACATCAGCGTCATGTGATGGTGCCAGCCCGGGAAGGAGCGCCCCTCGAAGTCGAGGAGCCCGAACTCGTCGGCCAGTGAGCCGAGCACCGCGGTGGACCGGGCCGACCGCCGCACCAGGTGCAGCAGGTCGTCCATTCGGTGGCGGTTCATATTGGTGAGCCAGACGGGCCCAGCGCCCCGCCGGCCCGGCGGCCGTTCGCCGAACAGCCGGTAGATCTGCTGCGCCCCGCGCCCCGCTGATTCCCCCTCCGGCACCCTGACCAGCGCCGAGTGGATCCGCTGCCGCCGCGCACGCGCGTCGGGGCCGGCCAGCGGCGCGGTGTACGGGTGGCTGGTGTTGCCCAGCCGGGTGACGTCGCCCGCGGTCGTCTCGCCGCGCCCGGGCGTGCGCGCGGGATCGACGCCGTGCGTCAGGGCGGCGGCGCGGACCGTGAGGGCAGGCGGTACGGACACCAGGAAGTCGTATCCGCGACGGCTGAGCACGCCGATCAGCGCGGCGGCGGCGCCGCCGAGGCGGCTCAGGTCGGCGACCACGGGGGGATGCGCCGACGAGGTGCGGGCGGCGATCGAGTCGACGAGCTCCAGTACGAGGGCCTCCGGGGTCTGGTGGACGGCTTCGGGGGAGATGCGTGCCCGGCGGCGCAGGACGGGATCCGCCACCCAGGCCTCGGGAAGGGCCAGCCGCCAGTCGACGGGCACGCTCATGCCCTCCAGGGACAGGAAGAGGCAGAAGCCCAACTGGCAGTTGACGATGCGTCCGGCGACGGGGTCGAAGCGGCGGTGCACGCCGACCGAGTGCTCACCACGTTTGGGGAAGCACACCTGTCCGATCGTCCAGGCCCCCACGGGGTGTCGTTCCTCCACCCACCGGAGCAGTTCGGTGCGGGCCGGATTCCAGTCCCAGGGACTCGCGTTGATGAACTGCTGCAGGGACTGAGAGGCGGTGGGCGACTCGGTGACGGACGCCGCGAGCCTGCGTACGGACTTCTTCCCCGGGGTGGTGAGCAGTCCCTGCAGGTAGACCCGGGCCCAGCGCCGCTGGTCGGCTCTCGGTAAGTGACCGAAGAGGCGTTCCGTGAAGTCGGCCAGGGCGGTGTCACCGGCAGCCAGGGCTCTGGTCCTCGACCGTGTCGTCATCTGTCTCCCCCTCCACTGCGGACGTCGGCATGCGCCGTCGGTAGTAGCCATAGAATACAGAACGTTCGTTTTTTTTCTAGCGAACCTATGGCGCCCCGCCCACGACTTCGGCACGTTGGATCCGGAGGCCTGCGGCGCCCGTGCCGCAGCCGTGCCGAGCCGCCCCCCCCGGGGGAGGCGGGGCATGGGCGCTTCTTCGTCAAGTCGGCGTTGCCGGCGGTCGGCGCCGGGGCGACGCTGGAGGCGGCCATCTCCGTGCGGTGCTGCGGGGCGCAATGGCGAGTGAGGAACGACCTGGATGGCAGTGATGGCGTAGTGGTGAAGCAAGAGCGCGGCGTACGTACCCGTAATCATCTGATCTCGGTGGCTGCCGCTGAATTCGACCGCAATGGGTACGACGGGACCTCGCTTTCCCGGCTGAGCCGTTCCGCCGGAATTTCGATCGGAGCGCTCACCTTTCACTTCGCGGCGAAAGGGGAGTTGGCTTCGGCGGTCGAGGATTCGGGACGCGCGGCCACCCGCAGGGTGGTCGAGGGGGTGACGGCCCGTGGCGGCCCGGCGCTGGAAACCGTCTCCGCGCTCGTCCTCGCTCTCGGCCGGCTGATCGAGACGGACGCGGCCGTGCGCGCCGCGGCGCGGCTCACCCAGGAGCGGGCGGGTGCCGGACCCGACTGGTGCGGCTGCTGGCTCCCCGACGTCAAGGAGCTGCTCGAACAGGCCGCCGAGCAGGGCCAGCTGGACCCCGAGGTCGATCCGTGCCCGGTCACCCTGCTGACGGCGCATCTGGTGGGCGGTGTCGTCAACCGGGTGCGCCGGGGCCGGGGCGAGCGTCCCGGCGCGGTGGCCGGTGAGCTCAGGGAGCTGTGGCGGCTCATCCGGCGGGGCATCGCGGCCCGGCCGGACCCGGAATTGCCCAAGTAGGAAGAAAAGCAGGGTAATTCAAGCCAGTGGAGCGCGCTTCGCCCTAGCGTCGGTGGCATGAATTCCACACCTCACCGGATAACCAAAGCAGTGATCCCCGCCGCGGGACTCGGCACGCGATTCCTCCCGCTGACCAAGGCCACCCCGAAGGAAATGCTTCCGGTGGTCGACAAGCCGGCCATCCAGTACGTGGTGGAAGAGGCCGTCGCGGCGGGGATGTCCGACATCCTCATGGTCACCGGACGCAACAAGCGGCCGCTGGAGGACCACTTCGACCGTAACTACGAGCTGGAGGAGGCCCTCCAGCGCCGGGGTGATCAGGACAAACTCAGGAGTGTCTGCGCCTCCACCGAACTCGCGGACATCCACTACGTGCGTCAGCGGGACCCCAAGGGCCTCGGGCACGCCGTCCTGTGCGCCGCGCCCCACGTCGGCCGGGAGCCGTTCGCCGTCCTCCTGGCCGACGACCTGATCGACCCCCGCGATCCCCTGCTCGCCCGTATGGCCGAGGTGCGGGAACGGCTCGGCGGCAGTGTCGTGGCCCTCATGGAGGTGGACCCGCAGGCGATCCACCAGTACGGATGCGCCGCGGTGGAGCGGTCGGCGGGCGGTGACGGCGTCCGCATCACCGAGCTGGTGGAGAAGCCGGAGCCCGGTACCGCGCCCAGCAACCTGGCCGTCATCGGCCGCTACCTCCTCGACCCCGAGATCTTCGAGGTCCTGCGGAACACCGAGCCGGGGCGCGGCGGCGAGATCCAGCTCACGGACGCGCTGCGCACGCTGGTCCAGGCCGGACGCCCCGTGCACGGCGTCGTCTTCAGCGGCCGGCGCTACGACACCGGGGACCGCGCCGAGTACCTGCGCGCGACGGTCCGGCTCGCTTGCGAGCGCGCGGACCTGGGCCCCGAATTCCTCTCCTGGCTAAGGGAGTTCGTCCGTTCGGAAGAGCTCGTGGGGGTCTGAGCCGCCACTCGGTGGGCGACCGCGGAAGTTCCCCGGTCGCCCACCCCACCTGGCACTCCCTCGTCAACTTGCCCAGATCTCAACGGGGTTCGGCTCCCCGATTGGTTACCGAACGGTAATTACGTAATTTCTTCCCTGGGGCCGCCCCGCCGAACGGAGCGGCGCCCGAAGCACCGAGTGCAGAGAAGGAGGTGAACTTCATGGACAAGCCGAACCCGCGGCACGCGACGGCAACCCCCGACGCCGCGTCCGAGGTACCGGTCGGCGCACTGCTCACCGCGGATTCCCCCCGCACCGTCCAGGTGGACGAGAGCCATGCACAGGCCCTCGCGCAATCCGGCCGGACGCTGCCGCCGCTGCTCGTGCACCGCCCCACCATGCGGATCATCGACGGCACGCACCGGTTGCGGGCCGCCGTACTGCGCGGGCAGGACACGGTGGGAGTGACGTACTTCGACGGCAGCGCCGAGGACGCGTTCGTGCTCTCGGTCGAGGCCAACATCAGTCACGGGCTCCCGCTGACCCACGCGGAACGGACCGCCGCGGCACTACGGATCCTGCGGTCCCACCCCGACTGGTCCGACCGCGGTATCGCGCGGCGGACCGGGCTGGCGGGCAAGACCGTCGGGGCACTACGACGCCGCGAGACTCCGGGGCCCGCCCCACCGGGCCGCGTCGGCCAGGACGGCCGCGTCCGGCCGGCCGACCCGGTCCGCGGCCGGGAGGCCGCGGCCCGGCTGCTGGCCGGCCGTCCCACCGCGTCGCTGCGGCAGATCGCGCGGGAGGCGGGCATCGCGCCCTCGACCGTGCGGGACGTACGGCGCCGCATCGGAGCGGGCGCGGACCCCGTACCGGCCGCCCAGCGGCGCTCCGGCAACACCCCGGCCCCCGCACCGCCTCCGGTCCCCGCCCGGGTCCGGGGGCAGCCACTGCCCGCACTGGTCACCAGCCTGTGCAAGGACCCTCTGCTCAGGCTGAGCGATGCGGGCAGGCTCCTGCTCCGCATGCTCGACCTCCAGGTGAGCGGACTGCGCCAGTGGGAGCGGATCGTCGCCGCAATACCCCCGTACCGCGTGGAGACGGCGGCCGCCGCGGCCGCCCAGTGCGCACGGGACTGGCAGGAACTGTCCGAAGAACTCCGGCGCCGCGCCTCGGCGCAAACCCCTGCCTGAGCCGGCTTCCCCGGCGAGTACCGGCCTTCGAGTCGGAAGGCCTCAGTTGTGATCGAAAGGATGTATGGCGATGTCGGTTGTCGAGGGAGCGCGTGTTGACGCGGGTTCAGGGGAGGGGGGAGGAGCCGAGGGGCCCGTTCGTCTGGATGGGCGTCTCAGGTTGGTGCTGGTGGTGCTGCTGGTGGCGCAGTTCATGCTGGCGGTTGATTTCTCGATTTTGAATGTGGCGTTGCCGGTGATCGGTGACGGGCTCGGTTTCTCGTTGTCGAATCTGCAGTGGATCGCGACGTCGTTCGCGTTGTGTGCTGCGGGGTTCACTCTGTTGTTCGGTCGGGTTGCTGACCTGTTCGGGCGGCGGCGGTTGTTCCTGGTGGGTCTGGCGGTGCTGGGTCTGTCGTCGTTGGCGGGTGGTCTGGCGAACAGTCCGGAGATGCTGCTGGTGGCGCGTGTGTTCCAGGGTCTTGCGACGGCGGCGGTGACTCCGGCGGGTCTGTCTTTGCTGACGACTTCGTTCCCGGAGGGGCCGTTGCGTCAGAAGGCGCTGGGTCTGAATGGTGCGTTGATGTCTGCGGGGTTCACGACGGGCGCGATCCTGGGCGGTGTCCTGACGGATCTGTTGTCGTGGCGGTGGGCGTTCTTCATCAATGTGCCGGTGGCGTTGGCGGTGTTGTTCATCGCTCCTGCGGTGATCAAGGAGTCGCGTCCGTTGGTGCGTCCGAGGCTGGACCTGCCGGGCGCGACGGCGGTGACGCTGGGTCTGCTTGCGCTGATCTACGGGTTGACGCAGGCGGGTGAGCACGGCTGGGGTTCCGGTAGTGCGCTGGGCTGGCTGGCGGCGGGTGTGGTCCTGCTGGTGGTGTTCTATGCGATCGAGTCGAAGAGTTCCGCTCCGTTGGTGCCGGTGTCGGTGCTGAAGAAGAAGACGGTGGCGTGGGGCAATATCGCGGGTCTGGTCGCGTTCCTGACGGAGACGAGTCTGGTCTTCCTGATGACGCTCTACCTGCAGGAGGTGCTGGACTTCTCGCCGCTGACGGCGGGCCTGTCGTTCGGTGTGCTGGGTATCGGCACGGTGATCGGCGGTTCGATCGCACCGCGGGTGATCGGGGCGACGAGCACCCGCACCACGCTGATCGTGGGTGGTCTCCTCCAGGCGGTGGCGACGCTGAGTCTGATCGCGCTGGGTGAGACCTCCTCCAGCATGTGGCTGCTGCTGATCGCGACGTTCGCCGGCGGTATCGGCAACATGCTGGTGATCGTCGGGTTCATGGTCACCGCCACCACCGGACTGCCGGATCACGAGCAGGGTATGGCGACGGGTCTGGCGACGATGACGCAGCAGGTCGGTATCACGATGGGCACGCCGATCATGTCGGCGATCGCCGCGGCCAACACGGACATCCACGCGGGGATCACGACCGCGGTGGTCGTCAACACCGCCATCGTCGTCCTCGGCACCCTCACCACCGCCCTCTTCCTCCGGAACCGGGCGGCAAAGGATCTCACCTCCGCCTGAGCCTCCCGTCTCAGGCCCCCGGAAAACCCCTCAGGATCCCCCCAGGAGGCGGGCCCCGGCACGCCCTCCCCCGGCCGTGCCGGGGCCGCCTCCCCTCTGGTCTCCTCTTCTCAAGGAACGTGATGGACCTCCGTATCGAAGACCGCGTGTACCTCGTGACCGGTGCGTCGTCCGGAATCGGCGAGGCAACCGTCCGCCTCCTGGCCACCGAGGGCGCCACCGTCGTCGGTGTCGCCCGCAAGCCCTGGAACACCGAAGCCCTCGGCGACCGGGTGAGTACCGTTGCCGCCGACCTCACCGACCCCGACGCCGCACGCCACGTGGCCGGCACGGTCATCGAACGCCACGGCCGGCTCGACGGCCTCGTCAACAACGTCGGCGCGCTGGAGTCCCGTACCGGCTTCCTCGACGTGACCGACGAGCAGTGGAAGAGCACCTTCGAGGTCAACTTCCACTCCGCGGTCCGCATGACCCGCGCAGCCCTCCCCGCGCTCCTGGACACCGGAGCGGGCGCCGTCGTACACATCGCGAGCGAGGCCGCCCGCTTCCCCGACCCGGGAATCGTCGACTACGCCGCCACCAAGACGGCGCTGCTCTCCCTCTCCAAGTCCCTCGCCGCGGAGTTCGGCGTGCGCGGCGTGCGCTCCAACGTGGTCTCACCCGGGCCCACCCGGACCGCGCTCTTCGACGCTCCCGGCGGGTTCGCCGAGCAGCTCGGCGAGCGGTTTGGCCTCCCGGCCGACGAGGCCGTCGACCACTTCATCCGCGAGGTACGCCGACTCCCCAGCGGCCGCATCGGCAGCCCCGACGATGTCGCCGGCGTCATCGCGTACCTGCTCTCGCCCCTCGCGGGGCAGGTCACCGGCGCCGAGTGGAGCGTCGACGGCGGCGCACTGCGACAGGTCTGACCGGGCCGATGCGCGCTTCCCTCCTCGCCCTCGCCATAGGTGCCTTCGGCATCGGGACGACCGAGTTCGTCATCGTCGGTCTGCTCCCCGAAGTCGCCGACGACCTGTCCGTCTCCATCCCCTCCGCCGGCATGCTGGTCACCGGCTACGCCCTCGGCGTGGTCGTCGGCGCACCGCTGATGACCGCGGCCGGTGCCCGGCTGCCGCGCAAGACCATGCTCGTCGTCCTCATGGCCATCTTCATCGCCGGCAACCTGCTCTGCGCCCTGGCCGGCGACTACACCGCCCTCATGGGCGGGCGGCTGATCGCCGCCCTCACGCACGGCGCGTTCTTCGGGATCGGCTCCGTCGTCGCCGCCGACCTGGTGGCCCCCGACCGGCGGGCCAGCGCCATCGCCCTGATGTTCACCGGCCTCACCCTGGCCAATGTGCTCGGCGTACCGCTGGGCACCTTCCTGGGCCAGGAGTTCGGCTGGCGTTCGACCTTCTGGGCGGTCACCGGCATCGGGATCGTCGGACTGCTCGGTCTGATCGCCCTGGTGCCGGCCCAGCCCGCGCCGGAACGCGGAGCCCTGCGCGGTGAACTCGCCGTCTTCCGCAAGCCCCAGGTGTGGCTGGCGCTGACGACCACGGTCCTCGGTTTCGGCGGGGTCTTCGCCTCCTTCACCTACCTCGCGCCGATGATGACGGAACTGGCCGGCTTCTCCGACGGCGCGGTCGCCTGGCTCCTCGTCCTCTTCGGTGTCGGGCTGTGCGTGGGCAACGTACTCGGCGGCCGGGCCGCCGACCGGGCCCTGATGCCCAGCCTGTACCTCATCCTCGGCGGCCTCTGCCTGGTACTGGTGGTCTTCACCTTCACCTCGCACGCCGCCGTGCCCGCCGCGATCACCCTGGCCGCCTTCGGGGCGATCGGATTCGCGACGGTGCCGCCGCTGCAGGCACGTGTGATGCAGCAGGCCTCCGGGGCCCCGGCCCTCGCCTCCGCGGCGAACATCGCGGCCTTCAACCTCGGTAACGCCCTCGGGGCCTGGCTCGGCGGCCTCGCCGTAGCCCACGGCCTCGGGTGGACCTCGCCGACCTGGATCGGTGCCGGACTGGCCGCGGCCGGTCTGGGCACCGCGGCGCTCTCCGGCCGACTGGACCGCCGCAGCCAAGGCAGCGGCGAGAGCCACGGCAGCCGCGGGCCGCACCCGCAGCCCGGCGCCGAGCTCCCCACCGCACCACTCACGAACGCACCAGGTGCCGGGTACGGCACCCAGTCCATCGTCGAACAGAAGTCGAGGTAGACGCACATGAACCGTGTCGATCGCCGGACCATGCTCACCCGCAGCGCGGCCGTCGTCGGAGGCGCGGCGGTGGCCGGCGCCCTGTCCGGCCCCGTGGCGGCAGCCGCCCCGAGCGCCTCCGGCGACGCGGCCCGCGCCGCGGCCGCCGGGACCGGATCCGTCGTCAGGCCGGGGGATCCGCGCTACGAAATGCTCACCACCGGCAACAACCAGCGCTTCGTGGCCCGCCCGGACTACATCAAGATGGTCCGCTCGACCGCGGACGCCGAACGCGCGCTGAGAGACGCGGTACGGGCGGGCAAGCGGGTCTCGGTGCGCAGCGGCGGCCACTGCTTCGCCGACTTCGCCGCCCACTCCGGCACCCAGGTCATCATCGACTTCTCGGAGATGACCCACGTCGGCTACGACCCGAAGTTCCGCGCGTTCGTCGTCGAGGCGGGCGCCCGCCTGATCAACGTGTACGAGGCCCTCTACAAGGGCTGGGGCGTCACCATCCCCGGCGGCATCTGCTACAGCGTCGGAGCCGGCGGGCACATAGCCGGCGGCGGCTACGGCCTGCTCTCCCGGGCCCACGGCCTGGTCGTCGACCACCTCTACGCCGTGGAGGTCGTGGTGACGGACGGGAAGGGCGGCGTACGCACCGTCGTGGCCACCCGGGAGAAGAACGACCCGAACCGGGACCTGTGGTGGGCGCACACCGGCGGGGGCGGCGGCAACTTCGGCCTGGTGACCCGCTACTGGTTCCGCTCCCCGGGCGCGAAGGGCTCCGAGCCCTCCGAACAGCTGATATCCCCGCCGTCGAAGGTCCTGGTGAGCGCCGTCGACTTCCCCTGGGAGCAGTTGACGGAGGCGAAGTTCACCCGGCTCCTGAAGAACTTCGGCGCCTGGCACGCCGCCAACAGCGCGCCCGACTCCCCGTACCGCAACCTCTCCAGCCTGTTCAACGTCAGCTCCAAGGCGCACGGCAGCCTGGGCATGTTCACCCAGGTCGACGCGACGGTGCCGAACGCGAGAAAACTGCTCGACGACTACCTGGCGGCCATCACGGCCGGTACGGGAGTCACCCCCAAGGCACTCACCCGCCCCACCGGTGAGCTGCCCGCCATGCCGCAGTTCGCGGAGCCCAGGACCCTGCCCTGGCTCCAGGCGACCAGACTGGTCGGCACCAACAACCCCGTCATCACCAACCCCACCTCACGCGGCGCGCACAAGTCCGCGTACATGCGCAAGAACTTCACCGACCATCAGATCTCCGCGCTCTACCAGTACATGAGCCGGCCGGACTTCAAGAACCCGGACACCATGCTGGTGCTCTTCTCCTTCGGCGGGCAGGTCAACGCCATGGCACCCGACGCGACGGCGAACGCGCAGCGCTCGTCCATCTTCAAGATGTGCTTCCAGACGTTCTGGCAGGACGAGGGCGAGGACGCGTACCACCTGGGCTGGCTGCGCGACCTGTACGAGGACTTCTTCTCGGCGACCGGTGGCGTACCGCTGATCGACGACAGCACCGACGGCTGCTACATCAACTACCCCGACCGCGACATCACCGACCCGAGCCGCAACAGGTCCGGTGTGCCCTGGCAGACGCTCTACTACAAGGACAACTACCCGCGCCTGCAGCAGGTGAAGAGGAAGTACGACCCCTCCGACTTCTTCCGCCACTCCATGTCGATCAAGCCTGCCCGAGGCTGACCCCGTCCCACCCGTAACCCCTGGTCAGAAGCCCCGTACTCCGGTCTCCGGAGTGCGGGGCTTCTGCCGTTCCCGTCCAGCCGTTCGAGTGGCCGCGGGCGTTCGTTGACTCCCCGGCCAGCTCCGGGAAAGCTGTGTCCTGGCCGGAAGAGGGCAGCTGAAAAGCCCCTCGCAGTGAGATCCGATCCCCTGGCCACCACCTCTCGACAGGCCCGCGGCACATCGCCGTGCCGCGCCCTCGCACGCCCCGCCCCGGCTCGATTCCCAACGCGTCAGAAAGTAGAGGAAGCCATGCGTTCCGTCGCCGTAGTCCTCGGCACCCGGCCGGAAGCCATCAAGTTCGCGCCCGTCATCCGCGCCCTCCAGGACGACCCGCGCTTCGAGCCCGTCGTGATCTCCACCGGGCAGCACCGCCAGATGCTGGACGAGACCCTCGACGCCTTCGGCCTCACCGCCGACGTCGACCTGAAAGTGATGGCCCCCAAGCAGACCCTCTCCCAGGTCACCTACCGCTCGCTGCGCGGCCTGGAGGACTACTTCGCCACCGCGCCCGCCGACGCGGTCCTGGTCCACGGCGACACCGCCACCACCCTCACCGGAGCCCTGGCCGGATTCCACCAGCGGATCCCCGTCGTCCACGTCGAGGCCGGACTGCGCAGCGGCCGGCTCGGCTCGCCCTTCCCCGAGGAGGGCAACAGACGGCTCGTCGCGCAGGTCGCCGCCCTCCACCTGGCCCCCACCCCCGGCAACCTGGCGAACCTGCTGCGCGAGGGCATCGCCGCCGACACGATCACCGTCACCGGCAACACCGTCATCGACGCCCTGCGCTGGGCCAGCGGCCGCGCCGAGAGTTACGGCGACCCGGCCCTGGACGACCTCGACCGCGACCCGCGCCGGATCGTCCTGGCCTCCGCGCACCGCCGCGAGGCGTGGCCGCACCTGCCGCAGATCGGCCGGGCCCTGGCCCGCATCGCCGACGAGCCCGGGGTGCGCGTCGTCGTCCCGCTGCACCGCAACCCCGTCGTCCGCGAGGCGCTCCTCCCGCACATCGGCGGCCACCCGAGCATCACCGTCGTCGACCCGCTGCCCTACCTCAGCTTCTGCAAGCTCATGGGCCGCGCCGACGTCATCGTCTCGGACAGCAGCGGCAGCCAGGAGGAAGGGCCCGCGCTCGGCAAGCCCACGCTGGTCCTCGGCGACGTCACCGAGCGGTCCGAGGCCATCGTCGCCGGCACCGCCTGCCTGGTCGGAACGGCCACCGAGGGCATCGTCACCCGCACCCTGGCCCTGCTGCGCGACCGCGCCGAGTACGACCGGATGGCCACCGCCGCCAACCCGTACGGCGACGGACAGGCCACCACCCGCACGGTCGCCGCCCTCGCCCACTTCTTCGGCCTGGGACCCGCGCCCGAGCCCTTCGTCCCCGACAGCACCGTCGACGAGCTCAGCGTCGAGCTCGCCCGTACGGCCGACTTCGCCCGCACCTGAACCCCGGAGAGAGGAAGCCACCGCATGAGCGCCACCCCGTCCGCCGCCGAACGCCCGCTGAACTTCAGCACCCCGTACCTGAGGGCCGCGCTCGTCCGCGACGCCGTGGACTACACCGTCGAAGGCCGCACCATCGTCGTCAACCCCGGTGTGACGCCCGTGACCATCGCGGAGGAACCGCGCAAGACCATCCCCCCGCTCTCCTCGACCGTCCTCGCCGACACCCGCATCGAGAAGGCCGACGCGCTCCTCCTCCTGCGCACCGCCCCCGACGGCACCGACATCACCGGCATCACCGCGGAACCCGGCTGGTCCCACCTCGCCGACCTCCTCGGCCCCGGCGAGTTCCCCCGCGAGACCGCCCTCTACCGCAGCCCCCAGGACGACATCAACACCGTCCTGTTCGACCCGGCCCACGTACTCGGCGAGCGCGAGACCTCCCTGGACCTGCGCGAGTTCAACGTCCGCGCCAACCTCTGGTTCTCACCCGCCGGAACCGACTGCGCCGTCCACAACCAGCACGACTTCATCGAGGTCCACACCCAGGTCCACGGCCTGGGCCGGATGCAGCGCTTCCGCGACCGGGACCACGCCTCGCTCTACCAGGACGTCCTGATGAGCCCCGGCTACACCACCCCGGACCCGTTCTGCGCCACCGGCCCGCAGTGCACCTACCACTACCCCTGGCACCAGTACCGGGCCGACACCGACTGCATCTGGCTCGCCATCGAGTACCACCCCGTACCCCGTGCGCTGCGCACCCTCCGCCCCGCGACCGCCCTCACCTTCCTGGAGAACCACTCATGACCGCCACCGGCACCGGCAAGAACCCCGAGACCGTCCTGCGCGCCCCGAAGTTCACCGCCGAGGTCGTCGCCGACCAGCTCCGCGACGGCTACTGGCTGGAGGCGCCCGACATCGACGGCGACGGCAGGCCCGACCTGTTCGGCTACGGGCTGCGGCTCGGCGAGATCTACTGGTACGCCAACGACGGCGACTGGACCCGCCGGCTGATAGCCGACCGCATCAAGATGCCCGTCGGCGCCGACTTCGCCGACGTCAGCGGCAACGGCCACCCCGACGTCATCGTCTGCTACGACCTCTACGGCCCGATCGGCACGATCCACGACGCCAACACCGAAGGCGGCAAGATCGACTGGCTGGAGAACCCGGGCACCCCCGACAAGGACGAGTCCCGCTGGAAGCGGCACTACGTCGGCCGCGCCACCGGCATGCACCGCCTGCGCGCCGGACACTTCACCCGCACCGACCGGCTCCAGATCATCGGCCTCCCGATCGTCGCCAAGGAGGACGTCCACGCCGTACTGCCCGTCGTGCTGTTCACCCAGCCCGACGACGTGCACACGGCGGAGGAGTGGCCGATGACCGTCATCGACGACAGCCACTTCCGGATGATCCACGGCGCCGAGAAGAAGCAGGGCCTGGTCCCCGGCTCCGACCTCGAATCCCTGCTGCTGGCCTCCGACGAGGGCGTCACCTGGCTCTGGTTCGACGAAGCCCGCCAGGAGTGGGTCCGCGAGCTGATCGGCACGGGCGAGCTCACCCAGTTCGAGCAGACCGGCTTCCGCGGCAGCGGCGACCTCAACGCCGGCCGGCTCGGCGACGACCCCATGGCGTACGTCGCCGCCATCGAGCCCTTCCACGGCAACACCGTGGCCGTTTACACGAAGGACGAGGGCGGCGACGGCTGGAACCGCGTCCTGCTCGACGTGTACGGCGACCCCAACGAGAACGGTGAGGGCCCCGGCCACCAGATCGTCTGCGCCGACTTCGACGGCGACGGCGACGAGGAGTTCCTCGTGGCCCTGCGCGGACCGTGGCCCTGGCAGGGCGTCATGTACTACAAGGCGATCGACGCGGCCAACGGCGTCTGGGCGAAGTGGCGGGTCTCCGAGGAGTCCGTCGCCCGCATCGCCACGGCCGACTTCAACGGGGACGGCCGCCTCGACTTCGCCACCATCGCGTACTCCGTCCAGAACTACTACGTGGCCAAGGACGCCAAGCTCATGGTCTACCGCAACGAGATCGACCAGTAGCCGCCGCCCCGCCCCACCGGGCAGTCCCGTACGCCCCTTCGCGCCACCGGGACCGCGCACCGCACGGCGGAGCACGGTCCCGGGCTGTTCCCGACGAACCCCCTTCCGAAAGAGCGATTCCCTGTGGCCTCCACGACGTCCCCCGACGCCGCGAAGCGGGCGAAGCTGCCCTCACTGACCGGCCTGCGGTTCTTCGCCGCACTCTCCGTCTTCTTCTTCCACTCGTCCCTGACCGACTCCCCGATCCCGCCGAACGCGCCCGTCAACCCCTTCGCCGACGCCGGCATCGCGGACGGGTTCTCCACCGCCTTCGGCAAGGCCGGATACCTCGGAGTCTCCTTCTTCTTCGTCCTCTCGGGCTTCGTCCTCGCCTGGGCCGCCAAGCCCGGCGAGCGCGTCACCGCCTTCCTCCGGCGCCGGCTGCTGAAGATCTTCCCCAACCACCTCGTCGTCTTCGCCGCCGCGATGATCCTCTTCGCCGGCTCGGCCGTCACCGGCGTCGCCGACTGGCTCCCGAACCTCTTCCTCATCCACACCTGGTGGCCGCAGCCCACCGTCAACCTCAGCGTCAACCCGCCCAGCTGGTCCCTCGGCAGCGAGCTGCTCTTCTACATGCTCTTCCCGGCGCTCATCGTTCCGATCCGCAAGCTCCGCGGCCGGACCGCCCTGTGGGGCTGGAGCGCCGCGATGATCGCCGGGATGGTCGCCCTCCAGCTGATCGCCACCTACTTCGTCCCCGACACCCCGAAGTCCACCATCACGCCGATCTCCGGGATGCAGTTCTGGTTCGGCTACCTGCTCCCGGCCGGCCGCCTCTTCGAGTTCGTCCTCGGCATCCTGCTCGCCCGGATCGTCCTCGCGGGACTGTGGCCGCGCCGCGTCGGCTTCGGCGTCTCCCTCGTGCTCACGGTCCTCGGGTACGCCGCCGCGCTCGTCGCCCCGTTCCAGTACGGGTTCGTCGTCGCGACGATCGTCCCGGTCGCCGCGCTCATCGGGGCCACCGCACAGGCCGACGTGGACTCCCGGGCCACCTTCCTGCGCAGCCGGCCCATGGTGTGGCTGGGCGAGGTGTCCTTCGGCTTCTACCTCGTCCAGGGCGTCACGATCTTCTACCTGCGCTCGCTGCTCGGCGAGCACACCTACGGCGTCCCCGTCGGCCTGTTGGTGATCGCCGGCTTCTTCGCCGCCTCGCTGCTGGGCGGCTGGCTCCTGTTCCGCTTCGTCGAGATGCCCGCCATGCGCCGCTTCGGCCGCGCCAGGCCCCGTACGCCGTCCGTTCCGGCACCCGCCCCGGCCCGCGAGCCTTCCGGTGACCGGACCCCGGTCACCGCGGCCGCCCGGGACTGACCCGCGGCCCTACCGCTCCCCGCCCGCGTCGGCATCCGCCGACGCGGGCTTCGGCCTGTCGTACCCCGCCGCAGGACCGGCGGTCAGGCTGGAGAGCATGCGCAGGGCGGCGTCGGAGGGGGAGGACGCGGGGGCGCTGTAGAGCAGCATCCGGTGGTTGGTGCCGTCGGTGAGGTGCAGGTTCTCGAAATCGAGGGTCAGCGGGCCCACGACCGGGTGGTGCAGGGTCTTGGTGCCGACCGTGCAGTCCCGTACGGGGTGCTTCGACCACAGCGAGGCGAAGTCGGGGCTCTGCAGCATGAGCGACCCGATGAGCTCGGCGAGCGCGCGGTCCTCCGGATTGCGCCCGGCGACCAGGCGCAGGGCTGCCAGGGCGACCCGGGCCTCGCTCTTCCACTCCGTGTAGAGCTCCCGGGTGTGCGGGTCCAGGAACAGCATCCGCGTGAGGTTCGGGCGTACGGCCGGGTCGTCGGGGCTCGCGATGTCGACGTGCCCCGCGAGCAGGGCGTGCCCCAGCGGATTCCAGGCGAGCACGTTGTTGCGGCCGTCCAGGACGACCGCCGGGACGTGGGGCATCGCGGTGATCAGGCGGCGCGTGGTGTCACGGACGTACTCGGGACGCGGCGACTGGGCCCGCTTGGCGCGCGGCGGCCGGGCGAGGTTCAGCAGATGCGCGTGCTCGTCCGGGGTCAGGCGCAGGGCGCGGGCCAGGGCGTCGAGGACGCTGTCCGAGGCGTTCGTGCTCTGCCCCTGCTCCAGGTGCGTGTAGTACGTGATGCTCACGCCGGCCAGGAGGGCGAGCTCCTCACGCCGCAGCCCGGGCACGCGCCGGCGGGTGCCGTGGGAGGGGAGCCCGACGTCCTCGGGCTGGAGCTGGGCGCGACGAGTGCGGAGGAACTCGCCCAGGGCAGTCGGTGTGTCCATGCGTTCCAGTGTGCCGGGGGAGGGCGCCGAACGCTGCCCGTGAAGGTGGCCCTGGGAGTGCTAGCTTGCCCGGCGCCAGCACAACCAGAGGGCTGGGTAACCCTCTCCGACCGGTCCAGAGTCGATGACGCAACAGCTCGTTGCGTGATCGAGAGGAAGTGTTTCGCGATGTCGGTCGTCGAGGGTGCGCGGGTCGATACGGGAACTGAGGGGCCCGTTCGTCTGGATGGGCGTCTCAGGTTGGTGCTGGTGGTGCTGCTGGTGGCGCAGTTCATGCTGGCGGTTGATTTCTCGATTTTGAATGTGGCGTTGCCGGTGATCGGTGACGGGCTCGGTTTCTCGTTGTCGAATCTGCAGTGGATCGCGACGTCGTTCGCGTTGTGTGCTGCGGGGTTCACTCTGTTGTTCGGTCGGGTTGCTGACCTGTTCGGGCGGCGGCGGTTGTTCCTGGTGGGTCTGGCGGTGCTGGGTCTGTCGTCGTTGGCGGGTGGTCTGGCGAACAGTCCGGAGATGCTGCTGGTGGCGCGTGTGTTCCAGGGTCTTGCGACGGCGGCGGTGACTCCGGCGGGTCTGTCTTTGCTGACGACTTCGTTCCCGGAGGGGCCGTTGCGTCAGAAGGCGCTGGGTCTGAATGGTGCGTTGATGTCTGCGGGGTTCACGACGGGCGCGATCCTGGGCGGTGTCCTGACGGATCTGTTGTCGTGGCGGTGGGCGTTCTTCATCAATGTGCCGGTGGCGTTGGCGGTGTTGTTCATCGCTCCTGCGGTGATCAAGGAGTCGCGTCCGTTGGTGCGTCCGAGGCTGGACCTGCCGGGCGCGACGGCGGTGACGCTGGGTCTGCTTGCGCTGATCTACGGGTTGACGCAGGCGGGTGAGCACGGCTGGGGTTCCGGTAGTGCGCTGGGCTGGCTGGCGGCGGGTGTGGTCCTGCTGGTGGTGTTCTATGCGATCGAGTCGAAGAGTTCCGCTCCGTTGGTGCCGGTGTCGGTGCTGAAGAAGAAGACGGTGGCGTGGGGCAATATCGCGGGTCTGGTCGCGTTCCTGACGGAGACGAGTCTGGTCTTCCTGATGACGCTCTACCTGCAGGA
Source organism: Streptomyces sp. NPDC001549 (assembly GCF_042894025.1). NCBI lineage: Bacteria > Bacillati > Actinomycetota > Actinomycetes > Kitasatosporales > Streptomycetaceae > Streptomyces > Streptomyces sp. NPDC001549. Next base: position 17,160 of record NZ_JBIAVJ010000047.1, read on the forward strand.
GGTGCTGGACTTCTCGCCGCTGACGGCGGGCCTGTCGTTCGGTGTGCTGGGTATCGGCACGGTGATCGGCGGTTCGATCGCACCGCGGGTGATCGGGGCGACGAGCACCCGCACCACGCTGATCGTGGGTGGTCTCCTCCAGGCGGTGGCGACGCTGAGTCTGATCGCGCTGGGTGAGACCTCCTCCAGCATGTGGCTGCTGCTGATCGCGACGTTCGCCGGCGGTATCGGCAACATGCTGGTGATCGTCGGGTTCATGGTCACCGCCACCACCGGACTGCCGGATCACGAGCAGGGTATGGCGACGGGTCTGGCGACGATGACGCAGCAGGTCGGTATCACGATGGGCACGCCGATCATGTCGGCGATCGCCGCGGCCAACACGGACATCCACGCGGGGATCACGACCGCGGTGGTCGTCAACACCGCCATCGTCGTCCTCGGCACCCTCACCACCGCCCTCTTCCTCCGCACCAAGCAGCCCAGCTGACGAAGTGCGCGCCTCCACTAAGGCAACTCCGCCTTGTGACAGCCCTGCCCCGGCCGCGAACGTTGGCCCCGGGCCCGGCGCGAGCGCCGGCTACCGATGGAAAGGAACCCCGATGGCCACACCCACCGTCGTCAGCTGGGAGCAGGTGTCCGTGCCCACCCCGTCCGGGCGCCTTCCCGCCCGGGTGTACCGGCCCGGTACCGCTTCACCGCAGGGCTGGCTGGTGTGGGCTCACGGGGGCAGCTGGCGTGCCGGATCCGCCCAGGACTGGCACGGCGCCACCGCCGAACTCGCCCGGTACTCCGGCTTCGGCGTGGTGAGCGTCGACTACCGGCTGGCTCCCGACGTACGCCACCCGGCCATGGTCGAGGACATCCTGTCCGCCCTGACCTGGGCCGGGGAACAGCAGGACGGGCCCGCCGGAGCCCTGTCCGCCCCGTCCGCCCCGCCCGTCCTGGCCGTCGGCGGGGACAGCGCCGGCGGCACCCTCGCCGCCTCGGCCGCCCTCGTCTGCCGCGACCGCGGGGTGCCGCTGGCCGCGCAGGTGCTGGCGTACCCGCCGCTGGACCCCGGCTGCGCGGCGGCCTCGTACCACCGCTTCCCTGACATGTTCCCCACGGCCTCCTACCTCATGGCGGCCTGGCAGGACTACCGGCATCCGGGCCGGCCGGTCGCCGCGGACGGCACGCGGCTCCACAGCACCCCCTTCGAAGCCGCCGACCTGCGGGGACTCGCACCGGCGGTGATGGCCACCGGCGACCTCGACCCCGTCAGCGACGACGTGCACCACTACGGGCGCCTGCTGCGGGCGGCCGGGGTGGAGGTCGCCCTGCGGGAGTTCCGGCAGACGGGTCACGGGGCGTTCCTGCAGCCGGGCCGCGGCCCGGGCGGGCACCCGACGGCGTCGATGCGCGGCTGGCTCGGGCTGGCTCTGCGCCGGCTCACCACACCGAACGACCCCGAAACCCTCCCCTCCTCCCCTCCCTGGAGCTGACATGACCACCTCCGACGTCCCCAACCTCGACGCCCTGCTGCGCCACTTCGCCGATCTGCGCGACGGCATCCACGGCGGTTCCGTCTCCCGCCCCGACAAGGAGGAGCACTTCCGTACCGCCGCGCGCCTGCTGGACCCGTACGCCCGCCAGGCGCTCGGCGAGCTCAACGACGAACTGCTCGTCGGACAGGGCGTGATCGACGCCAGCGGCGTCCAACGAGCCGACGACCGCAGCCTCTTCCACGCCTGGACCCTGTGGTGGGACGAGCAGTCGGCCGCCGACATCCCGCCCGTGACGCTGTACGCGCACTACGGAGCCTCCTTCCACCACCCGCACCTGCGCGGCGCGACGGTCTCCGAATGGCCGCTGAACGTCTTCGACGACGCACAGGCCGCCGCCGAACTGCCCACCCTGCGCGCGATCGCCGCCGCGGACCTCCACAACCTGGTCTTCGAACGGGACTTCAGGATCGTGCCCGCGACCATGGCGGGCGCCACCGGTCTCCCCGCCCACCAGCACTGAAAGGCGGCCCGTCATGACGAAGCTGCGACTGTCCGTACTCGACCAGACCCCGGTCGGCGAGGACCACACCCCGGACCAGGCGCTGCGCGCTTCCGTGGATCTCGCCCGCGCCACCGAGGGCCTCGGCTACACCCGCTACTGGGTCGCCGAACACCACGACTCGCCCGGCTTCGCGAGTAGTGCACCGGAGATCCTCGCGGGCACCCTGCTCGCCCACACCTCGCGGATGCGGATCGGGACCGGCGGGGTGCTGCTGCCCCGCTACGACCCGGCGAAGGTGGCCGAGGTGTTCGGCGTACTGGCCTCCCTCCACCCGGGACGGGTCGACCTCGGCATCGGCCGGGCCGGCGGCCCCGCCCGCGACTTCCCGCAGCGGCTGGCACACCTGCACGCACTGCTGGGCGAGGGCGGAGTCGTCCCGCACGCACCGGTCCCGCCGCAGATGTGGCTCCTGGGCGCGGGACGCGAGTCGGCGCGGCTGGCCGGGCTGCTGGGTACGGAGTTCGCGTTCGGGCACTTCTTCTCCCCGGCGGGCGGACAGGAGGCCTTCGAGGACTACCGCGCCCAGTTCCGCACCTCCACGGGCGACCGGCCGGGCGGCGCGCTCGCGGTACGCGTGGTGACGGCGGACAGCGCCGGCCGCGCCGAGGAACTCGCCCAGAGCCTGCTGCTGTGGCGCGCCCGCAAGGACCTCGGCCAGGACGGCCCGCTGCCGTCGTACGAGACCACGCGCCGCCACCGCTGGACGGGCGCGGAACTGGAACGGGCCAAGGTGCACCGCACGGCCCTCGTCTCCGGGGCGCCGGAGCAGGTGGCCGCGGTATTGACGGCCCTCGCCGGGAGCCACGGCGTGGACGAGCTGATCGTCAACACCCTGACCTGCGACCCGGCGGACCGCCGACGCTCGTACGAGCTGCTGTCCGATGCCTTCGACCTCCCGCTCCCGGCGCCCGATCCGCGGTCCGCGGCTGCCCCGGTGGGAGCCCCCGGCCTGGCTCTGCGGGATCAGGAGCGGTCGAGGCCCCAGGTCTGGAGCGCGTAGGGCCGGCCCTTCTCCTCGCCCGTGATCAACGGCACGTCGAGGAGTCGGAAACCGGCCCGGGTGGCCACGCCGACGCTGGAGGCGTTCTCGGCCTCCAGCTCCAGGACCACCTGGTCCACATCCAGCTCCTCGAAGGCGTACGCGGCCATCACCCGCACCGCGCGGGCGGCCAGACCCCGGCCCCGGTGCGCCGGACCGAGCGCGTAGCCGAGCTCCGTGCCCTCGGGCGCGCGCTTGAGCATCACCTCGCCGAGCGGGGCGCCGCCGTCGACGGTGATGGCCAGCAGGAGGGCCGTACCCTCCTTGCGCAGTTCCCGGGCGCGGGCCAGGCGGTTGCGGGCGGCCTCGTCGCCGAAGGGGGAGACGATCGGCGTCCAGTACGCGATGTCGGGGTGGTCGAAGAGCCCGGGCATCGACGCCAGGTCCGCCGCCGTCCAGTCGCGCAGGACCAGGCCCTCGCCCGTCAGCTCCATCCGGTCGGGAAAGGACGGCGTCGTGCTGCTCATGCGGGAGGACCTCCGTGGCCGGTGCGGGACGCACCAAGATATCCGGCGGTCGGTCATCGGTTCACCGGGTTATCCGCCCGATGCCATGTCCGTGCTGGTCTCCGGACGCGGTCGTACCGACCACCTGCCGGTGATCGGTACGACCAGCCGCCTCACAGGACTAGACCGCGTACCGGTCCGGGGCGAAGAGGGACGGGTTCGCCGCGATCCAGTCCGAGGTGCGGCGCAGGCCCTCCTCCAGGCCGACCCGGGGCCGCCAGCCGGCCCAGTCACGGGCCCGGGAGTTGTCCGACAGCAGGCGCTGGACCTCGCTGCCCGACGGGCGCAGCCGGGTCGGGTCCACCACCACCTCCGCGTCCCGGCCGGAAGCCGCGATCAGGGCCTCGGCCAGGGCGCCGACCGAGATCTCCTCACCGGTGCCGAGGTTGACCACCTCACCCAGCGCCCGGTCGCACTCCGCGACCGCCAGGAAGCCCTCCGCCGTGTCCGTCACGTACGTGAAGTCCCGGGTCGGCGTGAGCGAGCCGAGGCGGATCTCCCGGGACCCCGCGTGCAGTTGCGCCAGGATCGTCGGGATGACCGCGCGCGCCGACTGGCGCGGCCCGAACGTGTTGAACGGGCGCACCACCGTCACCGGGAGTTCGAAGGCGTGGTGGAAGGAGAGCGCCATCATGTCCGCGCCGATCTTCGACGCGGAGTACGGGGACTGCGGCTGCAGCGGGTGGCTCTCGGAGATCGGGGCGGTCAGCGCCGTCCCGTAGACCTCACTGGTCGACGTGTGCACGAGCCGCCGCACGCCGAGCCGCCGGCAGGCCTCCGCCACGTTCTGCGTGCCCGTGACGTTCGTCTGCACGTACGCGCCCGGCGAGGCGTAGCTGTACGGAATCCCGATCAGCGCCGCCAGGTGGAAGACGGTGTCGCAGCCGGCCACCGCGTCGCTGACCCGGCCCGCGTCACGGACGTCGCCCGCCCACATCTCCACCGGACCGTCCGGGTCGGCGAGGTAGCGCGCCAGGTGGCCCTTCTCGGCGTACGGCTTGTAGTGGACGAAGGCGCGCACCCGCGCACCCCGCGACACCAGCAGGTCCACCAACGTCGAGCCGATGAAGCCCTCCGCGCCGGTGACGAGGACGGTGCGGTCGGTCCAGCTGTTCATATGCGCTCCAGGTGAGGGGTGGGGACGAGGCCGGCGACGCGCAGGACTTCCGCGGCCAGCAGTTCGGCGGCCCGCGCGTGCGGACCGGGGTCGGCGGCTCCGGCCATCGCCGACAGCCGCGCCGGGTCGGCCAGCAGCGGCCCGATGAGGCCGGCGAGACGTTCGGCGGTGGTCTCGGCGTCGGGCAGGAGCAGTCCCGCGCCCGCGTCCGAGAGCACCCGCGCGTTGTGGGTCTGGTGGTCGCCGGGCGCGTGCGGGTAGGGCACCAGGACCGACGGGACCCCGGTCGCCGCGAGCTCGGCGACGGTCGCGGAGCCCGCACGGCACACCACCAGGTCGGCGGCCGCGTAGACGAGGTCCATCCGGTCCAGGTACGGCACGGCGCGGGCGATCCGCTGCCCGCCGGACGACAGCAGCTCGGCCACCGTGTCCGGCAGCGCGTCCGGACCGGTTTTGACCAGCAGCTGTACGTCGTCCCGGTACTGCCAGAGGTCGGCGAGCGCGGCTGCCGCCCGCGTGAGGCGGACCGCGCCCAGGCTGCCGCCGTTGAAGACGATCAGCCGGCGCCCCGCGGGCACCCCGAGCGCGCGACGGGCCTCGGTGCGCAGCGCCGCCCGGTCCGGTCCGGGCAGCTCCGCGAGGCCGGACAGGGCCGCCGAGATCGGCATCCCGGTGGTCAGCGCCCGGTCACCGCCCGAGAGGTGGCCCCGGCTGCGGTCGAAGGCCACCGCGACGTGCGGGGTGAGCCGGGCCGCGAACTGGTTGGCACGGCCGGGCACCGCGTTCGACTCGTGGATCACGGCCGGGAGCCCCGCCAGCCGGGCACCGAGCACGGCGGGGGCGCTCGGATATCCGCCCATGCCCACGACGACGTGGGCACCCTGCGCCCGGATCACCGCACGCGCCTGGTGCGCGGAGCGCAGCAGCGCCGCGGGGAGCAGGTACCGCTTCGCGCCCAGCGCGGGATCGAAGGGGATCATGTCGACGGTGTGCAGGCGGTAGCCGGCGCCGGGGATCAGCCCGGTCTCCAGGCCCCGCTCGGTCCCGATGAACGAGACCACGGCTGCGGGCACGGCGGCACGCAGCGCCTCCGCGAGGGCGAGACCGGGATAGATGTGCCCGCCGGTGCCGCCCGCACCGATCACGACGGAGAGTGCCGCGGATGTGTGGGGTGTGGTGGTGGTCATGTGCGCACACTCCCGGTGCGCCCTAAGAACGTTCTAAGAGCCGATCCGGCGGCCCACAGCGGATAGCCGCAGTTCAAATCCTCCCCACCGCGCCCGCGCCCGCCCCAGGGGAGCCAATCAGGGAGCCACGAGCCATACGTGGACGGTGTTACGGCGCTTCAGCTTCGCCGTCGGGAACACGGCCGAAGATCTCGTCCATCGCCTCGGCGCCCTCGGTGATGACGGGCCGGATCTGCTTGCGGTACACGCGCTCCGTCGTGTTGCTCCCGCTGTGCCCGACCAGCCGGGCGATCGCTTCGATGGGCACCCCGTGGTCGGAGAGCAGGGACACGAAGCTCGTCCTCAGCTCCCGGGTCGTCCACTCTCCCGGATTGCTGAATTCGGCCTCCTTCAGCAGCGCACGCAGGCTGATGCGCACTCTGCTGGCGTCCATCACACGGCCCACCCTCGACGGAAAGACCAGGCCCTGTTCAGTCCAGGTCTTGCCGGCGGCCTTGAACTTGGCCTGCTGCCACTCCCGATGCCCCTCCAGCACCTCCACCGCCTGCTTCGGCATGGCCAGGGACCGCCGGCTCTTCCGCGTCTTCGTGTCCCCGGTCCTCCGCACGGACCGCCACACATCGATGTGCGGCTTGCTGCCGTCGTCCGGCGCGGTGTGGACGTGGGCCCATGTCAGGGGACGCGTCTCCTCCGGCCGCGTCCCCACCAGGAGCGACAAGACCACGTACACGTGGATCCACTTTCCTTCCTTGGCGCTGAGCAACGCGGTTGCCTGCTCCAAGGTCAGGGACTTGCTGGGCCGGCCGGGCCTCCCCTCCGGCACCGCAACCAACATGGCCACGTTGCGCGTCGCCCGGCCGCGCCTCTGCGCATGCGCGATGGACCGCCGCAGGACCGAAAGCAGCAGCCGCAGCGAACTGGTGGCCAGCACCTCGGCCTTCTCGTCAAGCCAGTCGTCCAGCGTGTCCGCCTCCAGCACGCGCACCTTGGCCGCGCCGAGGGACGGGTAGATGTGCGTCTCGGCCAGGTACCGGTAGGTCTCCAGGCTCTTGGGCGCCCTGCCCTTGAGCCCCTGCGCCAGCCAGGTCTCAACGGCCTGCTTCACGGTGTAGTGGGCAGGCGCCTTGGCTCCCTGCTCCATCTCCTTGCGGAGCTCCCGCAGCTTCCGCCGCACCTCGGTCTTCGTCTTGCCGGACACCTTGGGACGGTGGCGCTTCCCCGCCGGGGTGTAGCCCAGCGAAACGGCCCCGATGAAGCGCCCCTTGGACTTGTCCCAGTAGATCGAGTCCTCGCCGTTGGCTGCCTTCCGGCCCGGCGCGCTCTCGTTGTCCATCTGGCACCTTTCAATCATGAGGACGGGGCCGCACCGGCATCGGTGCGGCCCCGTGATGGGTTGGTTGCTGCTACGCGGCGGCCTGCGCCTCGCGCTTGAGGAGTTCGACGTACTCGTCGACGTATTCGGTGGGTACGAGCCGACGCCTACCGACTCGGACGGTTCGCAGGCGACCGAGTCTGATCTCCTCGAACGTTGTGGAGCGGCCTACGTTGAGGAGCTCCGCTGCTTCCTCCACGCTGTGCAGCCGCCGCTCGGGTACGACCATCAGTGCCACGTGTGGACGTTCCTTCCGGTCCATGAAGTGTCAGGAGTGCGAGACCAGCCCCCCGCAGGGGCCCGGAATCGCTGACAGAACTGACAGAACCTCGCCATGTGGCGCCTGACCTGCAGTTTTGGCCGCTTCGGGCCGCGTGACAAAACCTCAAAAAACTCTGACAGAACCTCGAAAACCTAGGTTCTGTCAGGCCGGACGGGTTGCCCGGGGCGAGGTTTTTGGAGTTCTGTCAGAGTTTTCGGAGGTTCTGTCAGAGCTCTGAAAGTGCTCGTTTCCGCAGGTCAGGTGGCTGGTCGGGAGGTTCTGTCAGTTCTGTCAGTGGGTTGGGGGGTTTTCAGGCGGCGGGGGTGATGCGGGGGTGGGTCTCGTAGCGGGGGGAGGGTGGCCGGCCGCCGCGTGTGGTGCGGGGCGGCGGGGGCTGCTGGCGGACCCAGCCGTGTTCCTCCAGGAGGTCCAGGGCGGGGTCAAGGTCGCTCATGGCGGGGAACTCGCTGCGGGGCATCGCGCGGAAGAGGTCGCGTTTGGTGAAGGTGGCTGTGCGGGTCTCGCTCAAATGGGTCAGGACCGTGTGGGCAGCTTCCTGGGCGGGGTCTGCCTTCATGGCGTTGAAGACGTCGAGGGCGTGGGCGGTGAAGTAGTCCCCGAGCCGGGTGGCGGCGGCCATGGTCTCGGTGGCGATCGGCCGGGTCCAGGCGTCCTCGGGGAGGGCGGCGAGGTGGAGGAGCCCGGCGATGCGGGCGACGGCGCCGTCGCGTTTGCTGGCCCAGTTCACGATCGGTGCGAGGGTCCCGTCCTTGCGCAGGCGGGATTCGGTGACGCGTTGGTAGGCGAGGAGGACGGCGTCGGCCTCGGGGGTGAGGGTGAGCTCGGCGGTTTCCGTCCAGGCCGCGAGGGTCAGGGCCAGGCTCCCGAGCTTGCGAGCGTAGGTTTCGGCGGTGTCGGGGCTGAGGAGTTCGGGAGTGAGGTTGCGGTAGCCGACGAGGGACTGGGGCTTGGAGTAGAGGAACCGGGCGAGCAGGCCGCGGCCGTCGGCACCCTTGATCTGCCCGATGGAGTCCAGGACCTCCGGCTGGATGGCCAGGCCCATGGTGATGGCGGGGTTCTCGATGTACTGGGGGTCCCTGGCCTGGCGGTTGACGCGGGCCATGTCGCCGGCGTGGCCCTTGAGGAAGATCCCCATGTTCGGGACACCGGAGTAGCGTCCGGCGATGATCTCGAAGATCTCGCCCTCGGGCGACAGGATCGAGATCCGCCCGTCCTGCTGGGCGAGGAGGGTGGTCAGGCTTTCGGCGGTGATGTCGTCGGCGACGAGCTGCGGCTCGACCGGGACGACGGCCCGCTCGGCGGCCTCGGAGAGTGAGACGGCCTGTGCGGTCAGACCGGCCAGCTTGTCGGCCTCGGCGTTGGCGGCCAGCTTCTCGGCCCTTTCCGCGGCGGCCTTCGCGATGCGCGCGGAGGCCGCGGCCTCGGTCCGCTGGGGTGCAGTGAGCTCGATGAGCGCCTTCTCGGCGGCGAGGAGAGGCTTGGTCATGAGCCCGAACACGGCGCTCTTGCGGTTGCCGGGCGGGAGGGCGACGGCGGTGTAGAGGTTGACCGGTTCGTTCCACTGCCCGCGCACGTTCACGGTGAGGCGTCCGCCGGCGGCGGTGCCGATGACGGCGAGAGCGAGACACCCGGCGAGGTCGACGGGTGTTTGCGTCTCCTCCGCGACACCTGCCGTCATGGCGGCGAGCCAGTCGGGCAGGACGTCCACAGGGAACGCGGGGAGCTGCCCGCGCGGGTTGAGGGGTACGGGCTCGTCCCACCCGGGACCGGTGATGTCCTCCGGGGTCATCTCGTGGAACCCTTCCCACAGCTCGGGGTCGTGCGGACTCATGCGGCTTCCCTTCGCTGGGTGAGGCGGGGGCAAGAGGTGCGGTGCTCTTCGTGGTCCGCAATGAGCGCGAGGGCGCGGGCGCATCCGGCCGCGAACATGTCGCGGCCGCAGGAGCACCAGGAGCGGACACTCGGGCTGGTCCCGTACGAGGGCGGGGCCACGATGTGGAGCCAGGCCTCGGGCCGGCGCCCGTCGTCGGCGTGAGGGTCAGGGCGAACAGATGAAGGGACGCCTTCGGCGACGACCTTCGGCGCACCACTGCCGTCCGGGGTGGGGGTCGGTTCGGCGGGGCGGGGGCCGGTGGTCACGATGCCCTCACCGCCACCGCGTTGAAGCCGTTGGCGACCGCTCGGGCGGCGTACGCCTCGGGCACGCCGACGGCGACGGCCGCGTCGATGATCTGGCGCTCGATGGTCTTTAGATCGCACGGGCCGGGGCAGGCGGTGTGCTGTTTGGCGAGGAAGCGGGCAACGCCGTAGGCCGTGCTTCCCGCGCCCTCCTCGGGGCAGGCGGCCACCCTGGCGAGGCCACGGGTCAGGCCGGTCCGGACGAAGCTGTCGCTGTGGCGGCAGCCGGTGGCGACCGATCGGTCCCAGGTGGCGCGGGCGGGAGACGAAGAGTCCACCTCCCCGCGAAGGGCCGGGGTGGTCTCTTCCTTCACGATCAGCGCGCGGACGGCATCCGGGAGCGTGGTCATGTCGCCGGTGCCGGGCCCGTACCAGCGGGCGTAGACCATGAGGGACTTGATGTCGACGCCGGGTCGGACCCCGTTGGCGGACTGCATGGCGCCCCGGTAGATCCAGTGCTCCCCACGCGTCGTCGGCACCGCCGTGGTCGCCGGGAGCGTCTGGCGGGCCCAGGTGACGGCGTCGGTGTTGTCGAGGTCCACAACCGTGAAACCGCCCCCGCCGGGGTGGTAGGCGACCGCCCCGGCCTGCTGCCAAGCCCGAGCCCACGCCCGAGACGTCAGGACGGCCGGATCGGTGGTTGCCGCGGCCCAGCCATGGCAGGGGGCGGGGCACTGGCACGGCCCGGCGAACTTCATGTTCGGGCGGTCGCCGCACAAGCAGGGACCGGCGGCTTTGCTGCTGGTGCAGGCTCGGCAGTTCCCGACGGGAAGCTTGCCCGCCCGCAGCGGCAGCACGGGCAGGCCGAATTCGGCGAGCCAGAGCGCAGTTTGCAGGTGCCCGGTCACGGCCCTCATGCGGCCACCGCCCAGGGCAGGGTGCGGGCGAGCAAGGCGGGCCGGTGGCCCTCTCGCCGGATGTCGGCGGTGTGGGTCATGCTGGAGTCCTCCAGTTCAGTTGGATGTGCTGGTTGACGAGGGCGGCCCCGGACTTTGGCGAGACGGGGGCCGCCCTCGGCGTGGCTAGCGCCCGTGCTTGTGCCGGGTGTCGAGGAGCGCGTAGCGCAGGGCGGATTCGGCGAGCTGGCCGTACGCGAAGGCGGCGTCGGGCAGGTCGCTCGCCGCGGTTTCGGCGTCGTGCATGGCGCTGGCTTCGTGGTCGGCGAGGTAGTCCTCGTCAGCAAGGTCAGCGGCGTACTCGCCAGCAACGTCTGCAGTTTCCATGCGCTGGCGGGCCTGCTCGAACCTCTTGGCCCCGGGCCACCCGTCCAGGGAGGGCATGGCGGGCGGAACAGGTACGAGGCCGTCGGGGATGACGAAGCAGCCGGGACCCCTCACCGTCAGTTCGACAGCCTCGGGCTGATGGCCTTCGATGACCTGCTGGATGGCCCACGCGGCGCCGTAGCCGTAGCTGAGCGCGGCCGTGATGAACACCTTTCGCAGGCCGTGTTCGTGGGTCATGTGGAAGGTTTCGAGAACGGCGATCATGCCCTCGTAGGGGTGGACGGGCGGCAGGCCCTGGTGGCGGCCGGGGTCGGTGACGGTGCCTTCGAGGGGGCGCACTCGCAGGCAGTCGTAGTGGTGGGTGGTGATCTGTGCGGCCTGCCAGGCCCGCTGGGCTTCGAGCGCTGCGGCGCCGAGGGCGGTGACGCTGTCGGTGAGGGTTTCGAACCACGGCATCGTGGTGCGGGTCATGGGGTTACTCCTCAGCGGTTGTTGATGGTTCCGGTGGCGCGGCCGAACATCCCGGACGCGCTGATGTGCTGGGTGACGTGCTGCACCGGCGCCCCGCCCCGGCCTGCCGTGCGGCTGGTGCGGAGGAGGAGGGGTGCGAGGGTGCCGGCGGCGATGAGGGCGATGGCGGCCCAGAGGGCTTCGGTCATGGCGATCAGTCCCGGGGCGGCGTAGGCAATCCCGAACCCGGCCGCGGCGATCCCGCCGCCGACGGTTGGGGCGAGGAGCGCGGTGGTCTTGGCCCACCGCGGGATCGGCTCGACCTGGCGTTCCGGATCGGTGGCGGGGTGGGGTTGGGGGTGGGTGTAGGCGAGGGTGCGGATCCCGTTGGGGAGAGTGACCCACTCGACGCCGGGCGGGATGTCCGCGGGCAGCAGTACCGGCTGCTGGACGGCGGTGGGGTGGTAGATCGGGTCGCCGTATCGCAGGGTGGCGATCGTGTTCGGCTGGGTGGGCTCGGAGTGCACAACGGGGTCCCTTCAACGGGGCGATGTCACATACGAAAATTGGTATGTGGTCGCCGCAGGGCTTGTCGTCTGCTTGTCGTGCGCCTTGTCGTCCGGCTTGTCTTGTCGCTTGTCTTGTCGCTTGTCGCCTCCCAGTTCAGAGCCCGGATTCCGGCCCCTGGCGAGCCGGAACCGGGGGTCTGCGACAAGGAGGCGACAAGTGCCAAGGAGCTAGGGCTCGGGGGTGTGGGTGTGGTGGACGTAGCGGGTCTTGGTGCCGGTCCCGATCCGGGTGGCGGTGCCGTCCTCGGCCCACTCCTGAAGCCACCCGCTGATCGTCTGCCGGGTCGTGCCAAACTCGTCGGCCAGAGCGCGGGCGATCGCGGACGCTCCGGTCCCGGCCGGGCCGGCGGCTTGCAGGACGGTGAGGGCGGCGGTCCGGGCGGCGGTGTCCTGCTCGCCGCCGAGCGCGGACAGGTTCAACCCGCCCCCACCCGAACGCGGTGCCGGCCCCGGTTCCGCTTCCGTGCCGGTCGCGGTGGGGAACGCAGCGTCGATCTGCCGCCGGAACTCCGCGGCGAGCCGGTCCTCCTCACTCCCCCCCGGCGCAGGTGCGGGCGCGGTGTCCCGCAGCGCGGACAACGCGAGCCCGCCCGGGGCGCCGCCCGACGGCGGTCCGGCCGGCGGCGTGAAGGCGTCATCCGTGCCGTGGGTGTCGGTGATCCAGGCGGTGCGGGCGTGGTCCCAGCGGCGGGCGTAGTCCGGCCCGGCGGCCTTGGCACTGATCTCGTCCAACCGCGGGTGGCGGTCGCTGGTGGCGTGGACGATGTCGCGGATCTGTGCGGGCTTGATCCGCCAGGCCTTGAACAGGCCCGGCGCGGACTCCGGGGTCCCGAAGAACCCGGACCCCTTGTACGGGGCCTGCTCGACCCGCAGGCCGGGGGCGCCGGGGAACAGCTTGGCCAGGTCCATGCCTTCCTTCTCGCCGCCGGTCAGGGCGACGCGGACCTTGGCCTCCCGGCGGATCATCAGGTTCCCCAGGACCGAACCAGTGGCGCCGAGGGCGGTCAGGACGGTACGCAGGGCCATCGCGCGGGAGATCCGGATGACTTCGAGGATCTTCTCGGCGAGGCGGCGCATCTCGCGGTCGGCGCTGGCGAGGATCTCCGCGCCCTCGTCGATGATCAGGATGATCTGCGGGAGGTTCGGGCTGACGGGGAGGAGATCGGTGTTGGCGTCGGCCATGAGCTGTTGGTAGGCGACCTTGCGCCGTTTAGCGATCGCGATCGCCGCGTCCAGCATCAGGTGGGCCTCTTCCGGGGTGGAGGCGAGCCAATCGATCCCCGGCCGCACCGCGTTCCCGTCGGTGCCGGTGAGCGCAGGGCGGACCCAGGGCAGGCCCGCTGATCCGGCGTTGAGGTCGATCACCCACGGAAGGATGTCCGTGGCCCGGGCCATCGAGGCGATGACCTGGTGGACCCAGTTCGTCTTACCAGATCCGGTGGGGCCCGCGGCCAGCGCGCACTGCTCGCGCAGGAACGCGTTCACCGGCCGTCCGTCCGTGCGGACCCCCCAGGGCAGGCCGGTGTGGATGGACAGCGGCCCGTAGTCCTCGGGGTAGGGGAGGTCTTCGACGAGGACGTTGACGGTGGTCACGTCGATCAGGACACGGCCCTGGTCGATGCCCGGGGACGCGGTGGCGGTACACCCGTGCGGCAGGCGGGCGTCTGCGGCGAGTCGGGCGGATTCGCGGGCGATGCGGTCGTAGGTGGTGCCGCCGGTGGGGAGTTCGGCGTCGATGCTGAACCCGGTCCCGGTCGGCCACATCTCCACCGCCAGGACATGCAGGGTCACCCCGCACACGCGTTGGATGCGGTCCGCCCACTCGATGGCGATGGAGCGGCGTTCGGCGGACAGTTCCCGGGCGATCTGCGCGGCCGCTTCCTCAGCGGCAACATTCTCCCTGGCTTCTTCGTAGAGGCCGGTGGCACGGGCGGCGGCGGCCATGCCAACACCCAACGTGGCGAGGGAGCCGAGGGCGGTCCAGGACAGCGGGGTGGTGGCAGTGGCCCAGGTGGTCCAGCCTCCGGCGAGGAGCCAGGAGGCGGCGCGTGCGCCGAGGGTGCGGCCTGCGATTTTCTGGCGGAAGCCTGCGGCGGTGTGGCCGATGGCGCCGGCGGTGGCGGCGGCCAGGGCCCAGGCGGGGGGCATGTGGGTGGCGGCGCCGATGGCGGCGATGGCGTAGGAGCCGGTGGTGGCGGAGAGGGCGCCGGTCACGGGTCCGTGACCGGCCGCCCAGTCCAGCGGCACCCCGTTCTTCTTGGGGGTGGTGGCCATGATTTAGACGTTCCAGCCCTTCTCGGCCTCGTGGCCGTTGCGGGGGTCCTCGTGGCGGGCGATGTCGGCCTCGTGGACGCGGCGGAAGATCGTCCCCATCTCGTCGGTGAGGGAGGAGGCGGCCATGACCGCGCCGAACGCGTCGCGGAACGTCTCGGCGACGGCCTTGTCGAGGGGGAACTCGGTGTCGGAGCGCTCGGCGAGGATCTTCATGACGTTCGCCACCGACCCCAGGGCCTGGGGCAGGCCCTCGATCATGGTGAGGATCTCCATCGCGGACTCGGGCTCGTAGGACTGGGCGGCCTGCTCCATCTCCGCGGCCAGCTCCTCGAAGCGGAAACCGTTCGTGCTCGTGCTCACAGCGCCTCCAGGGGCGGTCGTGGTGGACGGTGCAGCAGCAGGTGGGGTGGTGACGTCGGGACGCTGGACGCGGTCCCCGACGGTGGTCTCGTGCTCGGACTCCTCGGCCGCGGCCTGCTCCTCGGCCGCCTGCTCGCAGCCCTCGCGCTCTGCGCGGATCGCCGCGTCCCGGGTCTCGCGGGCGGTGCGGGCGCGGTCGGTGAGCCGGGCCAGGAGGCGCCGGCCGGGGTGGATGAGCCAGGCCCAGCCGAGCTTGCGGCCCAGCGGGCTGGTCACCAGCCCGAGGACACCCACGGCCCCCGCGAGGAGCGCACCTGCGGCCCGGCGGGCGTGGAAGCGAGCGGCGGAGCGGAGCAGGGCCCGGCGTGCCGCCCTCTGCGCGGGCCGCTTCAACGCCGCGACCCGCTTCGCACGGGCGGCCGCCCTGATGGACTGCTCAGCGGCCTTGACCTGCCCGGCCGCCTGCCGATCCGACAGCGACCGGCCTGCAGCAACCGCCTTGTCCCGCACACCGGCAGCACCGCCCCGGACCCTGCCCGCGGCCCTGGTAGCCGTGCCCGCCAGGCGCCCACCGGCGGCGGGCCTCTTGCTAGTGGTGCTGCTGCCACCCGCGGGGGCGGACAACCCACCCGGGCGGACCTGCGGGCTGCCGGGACGGGGCCCCTTGCCGGGCGTGCGGGGGGCGGCCTTGGCCGCACGGCGGGCGTCGGCGACCTGGCGGCGCGCGGCCGTGGCCTCGGTACGGCGGGAGGCCCGTGACGGCCCCGGCTGTCCTGCAGCTGCCCGCAGGGCTGCTGCCTGGACGGCCTTGCGCCCGCCCGGGACCCGGGCCAGCAGACCCGAACCCGTCCGGCCAGCGGCCGACTTCATCCCGCCGGACGCCCGACCTGCCCGCCCGGCCCCGGGAGCACGGCGGCTGCCGCCCCCGGATGGCCGTCCGGCGGTCCGGGTGGGCTGGGAGGGGATCCGTCCGGACGCGGACGCTGTCCTGCGGCCTGCGGCCGTCCTGCTGTTGGTGGTGGTTCGGGGGGTGTTCTGTCGGGTGCGGGCGGCGGCTGCGGCGAGGACCAGCGCGCCGGTCATCGCGATCGCTGCGGCGAGAGGGCCGCCGACCAGGACTGCCGAACCGACGGCTCCGGCCGCGCTGTTCGCACCGGCCAGGGACAGAGGAAGCACGGGCCAGCCGCCCGCAGTGTGATCCAGAGGCTTCTGGCTGGTGGCGGGTGCGGGTGTGGGTGGTGCCGGGGGTGTGGTGGCCCCGGGTGAGGCTGTCGGAGGGTTGAGGGTTTCCGTCATGCTGAACGTGCCTCCAAGAGGTGGAGGGGCCCGGCCGGATCTGTGGTGGAGAGGGCCGGGCCCCCGTGCATCAGGGGTG
>NZ_JBIAVJ010000048.1:0-32686 GCF_042894025.1 Streptomyces sp. NPDC001549
GCTACGAACGCAAAGCCGACCACTTCCTCGCCTTCACCAGCATCGCCTGCACCCTCATCTGCTACCGCAGAATCGCCAAATGAGATGACTTCTAACTGGGGGCATTCAACGGCAGATGAGCTCAGCGGACCTCGCCTCCGACGGCCGGCTGCACCTCGTCGAGGCCATGGATCTCATTACTGAACGGGGCAGGCATCCGCGCGGCCTCCTCGTGCGCCTTACCGCCGACGCATTCACGGCCTCCCAGGAAGACGCCGTGTTCGCGACCGCAGAACTCGCGGCGCGGAGGCTCCTCGGCCGCCCCCTCAACCCCGGGGAACACATCACCGCAGCCCGGGGCCTCTTCTACCCCTGAGGAGCCATCACATGGACGGCAGGCCCATGCGGATCCAAGGCGACCCCGACGTGATCGAGGAGATCGCGGCGCTGGTACGGGAGAGCGACGTCGCGGAGTACATGCGCACGGAGGAGGACGACTCCGGCGGGATTGGCGCCGACTTCAACCTGGAGGCGGTCGCCACTCTCATCGGGATCGCGAGCTCGCTGTTCTTCGAGGGGCCGATCGTCCCGAAGCTGTACGGAATCCTCCGCCGTCGCCCCGGTGCCAGAATCTCGGTCGAGACGCCGACGGGCTCGGTGTCGATCAAAGTGACCGGCGACTTCTCCGAGGAGTCGCTGTACAGGGCGCTGAGCGAGCTCACGAGGCCCTGATGCCCCTGCGGATCTACGTCGGCCGGTACGACCCGCGCTTCCCGGGAATCCTCATCCGCGCGAGAAACGCGTCGGACCTCCACAGCTTCCGCCACCACGACCGGTCCGTGACCGCACCGACGGCCGTCCTCGAGGGCCTCGGCAGCGATGCGATCGTCTCCGATCTTTCCCGTCAGACCGTGCTCGATCACGAACTGCGCCACTTCCGGGACTCGCTGCTCTTCCCATTTGGCGCGGCCACGACCCGCTCGCGGATCCACGCTTCATATAACGGCTTTCTGGCGGCCGCGTCGGTGAAGCATTTGCGGGACGACGCGAACGTGCTGCCAGTGCCGCTGCAGCGGTGGCTGCGGATGCCGACAGATGAGCGGGAGGTGTTCCTCGCCGCCGAGACCGCCTTCGCCGGTGAGGAACTCCGGGCTCCACCACTGCCAGTGATCCCCAAGGATGATCTGAGCGACTTCCCTCCTGGCCCGATCAGCGTGGATGCCTGGGAGGAGACGCTGCTCACCGGGTGCCGGGCGGCACTGGCCGACTATGCGGGGATCGAAAGGCTCTGGCGCAGCCCGTACGACATCGGCAAGAAGGCGGTCTTCCCCACCGTGGCAGCATGGGAGGCAGCTGCGCTGACCTGCCAGCTAGCCGCGATGGAGCGGTACGCGGGCGCCCCACTGACGCAGCGCGTCGTTGACTGGGTCAACGACGGCGGGCCACAGATTTATCGGCTCGGTATGCGCGTGACCACCCGGGTCCTTGAACAGCTCGAATGGTCGCCGACGATGCGCAACCGCCTCGTCCTGATCACGTGGACCCAGATGGGTGCCTACCAGGAAGATGGTATGTCCTCGCCTGCGGCACGGCTTGCGACGCTGATCCAGGCATCCGCGGCCGGTGCCCGCTGGTCGCCGGACTCCGCTTTCGCGGATCTCGTCGCCCACTGGGATGTTCTCACCGGCACGGACAGCTTTGCCGCCTTGCGAGCCGCGACCACGTGGTTCAGCGCGTTCTGCCAGCAGAAGGAGGCGTGGCAGTTCCTGCCGGCCGAACTGTTCACCTCGCTCGCCAAGGCTCGGGAGCAGATGCTGGTGTCGTTTCTCGCCGACCCCGACAGATATGTCGATCCGGGCGCCTACCTGGACGGAGAGTCTCGCTATCCGCTGCCCTGCGTGGGCATCGAGTACGCCTCACAGGGTTCGGGCGCCGACCTGGCCGAGGACACTCCAACGGACTGGCTGCCTGCCGTGAGCTTCGAAGAGGCGCGGCACTTGGAGGCAAGGGCGTCCCTCGCAGATGCCATCTTCCTCCCTGGCGAGAAGTCCCTGCGCCAGCACGGCCGCATCGAGATCGCCCAACAGCTAGGCCTGCGCGCGATCCGCGTCATCCACTGAGCCGGCCAGAGCCACTCCGCCGCCGTCCAGCGGTGCCCGTGGCGCGCTCCTTGAGGACGCACACGCGCACCAGGTGATACGCACCGTGCTCGAAATCCGCCCGCTTCGCACAGCTCGACCTGCCAGGCAGGAGAAGTCCGACAAGCCGACCCTGAAACGGAATCGCTGCTACAGCTATCCGCTGTTCCGGGGCCTCACGACAGCCACAGCCCCGAGCGTCACAGAGCGCTACATGTCCGGTCACCGTAGCTATACGAGAACAGGGCCCTCAAGAGGATCCCCACCAGATCAGAGGTGCCCCGGGGTGGGCGGCGCTCATCAATCGACCGATTGATGAGCAAGATCGGTAAGCGCACGCCTGCGGCCGGATCGGCGCCCGATCATGCCCACAAAACGGTGTCAAAAAGTCGGCGTGCTCAAGAATTTTGGCATGACCCTTTTCTGTACGATCTGGCGGGTGCAGCGACCCCAGGACGACGACACCGCCGATCTCCTCGCCCCCGTTCCGGCCGCACGGACCGGCGGCCTCGTGGGATACGCCCGTGTGTCGACCAAGGGACAGTTGCTCGACCGGCAGATCCACGCACTCACGGAAGCGGGGTGCATCCGGATCTTCGCCGACAAGAAGTCCGGCAAGAACGCCGAACGCGAGGAACTGTGGAAGGCCCTCGGCTTCCTGCGCGAGGGCGACACGTTCGTCGTTCCGTCGCTGGACCGGCTCGGCCGCTCCCTCCAGGACCTCATCGCGATCGTGTCCGGCCTGCGCAAGCGTGGCGTCGGCTTCACCTCGCTGCACGAGGCGCTCGACACGACCACGCCCGGCGGGCGCCTGGTCTTCCACGTGTTCGCGGCCCTCGCCGAGTTCATCCGCGAACTCATCGTGCAAGGCACCAACGAGGGCTTGGACGCTGCCCGAGCCCGCGGTGCCCGGCTCGGCCGCCCGCCGGCGATGACCGAGGAACAGGTACGTCACGCCCGCGATCTGCTCGCCCGGCCGGAGAACACGGTCACCTCGATCGCAAAGCTCCTCGGTGTCTCCCGCAACACCATCTACAACTACGTGCCCGAACTGAAGGGCGGCCGCTTCGCACTCGCCGAGACGACCAGTAGGGCGGCGCTGCCCCGACCCTCCAGGGCAAAGGACTGATCACCGTCGTTTGCGGCTGGTGACGATCCTGCTGGCTTATTCCGTGCCCGGCACGGCTGGCGGCTCGTTGGACAGGACAGCAGCGGCCGTCTTGGCGTTCCCGGTCGCGGGTGGGGTGTGGGATGTCGATGCGGCCGAGGCCGTGGCCGAAGGTGCCTGAGCTGACCGCGCAGGTGGCGCGGGCGGTGGCGGCACGGGGCCCGTACCCGTTGGCGATGCGGGTCCGAATAGGCCAGCAGGATCGGTGACAGGGTTCTTACCGGCACCCCGACTCCCACCCAGGTGTGCGGCCCTGGGACTGGTAGGCGCGCATGTTGAGGTGTCGCGTCCAGCCACAAACGACAGCCGAGGTACCTGGTTGGCGCTGGCGCCGTCAAACCGGGTCTTGAGCTCCTTTTGAGGGCCGGGCATGTATGGCGAGGTGAGCGCATGCCCATTACAGGTGGTCTTCTCCCGCCATCCTCTCCCAGTGCTCCAGGTTGTGCTGGATGAGGAGCAGGTGGGGGTGGCCGTCGGTGAGTGTTCGTTTCAGATGGTTCAGCAGTTCTCTATTTTCGGCCGCTGCCCCGGCGGGATCTCCTGCCTCGCCGCGCCAGTGAGCGAGGCTGCCCCAGGCAGCGAGGGTATCGGGGTGATCCACGCCGAGCAGACGTCGGCGAAGGGTCAGGAGCCCAGCGTGTGTGCTCGCCTTCTCTGCCGCGCTCTGCGGTCGGTCTACATCCGCATCAGAGAGATGCCGCCGCCAGTACGCAAGGTCCGACTGAAGACTGATTGTGTCGGGATGCTCCGGACCGAGTACCTGCGTTGCGTGTGCCAGCAGTTTCTCGGTCAAGTCCATGCATCCTCGGATCCTGGTCCTTAGCTCCTTCGCGGTTTTCCAACGTTGGTAGTCGTCGAAGGTCGTAGTGAGTCCGTCCACGAGCAAGCGCCGCCCTCGTTTTACCAGTTCGGGACCGGCGGCGTCGTTGGTGACACGGCGCACCAGCTGGTGCGCCCTGACCACGCCACCGTCTTCGTCCATGTCGTGGTCGACGAGGCTGAGACGGTGTAGAGCTCGTAGGGCTCGTGCGGCTTCCTCTGCGGTGACAGGGGGATCGTCCATCGAGTACTCAGCTCGACGCCTCCACCGCCGGCGCTTTGCGAGTGACGCGCGTCGCCGTGGCAGGTATGCGAGGGCCGGCGGACTGGTCAGCACGATCTGAGGGACTCCGCCGCTCCAATTGAGAACGCTGGCGAGTTCGAGCATGGGGCGTGCCAGACCTGTTGGAGGGAGAGTGTCGGCCCGTTCGACCGAGACTCCCCATACGGCCGCAAGTGGGATCTGTTGCTCGTCGGGAAGTCGGTCCGGTGTGAGCGATTCCAGCGTCATGCTGTGGTTGGCCAGCCGGGATCGGTACAAGTGGATGCTGAGACCAGAGTCGATGAGGTACGCGGCGGCCTGGGCGAGCGCGAGGGGCAAGTACCCGAGATCTCTGGCCAACGCTGATACTTCCGATGCCGCAGCGGGGTGGCCGTGCGCCGACAACCGAGCTGTGAGGTATGAGTGGGCCTCGGTCTGGGAGAAGAGGCCGACATCAATTCTCAGTCGCCCCTCTCCGGTCAGGGCAGCATCACGCCGGCGCGTAGTCACCAGCGTCCGGCCAGATGGGCTGGAAGGTGGCCACAGCATGTGGAGGTCGTCGGGATCGGCAACGTCATCCAGAACGATCAACCAACGGCATGGCCGGTGGCCACTTGTGGTGAGCCACGCCAGAAAGGTGCGCGCGGCAACTTCGACGTCATTCGGGTCGGCGCAGCAGAGCTTGATGCCGGCCTGGGCATAGGCGCCGATGATCGACGAGCGGGAGCTCGCTGTCACCCACACCAGGACGTCGAGATCGCCGGCGGTCAACGAGCCACGGGCAAAGTCGGCGGCGAGTTGAGTCTTGCCCACTCCACCCATACCGGTCAGAACCTGCCCCAAGATGGTCGTGCCGTTCGCTGCGACGACTGACTGGAGCTGGTCCCCGACTTCACGATGCTGGAAGGAGAGAGCTCGCGTGGGTATCAACCCGACCTGGTGAGGCCAGGAGACTGGCTCGGTGGGCGCGCGTTGGTTGACCACTGTGAGACGATCGACATGTACCTTGTGGATGTAACCGGTATTGGCGAGTCCACCGTGCGACGCAGTCGCATCGCCGGTCTCGGAGACATGTACGCGCGCTGCGATTCCTTTGGAATCGGCTGACTTCGAGCCGCGATAGCCAGTAGTCGCGGCAGCACCCTCTGACGCCGATGCGGTCCCGGTCATGGAAACCTGGACCTCGTCCTTGTCTTGTCCGTCCCCGCCTGGTGAGCTCACTTTGGCCCTCTCCGGTACCGGTGGAGCGTCAGCTGTAGTCGATTCCGCTCACCGCGCTGCTTCCTTCACCGGATGCCAAGGCATTCCCCGTTCTGTCGGCATTGGCCGACCCTGAGCCATCGGCGCCGGGACGTTTCACGCCCGTTACCGCCGTACCTCCACCCTCCGCTTGGGCCGGTCCCGTCCCCACAGCGGTGTCGTCCGCACGACTTGATGAGGGTTGCAGCAATGCCCAAACCAGGGCCGCGATACCCGCAGCCGCTTGCACAGTGGCCCCCACGAGTTGCCCCACGTTGGGACCGTCCAACAACCAGAAAAGCGGCGTTGAGACGATCCCGACTCCTGCGAGCACGATGATCGTGAATTTCCATAACCGTGACATGCCATCCCCCTGCTGCAATCACGCTCCCCATCAGAGAGAGCGTTGCACCTTCACATGGTCCCCCACAGTCTCAGCTCTGACCAGCGAATCAAGAACGATGACTTCCTGCGGGCCTGTTGGCCGGTGCGGTCCGCTATACCATGCGCAGGATTGGAAGCGCCAGGCAAGTGCGTGCCGAAACCGTGGGCATCGGGCAGTTGGCGTCCTGTCTCAACAGCCGGAACGACTCAGTTCGCTGAGAAGGCGACTCGATTGAGTGAGACAGGACAGCCGAGGTTCGGGGCGCCGAGTGCTCAGTATTCGCGAACTCAGGCACTTTAGTCGGCGACTACATCGGAGAGAGCACCTGAGCCGAAATCGCCTACGCACGCCGGCTGTGGGACGAACTGGACCGCATTCGCACCTGGCTCGTCATCGACGGCGACCTGCCCGTGGCAGGCGCAGTGGTGCGCATCGACCCGGACGGCACCTGCCATCTCAGCCGCAGCGGCTGGTCGGCAACCATCAGCGCACAGTAGGGCGCGGCGCCGAGAACACTCTGGCGACCGATGCCATGGCCTTTCAGAAATGCCTGGTGATGAACGGGTGCGTCCGTTTAGCGTGATCTGATCGGCGCACGCCGGTATCGCAATTGGTGAACTGGAGAACTGATGGCTCTGCCCGCACGGCTCACCGCCGCTCTGGGACGGCACCCTGACGACCTCACCGAGGACGACCTCCAGCGCGCGGTCGACAACCAGATACCCGAGGGCGTTGATCTCGACTGGAAGAAGGACTTCTACGACGCCAAGGACGCGGGCAAGAAGGAACTGGCGAAGGATGTGGCCGCCATGGCCAACACCGCCGGCGGTCTTCTCATCATCGGAGTCGACGACGGCAAGCAGGACCACGCCCACGGCCTCGCCCCGATCGAGTCGGACCCCCGCTATGGCGAGGAGTGGATCCGTTCGGTGATCGCGAACTGGATCCAGCCCGTCATCCCCAACGTGGGCGTTCGCTCCCTGCAGTCAGCCGATGAGGAGAAGATCTACTGGCTGCTCACGGTGCCGCCCAGCACCCAGGCCCCCCACGCGGTCGCGGCCCCCGGCAACGACTACAACTTCCGGGTGCACGTCCGGCACGGCACCACCACCCGTACTCTCGCCGAATCAGAGATCGCCCAGCGCTACCGCGACCGCTTCCACGCCGCGGCCATGGACGTCGACCGGGTGCAGGACGTGTCCACCGCAGGACTCGACTACCTGACGCGGTACGTGCTGACAGAGGTACCCGCCGGCGGAAACCGTGCCGCCTGGTATCCGATCTGGGTCAGCGTCACCGCTGTCCCTGCCGTCCGAGGCGACTACCCCCTCACCACTCAGGAGGAGCGCAACGCGGCTCTCGACCGTTGCGCCAAGCTCGCCTACCAGGCGGTGACCAGCAACATGAAGCCGAATCACCCGGCGCTGGTCGGCCGCCGCCAGGTCCGCTTCGAGGGAGTCCCCACCGGCCAGCTTCACCAGGACGGTTCCAGCTACGGTGCCCTGCCGCTCGGCGTCAAGGCGGACCCGATCGACAATGGCGCTCCTCTCCGGCTGTACCAGCGCGGACTTGAGTTGGAGCTCGTGGCCCAGGTCCAGGTGGCGGCGGCCTGGGCTGCCGAGACGGGCGCGGCAGGCGACCTCATGCTCTTCGCGGCACTCCACCGCGTCGACGGCGACATCGCCCCCGTACGCGTGGTCATGTCCGAGAGCGCCTTCCAGCACGGCCCCGCCGTACCCATCACCAAGACACCCGCTCAGACCACCGCGAACCTGGCGGCACTCGTTGCGGACAAGCATGAGGCCGTCAGCGCGGCCTACAGCCTTGTCGCCGACCTCCTGGCCGACATGGGAACCCACCAGCCCCACGTACTGACACCCGACGGGAACATTCGGCTGGACCGGCTTGACGGTTCCTACCGCCAGGAGCTCACAGGGTGGGACCCCCAGCAAACGTAAGGACCAGCCCAACAAGTGTGAGGGCCCTGAGACCAGATCGGGGCCCTCTCACTCTTCACTGACTTCGCAGTTCAACGACGGGCGGGGTGGCGTGTCACGCCTAGCCGACGCCCAGCTCCGCGAGGGCGGCGGGCTGGTCGGCGGTGAGTGCGTCGCGTCGGGCTTTGGTGTTGGCGACCCACATGCCGAGCTTCACGCGTCTCGCCGTCGACGGTGATGGTCTCGATGCGGCTGTGGGGTACGGGTCGGTTCGCGCCTTCCCGCTCCACCCACTGTGCGAGGGCCACCAGGCCGCGCTGGAACGCCTGCTGAGAATTGCTAGGGACCCTTGCCCGTACGCACCGCTTCGACGGCGGCTGCTCGGGCAGGAGCCGTGTCCAGGCGGCCGGCTGCCTATGCTGCTGGAGCCACTTGCTGATGTCGTCGCCGTCGAGACGACGCCTGGAGCGATGTTGGGGAGGACACCGTCGGTGTCGACCAGGCCCGCCAAGACACGGTAGTGCCGTTACCAGGGCCAGGGGCAGTCTCAGCCGGAACGCTTCGCGCCGGAGCGGCGTGCGGGATCAGCCCCTCGATGACGAACCGGTAGTACGCTTGCCGGAGAGTACAGCCGTCGGCCTCATCGTAGCTGGTGACGATGTCGGCAGCACACGCCAGATCTGCGGCCACTGGAGTCGGGTCGCACCGGCGAGTACGGGCTTGTCGGTGGGCGGGGCCCGGTTGCCCACGGATGTCCTATCCTCCGTCTCCGCTGTGCGGTTGGCTCGTGGCTGCCCAACGCTGGTTGGCCTCGTGCGCCACGGCGAGAAGTTTCTGTTGTAGGTCCGCTCGTCGGGAGCCGCGGGTTTTCATGGCGTGGCAGTTAGGGCAGAGCGCGACCATCTGCTCGGGGTGGTCACGGCCTTCGTCCGCGATGGGCTGCACGTGGTCGACTTCCAGGATGGCGGTGCCTTGGGCTGTGACGTCGGTCGGCTGGCCGGTGCAACCAGGGTTCTCGCAATGGCCCTCGCAGCGCAGCAGGACCGCTTCCCTGGCTGAGCGGAGACGGTGGGGGAGTTGCACGGTGCGTTCGGTCCGGCGGCTGGCGGTAGAGCTTTCCATGCGTTCGATGCGGGCGATCAGGACGCGGTACCGCTCGCGGGCTTGAGACGCTGTCGTGGTGCCGGAAGAGACTACGGGCGGCTCGGCGGCGGAGCGCGGGTGGGAGCCCCGTTCGCACTGCTGGTGGCGTTTGCGGCCAGGGGGAAGAGCCTTGCCACATATCGCGCATGCGGGTGGACGTTCGGCTGGAGCGGGAGCCGCGGGTTCGGCTTCTGGTCTGCCCGTCTCCGCTGCCTGCCCGTGGCCCAC
Source organism: Streptomyces sp. NPDC001549 (assembly GCF_042894025.1). Lineage (NCBI taxonomy): Bacteria > Bacillati > Actinomycetota > Actinomycetes > Kitasatosporales > Streptomycetaceae > Streptomyces > Streptomyces sp. NPDC001549. Next base: position 9,299 of record NZ_JBIAVJ010000048.1, read on the forward strand.
CTGTTCCCGCGGTACATGGGTTAGGGATCGGAGTGAGTCAGTCCTCGCAGTTTTGCTCTGGCGAGATATGGGGTTGATGAGGGCGGGGCCAAGCACGGGAGCCAGAGTCGTGTGGACGTGCCGGATCCAGTTCGCGGCGTGAGCGCATGAGGCCTGTCGCTCTGTCTGAGAGTGCCCGTGGACGACCCAGCTGATGGCCCTGTCGCTTGTGACTTCGATCTGCCGGCCGGATATGTGAAGGCCGGTACCGCTCCAGGGGCTTTCGTGAAGGGCCGTCTGGATGGCTCGCAGCGCCTCCCCGTTGCCCTGGCTGCTGAAGGTGAAGGTGACTCTGGGGTAGAGGCCCATCGCGAGGGACGCTGTTGCTGAGAAGGGACTGCTGGGGGCTCCGCCTAGGATGACACCAGGACCGACCTGAACCCAGTCAGGATCCATGAGCCCGAGGATGCGGAGGAACTCCGACGTTTCCTCCCTCAGCGCCTTCCCGGCGTGGTTCAGCTTCTTGCGGCTGCGGGCCACGGTCCCCTCCTCCGACGACTGAGCATGGACAGCCCAACCCTAGAGCCCCGGCAGCAGCCTGCCTTGAGTCCGCCCGGAGGCGTCCCGGGACCTCGCCGCGGGCCGCCAGGTGGACTGCTCAATGCGCTGACGCCCGGGTCGGTGAACGGATGAACGCGCCTACAGTTCACGCCGGTCATCCCAGGATCGTCCGCCACTGAGCCAGAGCTTCAGTCATGCGGTATGCGTTGATGCGGTACTCATTGGCGATGATGACGGCGTCTTCATCGGTCTCCGGAGAGGACGCGTACACGGTGATCTGGAAGAGGGCTTCCGAATCCTGGGCGTCCGAGTCTTCGCGCTCGGTCAGCCTCTCGACTTCCACGTACGCGCCGTTCGGGTAGTCAAACGTCAGTACATTGCCGTTGTTGGCGACGGGATCGTGGATCTTGATGACCGGGGTGTTGTCGCTCATCCGGCAGACGATAGGGCACGAGGAACGTCGATGTTTGAGCTGTTGTCCGTTTCCTCACCCCGAGCTGGTTGACCTGGGGCGGGGAGAACGATCGGCGTCGCTGCCTGGCGGTGGCAGAGGCGGGTACGAGTGAGGTACTCATGGCCCGGCGGAGCGTTGGGCGTACAGATTCAGAGCCCGGTCGACGAGATGGATGCCGGCTTGGGCTGTGTAGCGCAGCATGCTGAAGTTGCCAGTGACCCGGGTCAGAGCGGTCTCGTCGTCTTGGGAGACGATTTCGTACCTCAGCAAGCCAAGGGTGCCGTTGATGTCGCCGTGGGCGAGCGAGCTGCACGCACCCCAGAAGGTCAGGATCAGCTGGCCGCCCAGCTTGCTGTAGTCACCGCCCTCTTCGACGATCTTTGTGTACTGGGGGGTGGTGAGGAAAGCCTTGAGGGTGTCGGCCGGAGCGCCAGCGGCGAGCGCCAGCCGCCGGACCTCGTTCAGCCGGGTTTCTTCGTCCCGGGAGGGTTTGGCCTTGAACCGGCTGTGGAGCTTGGTGGAGTCCTTCACCTCCTTGACCTGTAGTGCCAGGCGTCGCTGAACGCGGACGAGGCGTTCGTCGGGGCCTAGGAGCCACGCCGCACGGGCAGCGTTTTCAATCACGCCGCGCACGAGTGAGGCTTGGGCGTGGGTGTGGAGGACGGCGGAGGCGTGTTCAGGACTCTCTTCGCGTACCAGAGTGGCGCGCAGCGCGATCAGATGATCCACCGCCACGGTCACTGCAGTCCATGCGGCATGAGAGACGCGGTGGGGATGTGTCAGAGCGTCGTCGAGCGCCAGCGAGCTCCCAGGATGGACCTTCCAGGGTGCTGGCGTCCTGTTGCCCGAGGTGAACTCCCAGAGCGCTTCCACCTGCTCCAACGTGGTTAGCAGTGCACGCAGGTGGTGTTCTTCCTCTTCGTCCATAGAGGGAGGGTAGAAGCACGGGGGCACGCCGACGAGCGAGTTTGCCAACCGAGCGCCGCAGGATGTGCGTCCAAAGTTGGAGGACAGGACACACGGTCGCTTCACCTCCGGTCAGACCCAGCCGATGCCCAGCTTCGCGAGCGAGGGGGGGCTGGTCGGTGGTGAGTTTGTCGCGGGGGGTTTGGAGACCCACACGCCTAGCTTCACGACGACGGGCTCCGCTTCGCCGTCGATCGTGATCTGCTCGCCGTGGGTGCGGGGGATCGGCTGGTGGGCGCGTTCCCACTCCACCCACTGGGTGAGGGTTGTCAGGCCGCGCTGGAATGCCTGCTGTGTTTTGCTCGGTCTCTTGGCCCCGCGGCTGGCTGCGGGGGCGGGTGAGGGCTTCTGGTTGGGCTGTACGCCGATCACGGTCAGCCGTTGCTGCTGCTCGGGCAACAGCCGCGTCCAGGTGGTCGGCTGCTTCTGCTGGTGGAGCCACTCTCCGATGTCGTCACAGTCCATGAGCACGCTGGGGGTATGTCGGGCAGCCGTCCGTCGGCGTCGACCGGGTCGGCCAGGACGCGGTGGTGGCGTTGCCAGTCCAGGGGCCAGGGGCAGTTCCAGTGCCCGTCGATCGCGGTCAGCTGCTCCGCGCGCTCCGCAGCCCGTTCTTCGTGCCCTTCCTGCGGAGGTTGGCCATGTGCTGCCGATGGGCATCATCTCGTCGTCCTCGCCCCACATGGCGTCCTGGCGGGGTGCGAGGTGCCTGGTGGCCAACCGGTAGGAGCGGAGCGCGGCGAGCTTAGGGCTTGCAGAGAATTAACCTGGGTGTTTCAGCTCTTGACAGACCAGGTCATGCAGGGTGTTCGATCACAGGTTGATTCTCTGCAAGCCCTTAGCCTCTCACACCTCCTCGCCCGGCTCCCACACCATCCCGGCCTCTGGGGTGTCCAGGAGGACCTTGTGCCGGTCTTCGAGTTGCCCGGCGCGCAGGGCCTGGCGCTGCTGGTGCACCCGTCGGCCGAGGGGGAATGCCTTGGTGACGCCGACCTCGGTCTCGGTGTCGTACGGCACGGCGTACACGCCGGTGATCTCGTTTCCAGGGCCTTCACCCTGACCAGCCGACCCGACGGCGGCTTCGACGGCGTCCGCGCATCCTGGTACGCCGCACCCGGCATGTGGTAACCGAAAGAAGTTGACCCATAAGGCCCCACCTCTCTTCATGTATGGGAGGTGGGGCTTTGCCGTCCGTTGCCCCGGGGCAACGGCCCTGTGAGGTTGTTCCGGTTTGGCGGACATCCGGCGATCTGGGCGTGTGCCCGGGAAGGGATGTCCGTGATGGAGAGCATGGCGAACAGGAAGCCGCGGAGGCCGCGGCGGCAGTTCACGCCGGAGTTCAAGGCGGAGATCGTGGAGTTGTGCCGGAGTGGTGACAGGTCGGTGCCCGAGGTCGTCAAGGACTTCGATCTCACCGAGACAGCCATGCGGTTGTGGGCGGCCCAGGCGCAGGAAAGCGAGCCCAGGGCCCAGGAGAGCGACCACCGGGCACCTCGGCACCCGCAACGGCCATCCCACCATCCGCCTCGACGATACCCCCATACGACTTCCCGGCCCGCTCGCGGCCGTTCTGACGCAGCTGGCAGCCGAGCCCCGGCAGGGCTGGAAGGGGAACACACCAGGCCTGTGGCTCTTCCCCGGGCTTCGGCCAGGAACGCACTGGTCCACCGGGCCGCTCGCGCGCGCCCTGGCCGAACACGGCATCCCGGTCCGCCCGGCCCGCACGACTGCCCTGGTCCAGTTCGCCCAGGACATGCCACCCGCGGTCCTGGCCCCGTTCCTCGGCCTTCACGTCATCACCGCGCTGCAGTGGCGACGACGAGCCGGCACCGACTGGACCGCCTACCTCCAGGCGCGCACCCGTGCTCTGGCGTCCAGGCGGCCCACCCGAGACCGTGATCGTCTCTGGTGAATTCGGCCACCCTGCTGGGTGAGTCGCCCCGATTCCTCCCTCCCGGCCGACCCAGCCCCGGCTGCAACCCGAACGTGATCAAAAACCTGATGCGGCGTGGCCTGCCCACCCTCGCTTTTACAGTCTTACCGCTCCTCGCCACCACAGTTCCGGCCACTCCAGGCGAAGCGGAGATCGGCCGTCACCGAGATTGCGTCCAGCCTTGCTGGCGCCGCCGCAGTGCACGTACCCGAGGGACCGTCAGCGCCGGCACTTGGCCAGGGCTTCAGAATGGCGGCTCGTCGGACCAGGGGAGCGCTGTCGGCACGGGGCGGAGGGGGCTCGTGGGCAGGAGGATGGTCAGGGCTTCCTCAACGCGGTTGAGGTCGATGAGGTAGCCGGCGAGGTCGTGGCTGTTGCTGCGGTCGTGCTGCTGGAGGACGGCAACTGCTTCCTCGGTGCGCCCGACACTGGCGAGGAGGTGTGCGATCTCCTCTGCTACGTACCAGGTGCTGCCTTCGGGGTGGGCTCGGGCCTGCCGGATCGCCTCGTCGACGCCCTTGCAAGCGGCTATCAGCGGCAGCCGCATCCAGTAGAGCTCCCACTCGTCTTCGCCGCCGCGCTGGGCGTCGAGTGCCTCGAGGTGGGCCACAGCGCCCGCATGCTCACCCCTGCAGCCCCGCGAACTCCACGAACGCACCGCCGTGGCCGGCGCTCTCCGGCCTGCCACCCCGGCCCTCCATCCATGCCGGCACCGGCAGCAGCGGCCGGATCTCCTGCCACTCGGCGTCCGTCAGGTCCGTGCCATAGGCCCGGACCCGGTCGGGCTGATCAGCCGCGTTCCCGAACCGGTGAACGAGGCAATCGCACGCCCCGCCGGACGAGTTGAACCGGACACCCTCGACCACGTACAACGGTGACAACAGGGCCTCCTGGCGTGATCGGTGTCTCAGCAACTCCGAACTGCACCAGAGGCCCTGTCTTCATGCACGGCCACGGCAGAATCACCCGCCCCACCGGCCACTTTCGATCACACCGCACTCAAGATCGATAGGACAACGGCTTCTGACACCAAACCGGTGCATCGCAGCCGGGGCCTTGTGCCGTGAGTGGTCCGGTCATGACGTGAAGGTCCACTCCAGGGTCGGCATGTCGTGGCAGGTCCACTGCTGGGCCCGGGCGCCGTCGATCATCTGCGAGTCCTCGATCTCCAGGCACTTGCCGCTGTTGCGGTTCTTGAGCCAGTAGCCCCACTTTCCCTTGACGAGGTCCCAACGCATCGTAGGCACGTCGTGGCAGGTCCACTGCTGGGCCCGGGCGCCGTCGGTCATCTGCGAGTCCTCGATCTCCAGGCAGATACCGCTGTTGACGTTGCGAACTTCCCAGCCGTTTCCGGCCCAGTGCAGGTTCCATCGCATGGTGGGCATGTCGCGGCAGGTCCACTGCTGGACGCGAGCGCCGTCGGTCCGCAGTGAGTTCTCGATCTCCAGGCACTTGCCACTGTTGGCGTTTACCAGCGGGCCCTTCCAGTCGGCGGTCTGGGTCTGCTGGAACCAGGAGGCCAGGTCGTCGACGCGGACGGAAAGGGCGCTGGTGCGGGTCTCGGCTGCGGGGGACCCGAGACAGCCTCCCTGCCAGGACCGGGAGTTGACACCGACGATCTGTCCGTCGGCGTTCAGGAGTGGGCCGCCCGTGTCTCCCTTGCACAGAACGTCTGTGCCCTTGCCGGTGATCCCCAGACCTGTGGAAGTGCTCGCGTCGAGAGTGAACGTTCCGGAGCGGAGCTTGTCCGGCACCCACTCGGTTCTGGTTCGGCCGAAACCGGCCGCGGTCAGATCGGTGCTCACGGCCGGCAGGCCAAGCGCCCGGATCGCGGGCCGGACAGTGGTGACGGGAGTGACGAGCCGGATCAGGGCGAGATCTCGGTCGTCCCGCGGGACGATCTCAAGGATGTCCGCTGTCGTGCCGTCGCTGAGCGCGGCCGTGGCCTTCAGGGCCGGCCTGCCGGCTGGGACCGGCGTGCCGGGGGTGGCCGCGAAGCAGCTCGCGGCGGTCAGGACCCACAGCTGATGGATGAGAGTGCCCGTGCAGGCACGTGCACGGTCTTCATCGCCGATGGTGAGTTTGACGACGGCAGCAAGCTGTCCGGCGGCCGTTTCGGGGCCGCTCACGGCCATGGCGGGAGTCACCGGCATGGCGAGGGGCAGCAAGACCATGGTGAGGACGGTCAGCAGGCCGGGGGTCCGCGCGGTGCGCGGGCGGGGCGCAGGCATGTCTCTTCCTTCGTCAGGCGTGTGCGGGTTTGCGGGCTTCATCCGTCTGCGCCAAGGCGTGGCGAGGTCCCCGACCGGGTGTGGCAGGCCGGGAACCTCGCAGAACACCGGTGGCCGGTCAGATCCTCCAGACCTGGTCGGCGTACTGCGCGTCGCAGTCGACCTGCACCACGGGGGCGCCCCACTCCGGGGTGCGCCACGATACGTACATGCACCGGTTGTTCAGTGAGTTGCGGATCTGGTAGCCCCCACCGGCAACGGGATCGAGCTTCCAGACCTGGTCGGCGTACGCGGGGTTGCAGTCGTACTGCGTTACGGGCGCGCCCGGCTCCGGGGTGCGCCACGACACCAGGAGGCATCGGTTGTTGTGGGTGTTGCGGATCTGGTAGCCGCCACCGGCGACCGGCTCGAACTTCCACAGCTGGTCGGCGTACTTCGGGTCACAGTCGGCCTGCTGGGCTGGGGCGCCGTTGTCGGGCGTGCGCCAACCGACGAACAGGCAGAGGTTGCTGTGGGCGTTGCGGACCGAAGCGGTGGTGAGGCCGGCCTGTCGTACCCAGTCGGCGAGGCCGTCGACGCGCGTGGAGATGGCTCCCGTACGGGTCTCCGTGGCGGGCGTGCCCAGGCATCCCCCCTGCCAGGAGCGGCTGTTCACGCCCACCAGCTCGCCTGCGGCGTTCAGCATCGGGCCGCCCGTGTCGCCCTTGCAGAGGGCGTCGGCGCCCTTGCCGGTGACGGTGAGGGAGGTGGCGTCGGTGGCGGTGACGCTGAAGGCGCCGGTGTGGAGCTTGCCCGGTACCCACTCGGTCTTGGTACGGCCGAACCCTGCGGCCGTCAGGTCGGCGCCGGAAGCCGCGGCCGAGGTGGCAAGCCGAGCGGTCCTGATGTCGGTGACGGGCGTGGCCAGCCGGACGAGGGCGGCATCGCGGTCGCTGCGCGGGGCTATCTCGGTGACTTCGACAGCCTGGCCGTTGCCCAGGATGGCCGTGGTCTTGAGGGCCGGCTTGCCGGCGGCGACCTCGCTGCCGGGTACGGGCGCGAAGCAGCTGGTGGCGGTCAGGACCCAGAACCGGTCGACCAGAGTGCCTGTGCAGGCACGGGAATCGACTTCGCCGCCCAGTTGGAGCCGCACCGCGTAGGGGTGCGTGTCGGCGGCGGGCTCGGGACCCGTGACCGCCGTCGCGGAAGTCGCGGGGACCATCACGAGAGTCGTTAACGCGGTGGCGGCCAGGGCGCCGCTGATCCGCGCCGCGCGCGAACGGAATGCGAGCATGCTTCCTCCTTGAATTCGAAATTCCGGCACACGGCGATGCTCCGTCGCGTGCTCATGTCTGGTGGGGCGTCGACCGGAGATTCGACCTGCTCGCGCAACCGTGCTTTCACGGCGCCGGCGACCGAGGCGAAAGGCCTTCGGGTGGCAGCGCACCATCCCGAAAGCGCTGATTCCGCATCGGTGGATGCACGCAGATGGAATCCGCGGCCCTGATGCGTTCCGCCACGGATACGGACGACGGGCGGGGGTTCCTAAAAGCGGGGCTGGACCGGGTGATGCCGCCCCCGGTGTCCACCCGGGTTACGGGTGTTGCGGAAAGCCGGATCATGAAGTCTCCCCCTGGGCCGCGGCTCCACAGGCTGTCGGCAGCCGCCCACTGCGCCATCATGCACGCTCAAGATCAGCGGCACAATTGCCGCACAGCCTACGCTGCGCCGGCAGTCGGGCGTCGGGCGCAGGCCGTCGGCATGACCGGGCTCAGCATCGGCTACCACGCGTCGGCCCGCAAGCGGATTCCACAATGATCAGTTGCTACCGCATGCAATCGGACTGCCCGTCAGAACAAGGCTGAATTACGTCTTCCGATTTCAGTTCGATCGACTCACCAAGGGGCCTCGGGGCGCCCATTGGCTCGTTTCCGGACAGTCTCGTCTGAAAATGACTGCCAATCAACCACGGTTGATTTCCAGATTGCCGCGGCATACGGTGAGCGCATTCGCACTGCAGACCGATGTCGCAGTCGCCCAACCACCTTCACTGAACAGCGCAATGGGGATGCCGCTGTCATGCCTGCGCCGCTGTTCGAAAACGGGGGAAACCATGAACGACTTACCGCCGGCATTCTGGAGCAGGCGCCGGGTTCTCAGCACCGCGGCCGGTGTCGCAGCCGTTCCCGCGCTGCCTTCCCTCCTCACCCTGGCCGCCGCGCCCGCGCGGGCCGCCGAGGGCACGAGCGGGGCCACCGGCCTGCCCGGCACCGACCGGGGCAAGGCAGTATGGGCGTACAAGACCGGAGGCCGTGCCGTCCGCGAAGGAGCTGCCGCAGCGCTCGCCGGATCCCCCGCGTTCGTCACCGCGTTCCTCACCTCGCAACTGCCCGCCGCCAAGGCGGACGACAACCGTTTCGCGATCCTCTCCGCCCTTCCCTACGCGGGGAAGTCGGTGCAGCAGGCGGCCGGTGCGGCACTGTCCGCCGGCGAGGGCGCCGTCGCCGCTTTCCTGGCGGGCGGTTACTCGAAGGCGCTCGAGACGGATCTGCGGGCCGCCGTCTTCACCGTCATGAGCTACAGCGGTCGCGGCGTCAAGCGTGCGGCGACGAAGGCGCTGGACCTGGGGACGGCGAAGGCGTACGACACCTTCCTGACGGCCACCCAGTACACCGCGCAGCAGGAGGACGACCGGTTCGAGGTCTTCTCCGTGCTCTCCACCGCCTCGCCGGAGGTGAAGAAGTACGCGGAACGGGCTCTCAACGAGGGGACGCCCGAGGCGATCCGCCAGTTCCTGAGCGCCGGCCAGCACATTGCGCGAGCCCGTGACGAGGAAGCCGCGACCATCGACCAGTTGGTCGCCATCGTCGAGCGGGAGGGCCTGCGGGCTCAGTTGCAGACCGAGCAGGCCGTCGCCGCCTCCGACAGCGCGAAGAAGGCCGCCTCCGAGGCCAAGGCCGCCGCGCTGAAGGCGGCCGACGAGGCGAGGGCCGCCCAGCAGGACGTGAGCAAGGCGGCCTCGGCCGCGAACGACGCGGCGAGTGCCGCCCGCGGCGCCGCGGACGCCGCTGCCACCGCGATCGGGGCCTCCCGCATGGCGCAGGCCGCTTCCGGTCGGGCCGCGTCTGCGGCGCAGGCCGCGGCTGCCGCGGCGGCGTCCGCAGGCAACGCGGCCGCGCGCGCCTACCACGCCGCGATCGCCGCCTCGGCGGACGCGAGCAAGGCCGGCGCCGCACGCCAGGCGGCGCAGGGAGCGCGCGCGTCTGCCGAGCGCGCGACCACCGCGGCCGCCGCGGCCGATCAGGCGGCTTCCGCCTCGCAGCAGGCGTCGGCGGCCGGTTCCGCCGCGGCGGGTGCGGCCCAGAACGCCGCGCAGGCTGCCAACGCCGCTGCTGACGCCGCGAGTTCGGCGGGCATCGCGCAGTCGCAGGCCGCCAAGGCGCGGCAGGCTGCCGCCGAGGCCGACGCCGCCGCCGCGCGGGCCACGCGGGCCGCGAGCACCGCGCAGTCGCTCGCGAACCGGGCGGCAAGCGCCGCACGTGTCGCCCGTGACGCTGCCCGCAGTGCCGCCGCCCACGCGATCAAGGCTGCGGAAGCGGCCGAGGAAGCGGCGGACAACGCGGGCGAGGCGATCGAGTACGCCAAGCGGTCCACGGCCTACGCGGAGGCCGCGATGGATGCGGCCACCACCGCCGCCAACGCGATCAAGGAGGCCCAGGCGGTCGAGGTCGCGGCCCGCGCCGCTGAGAGCGCCCGTATCGAGGAAGACACCAAGCTCGGTGTCCTGGAGGCGCGGCTGCGGGCTCAGGCGGAGACCGAGGACGCGGTCCGGGCCGACCGGGCGCGGACACAGGCGGACCAGACCACGACGGAGACCAAGGACCTGATCGCCGCCGCGGAGGCGGCGTTGAAGGCAGGCGCCCCCGACACGGCCGCGTCCGGCCGGAAGGCCGCCGTCAGGCTCCTGAACTCGGGCGGTACGTGGACGCGGGAGGCCGCGGAGTTCGCTCTTGCCGGCACCGACGCCGACGTGGCCAACTGGATCGACACCGACCGCCTGCTCGCGCAGAAGCAGGACGACCGCGAGAACGTCGTCGCCGTCGCCCGGGTGACGACCTCCGCGGTCGCCGGGGCCGCACATCAGGCCCTGGCCAGCGGCGACCCCGACGCCGCCCGGAGGTTCCTCGATCAGGGTGTGATCGAGGCGGCCGCCACGGACAACCGGGTCACGGTATTCAGGATCCTGGGCGAGAACCCCGGCAAGGCCGTCACGGCGAAGGCCGAGGCGGCGCTGCGCGACGGCAGCGCCCAAGCGCTGCATCGCTTCCTCAACATCGAGCTGGCGGAGGCGGTCAAGGAGGACGACCACGTCGAGGTGTTCCGCCTCCTCGGCAGCGACGGCCCCTACATGCAGTCCGCGGCGAAGATCGTGCTGGAGGGCTCCGCCCGCATGCGGCGCTACTTCGTGCTGCACGACCAGTACAACATCGCCCGCCTCGACCACGACCGGGCCACTCACATCGCCGCGATTCGGGCCTCCATCGCCCACGGCGCGCGGATCGCCGCGAAGGCGCAGCAGGACGCCGCACTCGCCGCCCAGGCGGCGGCCGAGGCGCGCCAGGCCGCGCAAGAGGCCTCTGACTGGGCGCTCAAGGCGCAGGGCTACGCCCAGGACGCCGCGGACTCTGCCAAGGAAGCGCGTGACAGCGCGGACGCGGCCGACAGGTCGGCGGCCTCCGCCGCGCAGTCGGCGCAGCAGGCGAAGAGCGCGGCGTCCGTCGCCCGTGGCGCCGCCCGCACGGCGAACTACTCCATGCGGCGCGCCGTGGCGTCCGCGCAGCAGGCGGTGGCCTACGCGGCCGATGCGCAGTCCTCCGCCACCCAGGCGCAGGCGTCGGCCCAGCAGGCGGGCAAGGACGCGCAGGAAGCCGCCACGGCCGCCAGTGACGCCCATCGGATCGCGACCGCGAAGCGGGACGCCGAGATCGTGGCCGCGGCGAAGCAGGCCGCCGTGGAGGCGAAGCAGCACGAGCAGGCGGGGACCACCCCGGCCACGGAGGCCGACGACGACGGCGACACCAAGCTCTGGGGGCTGTGGCCGGAGGACGTCAAGGACACCAAGGACTGGGCCCTGGTCACGGGCCACTGGAGCACGGTCGCCGGAGGCGCTGCGGTCGTCCTGGGCGTCGGCGCCCTGTTCTTCCCGCCCCTGGCCGCGGCCGCCGGCGTCGTCGGCCTCGTCTCCCTGGGACTCCAGGGGGCGAGCGCGCTGCTCAACGGCATCAGCTACGGCTGGGACGACGCGCGGTTCCACCAGGCACTCGGCGCGTTCGTGCTCGGTGGCATCCTGACCGGCAAGGGGAAGCTGCTCGGCAAGATGGGCGAGCAGGTGTCCAAGACGGTCGGCCAGAAGGTGTCCAGTGCCGCGGGCGCGGTGGCCGACGGGACGACCACCGTCGTCGGCTGGCTCACCTGGTAGACCGTCACCTCCCCGGGTGGGCGGGAAGGGTACCTAGTCCCTCCCCGCCCGCCCGGGTCGTACACGCGCCGCAGACGCGCCGCACACGACAAGGGATTCCATGCTGACCTCGAACCTGTCCGCCGGTCAATGGTGGATCGCCGCGCTCGTGTCCGGCCTCGCCCTCGGCCTGGCCGCGCAGTCCATGACCACGACCCCACGGGACCGGCTGATCGCCTGGTCGTTGCCCCTGGTCGGCGCCGTGTCCATTGCCGGCGGCTCCGCCGCACGCGGTTACGCGGGCAGGACACCGCTGGTGCTCTACACCGCCACCATGATCATTCTGGTCATTCTGAGAATCGTCTTCGCCGGGTACGTCACCCGCCAGCTCGACCTGAAGCGCGCGGGGAAACCCATGGAGGACATGTCCCGCGGACAGACCTTCGTGTTCCTCCTCGCATTCCTGGCCGCGCTCATCGGCGTCGCCTATCTCATCTGAAGAGCCGTTCCGACAAAGACAAAGAAGGAAGAACGATGAAGATCTCACGACGGATCATCGCCACGGCCGCAGCGACCGCGATCTGCGCCGCAGCGGCGGTGACCATCGCGACCGCTCAGACCCCCCAGGCTCCCGCCGCGGTGCCCGTGGCCGCCGATGGCCCCGGCTACGCCATCGAAACGTTCGAGTACCCCGACGGCGCGCGGATCGGTGCCGAACTCGGCATCGTCCTCAAGCGGGGCGACGGTCAGATCATGCTCGCCGACTGCGCCTCCTCGGAAAGCCAGATCCAGGTCTTCTCCCGGACCAACGGGACGATCTGCTTCCGCGCCGCCGGCGGCTCGGGCCAACTGACCGTGGAGATCCCCGCCGTCTACGGCATCCGGGGCGACGCCACCCACCAGACGAGCGTCACGCTGACCGCGGAGGGTGCGCCCGAGCAGAACATCGACGTGGACAAGAACCAGTGGAAGCCGGTCGGCGAGGCCGCCGACCCCCAGCGACGCGACCACGTCCTCGTCGACATCCGCACCACCAAGTAGCACCGCCCTGGCCACGAGAGTCCTCTCGTGGCCAGGGCGCAGGCCCACCGACCGTCGCGGGGTGGATCACGCTCGACCGCGCCCCCGCACTCACCGCTGTCCTACCTTCTTCTTGTGGGTCTGAACTGGTCATTCGTAAGATCGGTGGGACCCAGGGGTCCTGGGTATGGCTGGCACAGTGACGCCGTTGGATGGCTCAGGAGACTTGGCCGCCCGGGGCCCCGCGACGACTCGACCGCTAATTGAGGAAGTTTCATCGTGATTCGTGCAGGTCACCAGGCCCGGTGACCAGCACGAATCACGATGAAACTTCCTCATTCAGCAACGGAGTCTCTAGGGACCGCAGTGACCCCATCGGGGCGGCATGAGGACGCGCCCCTTGGTTCTGACGCACCGTCGGATTCCGGGCACTCCCGGGCACCTGGCGGTGCGCGAGATCGGGGAATCCACGGGGTGACCTGGGGCTACTCCGGGCACACCAAGTGTGGTCATATCCCGAGGGATTGCTGTGAAACCGCAGGTCAGACGTACTCCCTTACTGCTACCGTTCCCTTCCTCTGGAAGTACCACTGCCCCGTCTCCCGCTCGGTCGGCCGGGACAGAGCGATGATCCGTGCCCCGCGGGGGTTGAGCCGCTCCGTGAAACGCTGGATCGTGCCGCCCTTGCCTGCCGCGTCCCGGCCCTCGCAGATCACCACCAGTCGGGCACCGGTCTCCCGGACCCAGCGTTGCAGCTTCAGCAGTTCGATCTGCAGGATCCGCTTGGTCCGCTCGTACTCCGCACGACGGATCTTGCGCTCGTACGGGTAGTTCTCCCGCCAGGTACGGATCGGAGCGCCGGCGGAGTCCAACAGCACGGGCTGCTACGGCCGCCGGGCGTCCACACTCAGCCCCGTCAGCAGGTCCTCGGCTTCCGTCCGCGGCAATGCCTCTTCATTCACGCGGTGCGCCTACCCGCGCCGGCCGCCCATATGGCCGCGACCGCAACCCGGCGGGGGCGGGCGGCCGTGTCGCAGCCAGAAGGAGGACGGCGGGCCTTCTGCAGGCCGCGACGGCCGCGACCATGCAGCCGTGGGTGCATCGCGCGAGTTCGACGCCCTGCCCGCGCAGCCAGGCCCGCAGGGCGATGGCGGCGCGGATGCCGGCTCGGGCGGTCGCGGCCTGGGTCAGGCTGAGCGGACGTTTCTCGAGCTCACCGGTTCGGCCCATTGCCCGTGACGGGCGGGCGGCTCGGCCGTTATGGGGGGCGTCGTCCGTGCCGTACTTCCCCGCGGCAGAGTGAGTTCAAGGAGATCTTGATGTTCCGTTTCGCCAAGGCCGTAGCCGTTACCGCCGCCACTGGTGCCGCGCTGGCAGGCGGGGCCGGCATGGCCGCCGCCGACGCCACGGCAGGGGGCGCTGCCATCGGCTCCCCGGGTGTCCTGTCCGGCAACGTCGTCCAGGTGCCCATCCACATTCCGGTCAACCTCTGCGGCAACACCGTCAACATCGTCGGCCTCCTCAACCCCGCCTTCGGCAACACCTGCATCAACGCCAGCGGCTCGGACGGGCACCACAAGGCCGACCACCACAGCAAGTACTGACAGCACCAAGTCCTGGACCCGGCGCGCTCGTCGCGCCGGCACATCCAGCGCCGTCATCTGAACCAGCCGCAGCGCACAGCCCGGTATAGAACGGCCTCCCCTCATCCTCCAAGGGGAGGCCGTTCTCATGAACAGCTCGTGCAGCCAGCCAGCCAGCAGCCAGCCCGGCCAGGCCAGGGGGAGCGGGTTCCGCTCCTCCCGGTCCGCGTGCCGGACCTCGGTCGCGTGGGGCGGCCCGGTGCTACTGCCGCCAGACGCTCTGGTCACCGGGCCTCGCCCGCGCACGCCTTATCGGCGCGGACTGCGCCCGACCATAGCCGCGGGCGGCCAGCCCCCCGCAGCACAACCACAGAGTTCGGCATCCTGTGTGAAACGCGGGGGCTGGCGTTGACGCCCGACGCTGACATCGCCCCTTCCATGAGAACCCGTCCCGCGGCCCTCTCCCGCGTCAGCATCTGCCACCGTGCTCTCCGGGCTGGCGGGGCTACCGGTGCACGCGAGCGTGCCGGTTCGCCGGCCTGTCGTATGGGCGTGACTTGAGACGGGGGCGACGCCGGCGCCGGCCAGAGCGGCCAGCAGCGGGCCCAGCCGGGGCGTGGCCCCGGTGGTCAGGCCGCACCCCGCACATCACGCACCTCGCCGCTCGTCTTCACGGCACGGCGCTGGTGCAGACCCGTGCGCGGCGACGCGACGGGCCGTCCTGCAGAGCCGCCTCCGGCTGGTCTGGGCGGGCCCTGGAAGAGGGGGTAGCCCGTCTTCAGGAGAGGTAGGGGCCGGAGCTCCACTTTTGGTCCCACGACCACGCGGCACCGTCTTGCCCGCCATTACCACCCTTACCCGCGCTACCGCCGGAGAGGACCAGTGGGGGTTCTTCTGCGGGCGTGTTCTTCCGGATGGACTTGACCTTGCGCGTGCCGTCGCCGTCGGCGGTGACGGCCGGTGCCGCGGTGGGAGCGGCGAACGCGGTGGAGGACATCGAGGCGCCCGCGACAGCCAGAGTGGTGGCGATCAGAGCGACGGAGAGTCGGGTCCTGGTGACGGTCATGGGAAGGGCTCCTTGCGCGGGGGCGTGCTGCGAGGGGATACGGACACGGTCTGGGTTTTCCGCCGCCTCTCGGCGTCGTCCGTGACTCCATTGAGCCCCGTACAGGCGTCCGCGGTCACGGCCCGGGAAGTCGGGACTTGACAACGGCATCGGGGCTGGACGGACGCCGGACAGCCTCCACGACGGGGACAGCTGGGATAGGGGCAAGCGCTGCCCCCTGAGCACCGAAGAGGGCCGCGGTCATCCGCGTCCTGTCGCCGTCCGCGTACACGACGTGCGCGTCACCGAGGACGGCGGCGTGCCCGTGTCCATCGGGCCGTACCCCTGCGGTCGGCCTGATCCTTGAGGGAGGGACGACGTTGAGGAGGCCCGGGAATGACGCTCAGACCGCCGGTCGAGCCGATGCTGGCGCAGGCCGCGGAAGCCGTGCCGGGCCCGGCCGCTTTGCGTGCGGGGGTGGCGTACGAGCAGAAGCTGGACGGTCATCGGGCGCTGCTGTTCACCGCGGCCGGGCCGGGCGGCGCGGTGTTGGTGCAGACCCGTCGCGGGGCGCTGGTGCAGGACCGGTGGCCGGACCTGGTGGCGGCCGCCGAGGCGCAGTTGCCGCCCGGCCTGGTCCTCGACGGCGAACTCGTCGTCTGGAACACCGACGAGGGCCGGCTGTCCTTCGAGGCGTTGCAGCGCCGGGCCGCCACGCGAGCCCGCGCCGCCGCCGCGCTCGTCGCCCGGTGGCCGGCCTACTTCGTCGCCTTCGACCTCTTGCAGCAGGACGGTCAGGAGCTCCTCGCACGCCCGTACGCCGAGCGGCGTACCCTGCTGGAGAACCGGTTCTCCGACCACGCCCTGACGGCCCCCTGGACGTTCTGCCCGCAGACGACTGACCTGGCCAAGGCGCGGGAGTGGCTGGAGTCCTGGACGGACGTGTCGGGCGTCGAGGGGATCCTGGTCAAGCCCCTGAACAGCCGGTACCTGCCCGGATATCGGGGCTGGACCAAGATTAGACGCCGTGACACCACGGAGACGATCGTCGGCGCGATCACCGGCACCCTGACCCGCCCCCAGCTCCTCGTCCTCGGCCGCCACGACACCGACGGCCGACTGCGCGCCGTCGGCCGGACCGTACCGCTGCGCCCGGACGCCGCCCGGCAGGTCGCCGAGCACCTCACCGCGGCCACACCTGGACACCCGTGGACGGGCGCGAAGTTCTCGGCGACGTGGGGGAGCCGCGACGTCCTCGACACCACCCTCGTCCACCCCAACCTGGTCGCCGAGGTCAACGCCGACCGCGCCATCGACCACGGCGGCGTCTACCGCCATCCACTCCGGTTCCAGCGGCTGCGCCTGGACGAGACCACGCAGGACGTTCCGCGGTTTGGGGCGGGACCGTCCGCCGCAGCAGGTTGAGTGCCCCCCTCCCACCAGGGGATTCCGACGACTTTCCGGGTTGGTGCTGTTCTTCCGGCGGTGAGAGCGGCGAAGGGGTGAGGACGGGCCGCCGTGGTTCCGGCCTCGGAAGGACACAGGTCATGAACAAGATCGTTTGATGCATCCCGCTCGGCGTGGACGGGTACACGAAGTCGTTCCCCCGTTCCGAGCCCCCGGGCTCCGTGGTCGCCCTGCCGCTGCCCGACGGGCGCGTGGTGCGAGTCCGGCTGACGGGCATGCCCCTGTATGGCCTGGATGTCGGTACTTGTGGCGCGGAGCCGGCCGACTACCTGTAGGCCGTCCGAGGGAGGAGCGGGGGCCGCCGTAGTGGCCCCGCTTCCGTCTGTCCGGGGTCGGTTCGCCTCCCCCGTAGGGGTGAATTTCGCCCCCGCGTACGCGTAGGCGGCTTTTGCGGTGTGTGTTCCCAACTTGCCCTGAAATTAGTGCTATTGATATCAAACGGCATCTTTCGGAATTTTCGGGCCTGGCCCGGTGGTCGGTCCGGTCGGATGTGGATGTGAGTGGGGTTCGTGGTGCGTTCGGTGGGTGAGGTGTTTGACGTCCGCGGCGGCGGGCCGGCTGCTGCCGGTCGCGGCGTGGCGGTGGGCGACCGGTTCGGGTCTGGTGCCGACGGCGGACGTCGGGCCGGGCCGGTGGTCTCGGGCGGTGGTGGAGGCCGCCGACCCGGAGGCGGTCGGGGCGGCGCTGCGGGGTCCGGTCGGGGCGGGGTGGGTGGCGGACCGGCTGACGGAGGCCCTTGGGGTGCCGCTCCCGATTCTCCGGCCGAGGGAGACCGCGGCGCCGGTCGATCACCTCGTCCGGGCCGGACCTGGTCTACCTCGGCGGTGAAGCCGCCTTCCCCGACGTCCACTCGGACCAGGTCGCCGCCCTCGCGCGACGTCGGGACCTGCCCGCTCTGCTCGATCGGCACGTCCCCCCGGCCCCGACCATGCCGCCCGCCGGCTCGGCGTCCGCCGGGTCGAGTTCGACGCCGCGGTACGGCTCGGGTTCCTTTCTCCGGTCAGCACGGTGGAGATCGACTACAAGCGGCAGGGCGGCATCACCACGGTCCCGCTGTTCTCGGCCGTCGACGTGGCGCTGCTCCCAGCCCCTTGCCCGTAGGGCTGGTGCTGCGAGCGAGCGGGTACGCACGAGCTACGGGGCGAGGGTTCGGCTCCGGACGAGGTCCTCGGCGCGCTCTGTCAGGCGTGTTCGGCGGGGGCCTGTTCGATCTCTGTGTGCAGGGCCTGTCCGGCGCGCAGGAGGGTCGTGCTGGGGGCCGGGACCCGCTGGCCGGGCTTCTCGGTGAACGGCGTTTCCGTGGCCAGGGCGTGGGCGTCCGCGGTGGCGCCTCGGCGCAGGGTGAGGAAGACCTGGCTGAGCCAGTCGGCGGGGATGTGAATCATGAGGTCGGTCATGCCGGTGACA
Source organism: Streptomyces sp. NPDC001549 (assembly GCF_042894025.1). Taxonomy (NCBI): domain Bacteria; kingdom Bacillati; phylum Actinomycetota; class Actinomycetes; order Kitasatosporales; family Streptomycetaceae; genus Streptomyces; species Streptomyces sp. NPDC001549. The sequence continues at coordinate 27,382 of NZ_JBIAVJ010000048.1, forward strand.
ACGACGCGGCCAGCGCCAGGTGTCCTTTGCCGCCCGTCTGGCGGAGGTGCTCCGGCCCGCGGGTTCGGTCGGGGGGCGTACCGTCCCCCTACTGCTGTGGACCGATGTATGCCCGGTCTTCACTGCTGTGGACCGATGTATGCCCGGTCTTCATCTCGTACGGCTCCTGCTTGTCCTCGCTGAGTACTGCCTGGCTGTCGGGATCGCGGGCGGCCTTCTCCCGGATGACCGACAGGTGCGCTTCGCAGTCCGCGATCGGCCCCACAGGTCGACGTCTGCCTCGTACAGGGGCTGGTCGTCTATTGACGCGTGTCGGCTGAATGCCGAGGATGCTGATAGAAGGTGAAGCAGCCCCAGGTCAGGGGAGGCCATGCCTGCGATCATGAACGAAGACCGCACCTACGCCCCGAAGCCGCAGCCCTGGAAGTCGACGTGACTCGCGGACCGCCGCCCGGGGCCGTGAGTATCGGCGTGTGTGGACAGGTCGACTTCGACAACGTCGCAACCCTTCGCCCAGCCCTCCTGGCCGCCCTTGCTTCCCACCGCGGCCCCCGCGTCGTCGACCTGAGCCAGGTCACCTTCTGCGACTGCGCCGCTTCCACGCCCTCCTGGCCGCCCGCACAGCCTCCCAGCGGGCGTCCCCGCCTGGACGTCACCGCTGCCGGACCCGTCGAGTGGCTCCTCCAGCCCATCGAGACCCAGGATCCTCACCTGATCACGTCCGCCCCGAAAGCAAGTGATCTTCATGATTGTGCCCGCCTCTTCCACGGGAAGCCCTCAAGCCGCAAGCACCACCCCAGGCATGCCGGCACGGCCGAAGGAGGCGGTCGCGTGGGCGGTGGGCACCCTGATGGCGATGGCCCCGGCCCCGGCTTGCGAGGCCGAGCGCATCCTGTCCGCCGCAGCCGCACAAGCCGGCCTGCCCGAGACGCTGCTCGCTCAGGGGATGCTCGCCGACCCCCGCGGTCTGCCCGCCCCGGCCCGCGCCGAGCGGGCGCTGCGCCAGGCCGTCCAGGCGGCACGCACCCCGAATAGCCCGAACACCCCGCCCGCTTCACGGCTACTGCCGCTCGAGGCCGACGTGGAGCGGGCCCTCGGCAGGTTCTTCGACGCCCGCCTCCGTCTGGCAGCCGCACCCGCGGACGAGGCTGCACGGCGCGCCTTCGAGGACTGCCTGTTCACCCTGGGCGTCCTCATGGCCGAGCCCTGCGCCTACGCAGCGGTGCACGATGCAGTCCAGTACGCAGAGGGCTGAACCCTTGGCTCGCTTTCCAGCAATCTGCTGACGATCGGCGCTGACCAGGCGCCCAGCAAAGCACGAATCACGTCTCCGCGCCGGGCCGAGGCCGTCGCTCCCATCACGATCCGTAGTTGGATGCTGCGCGTGGTGAGACGCCGTGTCCGCGTGGTGTGCCCCCCAGCACCCAGGAGTCGCCGTCACGGTGGCCCGGAGATGCGCCATGCCTACGGGGGCGGTGGGGAAGTGGGATCGGCTTCGGCCGCGTCCGCGAGTGCCTGGGCGGCGGCTTCCGCAGCTTTGGCGGCGTCGTCGGCGGCCTGGTTCGCCCTGTCCTCCGTGGGCCCGGCGTGGGTGGCCTGTGACGGAGGGAGCACTTCGTTGAAGGCGCGGCTGACGGCTTGGAGCGCGGAGGTGACCTCGCCGGGAATGATCCAGAAGGTGCTGCCTGGTCCTCGGGCCAGCTGCGGCAGTGCCTGGAGGTACTGGTAGGCCAGCAGCTTGGGGTCGGGGTCGTTGCGGTGCACGGCCTGGAACACCTCGTCGATGGCACGGGACTGGCCCTCGGCCCGGAGGATCTCGGCCGTTCGCTCCCCCTCGGCGCGCAGTACGGCGGACTGCTTGTCCCCTTCGGCGGTGAGGATCTGAGACTGCCGTTGTCCTTCAGCTCCCAAGATCGCGGCGCGTTTGTCCCGCTCCGCGCGCATCTGCTTCTCCATCGCGTCCTTGATCGACTGTGGCGGATCGACGGCTTTGATCTCCACGCGGTTGACCCTCAGGCCCCATTTGCCTGTGGCGTCATCCAGGACGCCGCGGAGTTGGCTGTTGATGGTGTCGCGAGAGGTGAGGGTCTTCTCCAGGTCCATGGACCCCACGACGTTGCGCAAGGTGGTGACGGTGAGCTGTTCGACTGCTTGGAGGTAGTTCGCGATCTCGTATGCGGCGGCCCGCGGGTCGGTGACCTGGAAGTACAGGACGGTATCGATCTCGACCACGAGGTTGTCCTCGGTGATGACCGGCTGCGGCTTGAAGGAGACGACCTGCTCCCGCAGGTCGATCACGGGATACACGCGGTCGATGTAAGGGATGACCACGTTGAGGCCGGGTCTGAGCGTGCGGTGGTAGCGGCCCAGCCGTTCCACGTTGCGGGCGCGCGCCTGGGGCACGATGCGCACGGCCCGCACCACGGTGAAGACGGCGAAGACCGCGACAATGACGCCGGCGACGACCCAGGCTTCCATGGTCACTCCCGGGGGTAGACGAATGCGGTGCTGCCGCTGATTTCCACGACATCGGCGGTCGTTCCCGGAGGGATAACCAGCGTCTCGTCATAGGCCCGAGCGGTCCACTCCTCGCCTCCGATGCGGACCCTGCCGGCCCGCGCGGACACCTCGCTGACCACGTAGGCAGGCATTCCCACCAGCGCGTCCACGCCGAACCGTGCCTCCTGGCGCGGTGAGAGGCGTCGCAGCGCGAGGGGGCGTACGAAGAGCACGCTGAGCGTCGCGACGAGGGCGAACACCAGGAACTGCCACGGCACGGGGAGGCCGAGCGCGGCGGATGCGGCGGTGATCGACGCAGCCGCGGCGAGCAACCCCAATGCGGCAGTGAGAGTGAACACCTCCGCGATGGCTAGCACCGCTGCGGCGATCAGCCACATCAACCACGGCTCCACGCCCGCCCTCCTACCTCACGGAAAATGACCAGGGATGCCGCGGACGCGTTCCGCTCCGTTCGGCAGGGAATGACCCACCGTGACGCGGGCCGTGTGAGCGCGTCTATGTCGCTCAGATGTTCAGCATGATGGCGTATGCGAGGAAGAAGAGGGCGCAGGCCAGGGCCACCAGACAGATCACCACGAGGGGGCCCCTGCCCCAGCCGCGGGTCATAGGGCGGTAGGGGCCCACGCCAGAACCGGTGCTGGACTCGCCGGGCGAGGTTTCGCCGGGAGGCACCCCGCCATGATGCTGAGACGTTTTGTTCGGGTCTGGGCCTGGAAGAGGTGCGGACACGTCTGCCTCCCTTGTGCGAAGGCCGCGCTCGGCCGGGCCGAAACGTCGGCCAGGTCGCCCGGCACCTACCCTCCACGTGCCGCCTCACCCCTGGTGGCGCCCGACAGACTCCGGGGCAGCGCGGGCTCGTGATAGCGGGGGCGCGGGCAGGTACCCGGTTCCATTATCCGCGTCGGTCGGCGGTGCGGCCGCCGGAGCCCAGCAGACCTCTCACCTCGAAATGCTGGGTCCGCTCCGGACGCGCCAGCTCAATGTAGTGACGACGGCAGGAAGCAGAGCCCGTGCCGGTTGCACGCCACGCAGCCAGGCGTGCACGCCTACGGCCACCGGTTTCGCCGGATGGGGCATGACGGGCGGGGTCCTGGCCGGAACGATCATCGCCCCCTCGTGCGCGGCGAGGAGGAGCACTGAGACGGTCTCTACGCCCCCGGACGCGTCGGCTCGCCCCTCCGCTCGGCGCCGATGGACCTGAAGGCTCAGTGGGACGCCGGAAAGCACTTCGTGAAGGATCGTCTGGACACTCTCGGCGACGGCACCAACGGGCTGGTCGAGAGCCTGCGGCCCGGTGAAGCCACGGTGGTCCGTGCCGGGGGCAACCCCTGTGCGGTGCACCGCGACGATCAGGGCGAGCTGCATGCAGTGTCCGCCGTCTGCACCCATGGCGGAGGAGGGCTCGTACGGAACCACAGCCTCCGTAGCGTCGGCGTGCACGGGCGGCGTGGGCTGGTGGGCCGACGCAGGGCGAGCCTCGGACCCCCTTGATGGTTCGAGGCTCGCTGACGTTGCAGGCGCCGTCCGGGGGAAGGCGTCGGGAGGCGTCAGGTTACGGCGGGGAAGCGTTCCCAGACCCGGTGGGCTGCGAGTCGTTCCAGGAGCTGAGGTAGTGCCTGTGCGCCGTCGGCGATGATGACGCCGGGTTCGCCGACTGAGATGCCGGCGGCCTCGAAGAGCGTTTCGGCGCCGTCCCAGCCGGCGAGGGCCTTGCCGTGCCGATATGCCTCGGTGAGCAGCGTCAGGACCCGCGGATCGCTGACGGCGGGGCCGGGTGACCCGGCCTTGGCGTCACGGGCTCCGTACGCGTCAGCTCCTGCTCCCGGGACGCCTGCGAAGACCAGGGCGTCGAACTCGACGGAGCGGGCGGTGGCGAAGGTGCGCTGAACGGCGACCGGGTCACCGTCCGTGCCCAGGACCCCGCCGGCCGGGGCGATGATCAGGGGCACCAGGCCGGCGTCCAGGACCGCCTCGCGGACCTGACGCACACCCGACATGTCGGTCGCGGGCCCGGTGACGATGCCGATGACGCGTCCGTCCAGCGGCCAGGTTGCGCCGACCTGCGACAGGCGGGGGCTCGGGCGGACGTCGGCGAGAGGTTCGGTGGTGGCCGGCACCGGTAGCCCGAGCCCCGCCGCGACCTGCGTGCACAGCTCGGGATCGATGTTGGCCAGCACGGCCAGCGTGCGCTCCTTGATTGCCTGCTCGTAGCACTTGGACAGTTCGAACGTGTAGGCGGCGATGATGTGCTCGCGCTCGACCGGGCTCATGCTGAGCCAGAACATACGGGGCTGGGAGAAATGATCGGCGAACGAGGCAGGTGCTTCACGGACCTTGCGTCCGGCAGGGACCTCGACGGGTACCTCGATGAACGCGCCGGTGTCGGAGCCAGCGACGAAGGGGCAGCCGCCGTCGAGGCTGTTGGGCTTGTAGGGGGCCACGCCCCGGTGCACGGCGGTCTGGTGGGAGCCGTCGCGGAGCATGTCGTTGACGGGCGCGTGGGTGCGGTTGATCGGGATCTGCGGGAAGTTGGGGCCGCCGAGCCGGGTGAGCTGCGTGTCCAGGTAGGAGAACATCCGGCCGGCCAGCAGCGGGTCGTCGGTCGCGTCGATGCCCGGGACGAGGTGGCCGGTGTGGAAGGCGACTTGTTCGACCTCGGCGAAGAAGTTCGACGGGTTTGCGTTCAGTGTTAGGGCGTGTGTGATGTGGTGATCAGTTCCTGGGTTCCGCCGTCTTCGTGAGGTGCAATCCGGTACGACTGTGGTCGTGACACGCAGGCAACTCA
>NZ_JBIAVJ010000049.1:0-32117 GCF_042894025.1 Streptomyces sp. NPDC001549
GGCCGAGTACTCACACCATCACGAACGGCCGAATCGTCACACCGGTCACGGCTGACCAGGACATCTCACCAAGATCCTGTTACGAGCTCTAAGGCCGGGGGCAGGACCTGCATACCCAGCCCGACCGTCGGACCGCTGATGGACGGCGGGCGGATTCGTGGGCTGCGGCGCAGCGGATGCGATGCGGGTAGTGGACACCGCGCCACCCCGATTCCAGGAGAGTGGCGCCAGCCGACGAGAGCCGCTCCCGGAAGGCGGCCTCTGCGGCTTTGGCGCATCGTCGGGCACAGATCCGGCAGATCCCTTGCCCTTGCTGAAGGTTGGCCGGGCGAGGCGTTACGAGATGTCCGGCGGCGCAACGCACCGCGTGGGGGGCCGAGTTTCCCAGCCAGGAGCCTTCCAGGAGCTGCGCGCCAGCACCGGCTAGCAGGGACCTGAACGCCTTCTCCGCGCGTAATGAGTGCGCGGGGTGCGATGGTTGCACGTGCTCTCCCATATCGTGCAAATTCGTGGGAGACCTACCGTACTCACGAGACCGCACGCCTCGGCGAACCGGGACGATGTAGGGGGCGAGCCCTGCCGGGAGCGGAAACGGTAGTGCCCCGCTCCTCCGGGGAGGAGCGGGGCACATCACGGGTCCAATAAGCACAGCAGCCAGCTTTGATTAATGGACGCGCTTCACGCTACGGCAACGAACGAGACGGTCCCGGAGGACGTCGGCCCCATCTACTACCTCGCAGCCGCTTCACGCGCGACTTCCACGGCCGGCTCCGCCCGGCGCCGCACCTCGCGTCAAAGTGTTGAGAAATGCTGGCGGTCGTACCTAGCCGGCGCTGCGTGTACCAGGGGGGTCTTGAGGATCCACGCCGGTGGTGGCGGAAGCGTCCTTGGTTCCGCTGGGGCGCTGCGAGCGGCCTCGCGGGCCGAGGTCGTGCATCCCCTTGTCGCCGGTGCCCTTCTTTTGGTCTTCGCCGCGGGTGCCCATGCTCTTGGAGGGCTTGCCGTGCGGGTTGCCCGCCTCTTCCTTGGAGATCTTTCTGCCGGGGCCCTTGGCGGGGGCGTACTTGTCCGGGTGGAAGGAACGATGGGCGCTGGGGTTGTCCTGCTGGCGGGTTTCGTCCACGTCGGGAGACCAGCCGTGCTGCTTGCTGCCCTTGTGTCGGCTGATTCCCTCGCCATCGCGGGGCTGGGACGCCTTCGGCTGCTTGGCCATGACCTGACCTGCCGTCTTTCCTCGGAATGGACGCGCACAAGCGCGCTACCCGTGATAACCAAATTGTCCCACTTGCTCGCTGAGCGGGCATTCCGGCTTCCCTGGCGGCTGGAGGGCAGGGGTTACTCGGCCGAGGCGTCGTGCTCCGGGGCTTTGCGCCAGCGGGCCTCGCAGAACGAGTAGAGGCCGAACAGCAGCAGGCCCACCGCTGCCGCGATCAGGAGCACGGGTCCGGCGGGGGTGGCGGCGAAGGAGCGGAGTGTCGCGTCGAGTCCCTTGGCCTGGCTGGGGTCGAACCGCACGGCAGCCAGCACGATGAACAGGCCCGCGACTGCCGCGATCACGCCGCACGCGACGCCGCCGATGACGCCCAGCCATGCGACGACCCGTCGCGTGGTCGCGCTCATCTCCTCGGTCCGCAGGTTGTCCTCGAACTTCCGCATCAGGCTGCGGACGACGATCACCACGCCCACGATCACCAGAACAGCGCCCACCACGCCGACGAGCACCCGCCCACCCGGCCAGTTCAAAACCTTGGCCGTGTAGTCCTGCGACGTCTCGTCGCCCGGACGGCCGCCGGCAGACCCGCCGGCGAGCGCGGTCTGCGCCACGCCGATAGCGATCACCGTGCAGAAGACGGCCAGGCCCAGGCAGCCGAGACGCCGGGTCCAGGTGTCACCGCCGGCTACAGCCTGGCCGAATACCGCCTCCGACAGCCGCCACAGGGCCATCGCCGCCAGGCCCACCACCAGCGCCCACAGCAGCACGCGGCCGAAGGGCTGATCACCGATGGTGCTCACCGCGCCGGAGCGGTCGGCCTCCTTGCCACTGTCCCCGCCGAACCCGATCTGTACGGCGAGCAGGCCCACCAGCACGTAGATCACTCCCCGGGCACAGAGCCCGATCCGGGCCGCGGCTTCCATAGCATGACTGTCGGCCACGCGCTGCCCCTTAGACGGGGTGGGGGCCGCGTCCTTCCCGACGGACATGGGCACCTCCCTATGGCGGACCGAAGCCAGCCAGCGCGGCGGATGATGCTTGCGGGCGATCCTCGCCGCTGGTCCGCTTCGTGTGGCGTGCCCTGTTCACGACTGCCGCCGGGTCTTCGCTGGTCCCGCTTCGGCTGCCTTCGACCTCGGACGAGGCGCCGGTGCCGTTCCCTGCCCAGGTACGTGCCTCCGGCGCCTGCGCGTCATCTGTCCGCTGGGCGGCGCCACGCATGAGCGGGTTCTCTCCCACGGTAGGTCCGTTCCGCTGGCGAAGCCACCGACAGCGGCCTCGGCACCCGCAGGTCCTACGGTGCTGCGCCTCCCCTGCGTGGTGGGGAGGCGCAGGCCGGAGGCGTGGGCTCAGCTGTGGTCGCGGCCGTAGTACTGGCCGAGCTGGTCACGGTAGGCGGCGTCGCCGCGGTGCTTGTCCTTGTCGTACTCCGGGGAGTCCTTGATCTGCTCCTTGGTGAGGTTGACGTTGATCGTCTCCTCCTTGACGTCGACACGTACGACGGTGCCGGCGGGGATGAGGACCTCCTTGCCGAAGATCCACGGCCCGGTGTCGACGACGATGTAGGAGGCGCCGACGTCCTCGGTGGCCTCGTCGACCTTGCCGATGTGCCCGTCGCTGGCCTCGACCTTGAAACCGACCAGGCTGGTGCCGGGCGTGTAGTGCGAATCGGGGTTGTAGCTCCACATGTCAGCCACGGATGTCTCTCCTTCATGGGGTGAGGGGCGTTCTTAGGAACCCTGCCCGCCGTAGCGTGATCGCCGGCCTGTCACTACGCCAGCCGCCCCGGCTGTCACCCGGCCAGCCCAGGCCGGCCCCGGCGAGGACGGCGGTGCGGGGGTCGGTGAGGCCGCTACTCCTTCTGGTTCAGGGGCAGGGCGACGTCGAAGACCTGCCGGTCAGCGGGGAAGGCGCCGGCGTCGCGGGCCGCACCGGTGAGCGGGTTGACCTTGTAGAAGCGGTAGGAACCGCCGATGGAGAGGGCGGCGAAGCCCTGGTTGCTGCCGCCCCTGGGCGAGAAGTAGATGTCGAAGCCCGCGCTGGGTCCCGCGTCGACGCCAAGGTTGCCGGTGGGGGCGAGGGTGCCGAAGTTGGCCGGGGACTGCAGCACCACGCGGTCGTTCAGGGTGTCGACGTCGAACAGGCTGGTGGCCGTCGCCGCGTCCAGGTCGTTGTTCGCGTACGCGGCACCGGTGACGCCCAGGGCGGGGGTGGTGGCCGGCGGGGTGGTGAGCGTGCTGTCGGCGACGGTTCCGCCGGTGGCGACGTTCACGTTGTGGCGCAGGTTCTGCCCGGTGTCGCTGATGATCCGCAGCCGGTCGGCGGCCGGGTTGAAGTCCACGCCGAAGGCGGTGCCCGCCAGGGCGATGCTCAGCTGGGACGCCTTGGTCGCGGCGGCGTTCGCGGTGTCGAGGGTGTACACCCCGCCGGCGTTGCCCACGCCGTAGAGCAGACCGTCCTGGACGCGGTAGTCGATCCCGACCAGCGTCGTGTCGCTGGCGAGACCGGTGACGGTTCCCGCCGAGGACACCCGGTCGGGGTCGCTGACGCGAAACGACACCAAACGCTGGCCGTCGGTCAGGCCGGTCACCTTCAGACCGCCCCGGCCGTGGTCGTGCTGGTCGCTGTCCGCGGCCACCGCCGGTCCGGTCACGGACAGGGCGCGGCGGCGAGCGCCATCACAAGGACTGCCTTGCGCATGAGTTCTCCACTGAGTCGAGCCGCCCGCACAGCCGGGCGTCCCTGGCAGACACAACCAGTCACGTCCCGCTCCGGCCCGTCGAACGCAGCCAGATGGAGGCGCCTTCACCCCGCGCGGTGACGACGGGCACGGCCGCGCCATCTCGGGACGGTGGCCGGGCTCGCACAAGGTGACGCTTGGCTTCAAGGCTCGTTGATCGTTTCTGCACGGCGAACGCGTTCAGCCGGGCCCGGCCGTGGCATTCGCGTGGCTGGTAGACGGTCCCGAGCCGGAGGTAGACCGCCCGTGGCGGCGAACGAGAATCCCACCGTCCGAAGGCGTCGCCTCGGCGCGGAGCTACGCCGACTGCGCCTGGCCAGTGGCCTGACGAGTACCCAGGTGGCCGAACAGCTGATGATCTCCCAGTCCAAGATCAGCCACCTGGAGAACGGCCGCCGCGTCATCAAGCCCCGTGATGTGCGGGACCGGTGCGGCCTCTACGGGGTCACGGACCCTAAGATCGTCGACGCGTTGATGCGGCAGGCAAGGGAGTCGGGCCGCCACGGCTGGTGGGTCGCCTTCGGCGAGGTCCCGTACGCCGTTTACATCGGCCTGGAGACGGGCGCCTCCTCGATCCACTCCTACGAGTCCATGGTGGTGCCCGGCCTGCTGCAAACGCCCGCCTACGCGGCCGCGGTCATTGCGGAAACGATCCCTCTGGCCACGCCTGAACAGAGGGCCGTGCGCCTTCGGCTACGGCTGCGCCGACAGCACCGGGCGCACCACCCGGCCCGCGCATTCCGGTTGTGGGCCGTGCTGGACGAATCGGTACTGCGCCGCGTGGTCGGCGGCCCCGATGTCATGTGCGAACAGCTTGAGCACCTGAACCGCCTCAGTACCCAGCCGCACTTCACCGTGCAGGTCCTCCCATACGAGGCGGGAGCCCACCCGGGCATCTCGGGCCAGTTCTCCATCCTGACGTTCGCGGACGCCCCCGGGAAGGGCACGGTGTATCTGGAACGGTTCACCAGCGACCTCTACCTGGAGAAACGATCCGACGTAGACCACTACAGCGTCATGTACGAGCACCTCCAGGCCAAGGCGCTGGACCCGGAGAGCACCCGTCAGCTCATCACCCATGCCGGCAGGAGCCACGCCCGAGCAAGTGACGCCAGTTCCCACCAACTGCGACTGCTCGGGCATCAGCGCGCCGAAGCGTGAAGCCGCCTGCGGCGGCGCGGCCTTCACGCTGAGTGGCGCGCACCTCCGCCGTGTCACCCGCGTCCTGGATGCCGCCGGCACCGCATCCCTCCTGGTGTGCTCCCGGGCCGGGCTCCCCGGATGACGACGTGACGACGGTCCTGCCGCCGGGCGGGGTGGCAGGACCGTCACACGGATACCGGCCCGGGGGGTGTGGGCCGGCTGGCACGTGTCGCACTCTCAACGCCTGCGGACGCTCCGCGTTACGCCGGTTGGGCCATCAGGTGTGCAGGCGGCTGTTGGAGCCGTCCTGGTCGCAGGCGCTTTCGTCGTTGAACCAGTAGTCCCCGGCCGCGAGGTAGCGGAACGAGTGGCTGCTCTCGCTCGGCAGCGTGACCGTGACCGCCCGCTTGCCGTCTTTGCGCGGAGCCAGGGTGTGGACACCGGGCCGCCAGGCGTTGAAGTCGCCGACCACGCTGACCGGCCCGGGCGGGGTGTCAGCGGGGAGGACGAAGGTGACCTCGGTGCGGTCCTTGCGCGGCGTGCGCTCCAGCATGGCGATCGGCTCCTGACGACGCGGGGCGGGCGGGGCTTGGGGGCCCATCCTCCGCACCGGATGCCCAGCCCGCATTCCGGCGCATCCGCAGCCCAGCCGGACACCACCCTTCCGCCACGTTCCGTAGTGAAATGATACGCACGGTGACGATTCGTGTCAGCTTGGGCGGGAGGAAGCAGTACCCCCACGTACCAAGGAGTGGCCGTCATGGGCGGTAAGGACAAGCGCCAGGAGCCGGGCAAGGGCCGCGAGGAGCAGCAGCGCCCGCAGCGGCCCGGTCAGGACCCGGTTCACCCCGGGCCCGGCACACCCTCCCGTGGCCAGCGCCCCGAGGAGATGGAGCGGCGCCGCGAGGAAGACCTGCTCCGCGACGAGCGCGACGACGGCTTCTGAGCCGCGCGGAATCCCACGCACGCAGAGCCCGTCCGGGCCCGTAGTCACCCGGCCGGGCTCTGTCACGCCCGCCCGGCGCCGGCTTCCAGACAGGCCTCGGGCGTACGAACCGCAGAGCCTGCCGCTGCGGGACGAGGCCCTGCGGGGGCCCTGCCGGAGCGGTGAGCGGGGTTGGGAGGATGCGGGTATGGACATCCGACGCAGGAACAACGTCATCGGGCCGGTCTCCCTCCACCGCCTGGTCGCTGGCCGCCACATCAAGCCCCAGGGCGTCGCGGTGGCCTCCCTCATGACCAAGACCGGCATCGTCAGCTCGCCGCCACCGTGGTCCTGACCCTGCCCCTGGTCCTGCGTATCGCCATGGACGACACCCCCGCGCTGTGGCTGACCGCAGGCGTCACGGTCTGGGGGCCGCCCTGTGGTTCCTCCTGCCGGCATGGGCCAGACGCCACTACACCCGGCGACACCCGACGTGAGGCCGGGCCGACCACGTGCGCCGGCGGCTGCTGGAAGCGGGCCGCGCCGCGGAACCGGTCCCGGCCATCGGCGGAGTTCCCGGAGTACGTCAGTGGGCCGGGCGGTGGGTGGTCCGCCATATCGAGCGCACCGCGAGGTAGAGCAGAGCGGCGACGAGGACCAGTACGCCGGCGGAAAGCAGATAGAGCATGCCGTCGACGCTTGCACCGATGGCCACCAGAGCGATTCCGGCGATGAGCAGCGCCAGGAAGACAATCATGACCGCCACCTCCCAGGAAGAGGGCACGCGCCGGACGAGGAGGGCGCCGACATGAGCCGGTTCCTTCCCTTCAGGGTAGATCCGGGCGGCCCCTGACAGGCGTCGGCGCGCGGGCCTACCGCCCCTGGATGAGCCGGCGAGTGGCGTGGCCGGCCGCTACAGCCGCTTGTTGCGGCGCAGCGCCCGGTAGATCACGGTGCACACGGTCAGGATGAGCACCCACACAGCCGGGTAGCCGTACGGGGATCCCAGTTCAGGCATGTGTTCGAAGTTCATGCCGTATACGCCGACGCTCATGGTGGGGACGGCGATGAGGGCGGCCCAGGCGCTGATGCGGCGCATGTCGGCGTTCTGCTGGACGCCGAGCTGGGCGATGCTGGCGCTGAGCATGCCGGAGACCAGTTCGTCGAAGGAAAGATCTGTTCGCTGACCGCTGGTGGTGGTCGGCAACGTCCCGGAAGTACGTGGCGACCTTCGCCGGGATCCCGGGGAAGGCGCCTTCGCTGAGGCGCTGCAGGGCGCCGGCGAGCGGCATGACGGCGCGCTTGAACTCGAGGAGCTCGCGCTTGAGCTGGTAGATACGACCGGCGTCGACGGGGCGGTCGGGGGAGGAGACCTCGGCCTCCAGGGAGTCGACGTCGCCGGCGAAGGCGTCCGCGACGTCGATGTAGCGGTCGACGACCATGTCCGCGACCGCGTGCAGGACGGCGGCCGGTCCGCAGCCCAGCTGCCGCGGATCGTCCGGAGCTGTCGGCGTACGTCCTCCAGCGGCGGTGCGCTGCCGTGGCGGACGGTGATCGCGTACCCGGGGCCGGCGAAGACCATGATTTCGCCGGTGTCAACGATCTCGCTGGTCGCGGTCACCTTCTCGTGGTCGACGTAGAGACGATCGTCTTCAGCACGAGGAACAGCATGTCGTCGTAGCGTTCCAGCTTGGGCCGCTGGTGGGCGTGGACGGCGTCCTCGACGGCGAGGGGGTGCGGGCCGAAGTCCTCGGCGACCTCCTGGAGCTGCTCCTCGGTGGCTCGTACAGGCCGATCCACGCGAACCGGCCCTCCTGCGGGTCTATCCGCTTCATGACCGTGGCGAGGTTCACCTGGCCGGGGATGCGGCGGCCGTCCTCGTAGAGCGCGCAGTCCACCACCGCCGACGGCAGACCTTCACCGTCGGTGCGACCCCGCTGCGCCACCATCTGCTGCCTCTTGCCCTGATCCGATTCGTAGGGATGCAACCTACCCGCGACCAGGGGCCGCGATCCTCTTCGCCCCGGCCCTGATCGGCACGGTCTAGGGCATGAACGTCGAGCCCATGCCAGAACTCGGCTGGGGCCTCGGCTACCCCTTCGCCGCCGAACCGGCGGCACGGCGATACTCGGCGTTGATCCGCTGAGCTTCTTCCAACTGGTCCTCGAGGATGACGATGCGGCAGGCGGCCTCGATCGGGGTGCCCTGGTCGACGAGTTCCCGGGCGCGGGCTGCGATGCGCAGCTGGTAGCGGGAGTAGCGGCGGTGGCCGCCCTCGGAGCGGAGCGGTGTGATCAGGCGGGCTTCGCCGATGGCGCGGAGGAAGCCCTGGGTGGTGCCGAGCATCTCGGCGGCCCGGCCCATCGTGTAGGCGGGGTAGTCGTCGTCGTCGAGACGGCCGAACGAGTCGTCTGCTGTCATCGCACCTCTCTGTGGAACGCGTGGAGGGGCCCTGGTGCCAATGGCACCAGGGCCCCGAAGGAACTGCTACACCATCTGCCGACCCTGGTACTGCGTCGGCCTTCTTTGTCCGCTGACCCGCCCGAACGGGGACGGGAGATGCGGGGATCGCGGTTGCTTGACCGGAGACCACCTCACTATCGATGTCCTGCGGTACCCGGGCTCAGCCTTCAACCCGGGCGATCCTGATGGCGCTTCGCTCCTCCGTTCTTCCCTCTGGGAACAATCACTCATCAAACGGTTACTGCGTACTGCTGGTGATGCGAACTGCTCAGTGGCCTGACCAAGCGCCACGCTCCGGCAGTCAGCCCCGTCGCCCATCGTGCGTCTGCTCTGGCTTAGAACCCCACCGCCGAATGTCCCGGTGCGCGCGCCCGCAGCCGACGCCTTCACCGAGGTACTGCTCACTGACTTCACTGCTGGGTACTACGAACTGCACTTACCGGTACTGCCACTGCGTCAACTGCCGTACTGCTTGCGGCGGCCCCTGATCACTGCGGGCCGCCCGGTCCGGTCGTCAGCCCCGTCGCCGTCCTGCAACGACCCTGGCTTCGGAACTCCACCACCGCACCGTCCTGCGAACTGCAACTGCGGGTACTGCTGCCCGGCAGTTCGTCTCTGCCAGGCCCTGCGGTCTCTCTGGGCTACGAGAGAAACCATAACGACCCCACCACTCAATGTCTACTTTGGACGACGTAGATTTTCGCGTGCGTGTCACTGAGGTAATCGGGTGCCGTCGGGTTGAACGGTTGCGGGCGGGGGCACAACGGACCGGGCAGACAGGGCCGGACACCGACAACAGAACCCGGAGCGCGCAATGACCACGACAAGTGCCGAGCGCACAGCCCTTCGGCCTCTGGCCGCCGTCGCCGAGGCGCGCCGGGCCGCCCGGGCGTTCCTCGAAGCCCTCGGGCAGCCTGCCATCTGTCGGGAGCAGGCCGACACGGTCGTCCTGGTCGTCTCCGAGCTGGTGACGAACGCCCTGCATCATGGTGGTGGCGCCTACACCCTCCGCCTGACCGCGCACCCCAGCTGCATCGAGGTCGCTGTCGAGGACCCCAGCCCGCGGATGCCGCGGATGCGGACCCCCGACCTCGTCGACGGGGCGGGCGGATTCGGCTGGCACATGGTCAACGACCTCTCCCTCGCCGCCGTCCTCATGCCCGGGCCCGAAGGCGGCAAGACCATCCGCGCCCTTCTCCCCCGGTAGCGCGCCGGGCCGCACCGAAGCCCTCATGAGCCCGCGCAGGACAGTTGCCGCCGGCCTGTTTACGAGACCGTCAGCGGCCACACGGGGTTGCGTAAGGCGTTTCCACCCAAGAGGGAGTGATCAGCTGTGTCTGGTGAGCAGAAGACCGAGGCGAAGACCGAGCAGGCCAGGGGCAAGCTCAAGGAGACCGCTGGCCGCCTGACGGGCAACGAGCGGCTGACCGCCGAGGGCCGCACGGAGCAGGCCACGGGCGACGCCCGCCAGGCCAAGGAGAAGGTCAAGGACGTCTTCAAGCATTGATCGTCACGCGTCGGGGCCGGGATCGCAGGAGTGGTCCCGGCCCCGACGCGTGTCCGGCCGCCGCCGGTGTGGGTCAGGCGGCGGCGGGCTGGGGCTGGCGCAGTTCTGCCTGGCCGAAGAGGAGGGCGTAGCCGCCGGGGAGCTTGCGCAGGATGCGGGCGAGGAGGTCGGGTCCGGCGAGGCGGGTGACGACGGCGAGGACGGCGCCGGTGTCCCAGCGGGTGGTGGCCGGGGTGGCGCCGGTGCGTGCGGCGAGGTCTTTGACGAAGCCCCAGCCGGTGAGGTGTGCGGTGGTGGGGATTTGAGCAGTCAGGGTGAGGGCGGCCTCGACGGGCAGGCACTGGGCGAGGTCGACGCGTTCCTCGCCGGTGAGCTGTCGGCCGAGGGCGGCCAGGACGTGGTGGACGGCTTCTGCGGCGCGTTCGCGTGTGGGGTAGGCGCCTTCGTAGCGCACGCGTTCCAGCATCTGATCGAAGGTCATGGCGGGGGTGGACCGGTTCGGTCGAGGCTGGTCGTACATGGCTGCGGTTTGCCTTTCTCTGCGAAGGACCCGGCCTGCGGCCGGTGGGCGGCTGGGCTTGAGGGTCAGGTGGGCTGGGGGTGGCCGAAGAGGACGTCGTAGCCGGGCGGGAGCTGGAGCAGAACCTCACGCATGAGGACGTCGCCCGCCGCGGCGGCCACGGTGGACAGGACCGCGCCGATGTCCCACAGCGCCGTCTTCTCCGTGGCGCCCTCGATCCAGGCCGCGGTCGCACGGACGAAGCGTTCGGGTGAGAGCGGTTCGGCGGCCTGCAGGGGGTTGAGGAGGATCAGGGCGTACGTCTCGGGAAGCCGCGCGGCGAGCTGCGCCCGCACGCTGCCGACCAGATGTGCACCCAGCAGGGCCAGGACGACACGGGCAACGCGGTCGGCCTCTTCCGTGGTCTCGTACTCGCCGCGTTCCTGGACGTGGGCCAGGAACGACTCTCTGCGCATCGACATCACGTCACCTCCAGAGCAGGTAAGGAGGAAAAGGGGTGCGGAGGGCGGGGTGTCGGAGGGGGATTCGGCTCTCCCCCGCCCTCCGTGGCCGGCTGATGCTGGAGGACTCAGCCGGAGATCTGCTTGCGGCCGTCGGCGCTGCCGATGCTGATCTTGCGGGGCTTGGCGCGCTCGGCGATCGGGATGCGCAGGGTCAGGACACCCGCGTCGTAGTCGGCCTGGATGCGCTCGGTGTCGAGGGTGTCGGCCAGCATGATCTGGCGGGAGAAGACACCGAGGGGCCGCTCGGAGAGGTCCATCTGCACACCCTCGGGCCGGTCCGTGGGCCGGCGCTCGGCCTTGACCTTCAGCATGTTCCGCTCGACGTCGATGTCGATCACCTCCGGGCTCACGCCGGGAAGGTCGAAGGCGATCACATACTCCTCGCCCTCGCGGTAGGCGTCCATCGGCATGACCGAGGGCTTCGACCAGGTCCCGGACGTACCCGACAGCTGCTGGACGATCCGGTCCATCTCGCGGAACGGGTCAGTGCGCATCAACATCGCGAAACACCTCCAGTTTGGTTCAGGCAGAAACTGCCAATGCGCTTCAACGTGCCACCGTTGTAACATGTCATCGAAACGATGACAAGCACGTGGTCATCTGGAGGATGACGAGACGACGGAGAGCCCCATGAACGAACCCACCCCGCCGGCCCCACCCGTCCCCTTCAGCGCCGCCGCGGCAGCCCTGGAGGCCATCAACCAGTCCGTGAGGGACGCGCAGCAGTCCTGCGCGCAAACGCCTGCGACCCCAGCGCCATCCGCCGCCGACTCCGGCCCACACCCGGCCCTGGCCGCACTGCTGACGCTGCGCGAGGTCCGCGAACAGCTTGCCGGCTGGGAGAGCGGGCTGATCGAAACCGCCCGCGACGAGGGCGCGAGCTGGGCCGAGCTCGCCGGACCCCTCGGAGTCGCCAGCCGCCAGGCCGCCGAACGCCGCTACCTCCGGCTGCGCCCCGGCACCCCCGGCTCCACCGGCGAAGAACGCGTCCAGGCCACCCGCGACACGCGCGCCGCCGACCGAACCGTCACCGCCTGGGCCCGCGACAACGCAGCCGAGCTCCGACGCCTCGCCGCACAGGTCACCGCCCTCACCGACCTCCCCGCCGACGCCGCAGACGCGGTCGGCGCCCTGAACCAGGCCCTCGGCCACGACGACGCCGCCCGCCTCGTGCGCCCCCTGACCGACACCCGGATCCACCTGCGGCCCCAGGACGCCGAACTTGCCGAACGCATCGACGCTCTGACCCGGCACACCGAGCAACTCCGCCACACCACCCACGGCCAGCGCAGCACCTGAACAGCACCTGCCCGGGGACCGTCGGCCGTGACCGTGTCTGAAAGATCGCGCAGGTCGGTCCGATCCGCCCGGCCTGAGAGCCCGAGGCCGAGCCCCGCGCCAGGCTGTCACATCTCGGGTCGGCAGCGGGTTGCCTGCGCCGGAAGCGGAGGCAACCACACCAGGACAGTCGGCCGCAGGGGTTGCCTTGAAGGGACCAGCAAGCTGACCAAAGACCGGCAGGGAGAAGCCGGGCCAGCCTCGCAGAAGCCGCTGCACCCCGTCTCGGCCGCCAAGGCGTCGGCTCCTCGTTCTCGCCATCGGGCAGGTGATCAGTTCCCTCGCCAGCCAGCTGGCCGGCACCGAGCTCACCACAGCGGACCGGCCAGGAAAGCCATCCATCGTGCCCGTCGTCCGAGGCCACTGCTTCAGCGCGCCTGGCACCAGCACGGGTGAGCGCCGGGCCAGGATGGGGGCCCGACAGGCCTTGGTGCCTCCGGGGGAAGGAGATCGCATGATCACCACGGACGTCCGGCACTGCGGCAGCTCGGTCCTGATCAGCGCCGAGGGAACACTCGACGAGGACGCAGGGGCGTTGCTCCAGCAGGCGCTGGACGATGTCGCCGTCGACGCGCGGGACCTCATGGTCGACCTGCACGGCGTAGTGGCCATGGATGCCTCCGGCCTGCTCCACCTCCTGGACCTGCACCGGCGCGCGGAATGCCTCGGCCTGCGCGTCCTGGCCATCGGCTGGCAGCCCCAACCCCAGCAGCTCATGGCCCAGGTCGCCGGCATTCCAGGGCGAGGCTCCTCCACCGGAGATCGCTATGCCGTAGCCGGTTTCCGCCGTCTCATCGAGGAACGCGCACAACGCGCCCAGGACGCGAACTTCCCTGCCGACTCGCTGTCCGCATAGCGGGGCACGAGCGGCCACGACCTGAGCCTGAACTTGGTGGTGGCCGTCACCCTTTGGCTGCGGCCGGGCCCCGCCGAACCCGGGCACGTCATCGACGGTCGCGTCCAGGCGCAGGCGCACGTACCGGATCGGGTGCCGGTAGACGCCACCGCGGTCGACGGAGGTGTCGGCGCTGATCTCCGCGACGAGATCGGGCCGGACCAGGGTGGTGTCGAGGACCTCGCGAGTGCCCCAGGCCGAGGAGAACTTCGCACCGGTCTAGGGATGGCCGGTGCCGGCCGGGGTGAGGTGCTCGGCGAGCGCATGGGCGCGTCGGGGCGCAGGGGGACGGTGCGGCCGATGGGGCGGAGGCGGCCGGTGGAGTCGTGGCGCCCGAGGACGAGGAGTTGGGGGCGGGTGAGGGTGCCGGTTCTGGCGCCGATGAGCGCTTCGGTCCCGAGGCGGGCCGACCACCAAAGTCCACCTGGCTCTCGACGGCCGGGGCCTGCCGCTGTCGATCGTCCTCACGCCCGGCAATGTCAACGACGCCACCGCGTTCGGCCAGGTCCTCGACGAGATCCACGTCCCGCGCGCCACAACGGGCAGGCCACGCACGGCTCCGGAGCGGGTCCTGGGCGACAAGGCCTACTTCAGCAGGGCGATCCGCCACCTGCTGCGGCGCCGGGGCATCGCCGCCACAATCCCCGAGCGCCGCCACCAGATCGCCAACCGCCGACGGCGCGGAGCCCGCGGCGGCCGGCCGCCCGCTTTCGACAAAGTCGCCTACCACGATCGCAACGTGGTCGAATGATGCTTTGCCCGTATAAAGCAGTTCCGCGCGATCGCCATGCGGTTCGACAAACCCGCCGACCGCTATCGCGCCGGACTCGTTCTGGCCTCCCTGATCCTCTGGCTCCGCGAACCGGCCAGGTGACCATTTGCCAGACAGGCCTTAGGGCGTGGTGAACTCCGCGACGGCTGCGAGCACCGTCTCCGGCGTCTCCAGTTGCGGGAGGTGTCCGGTGTCGGCCAGCGGCCGGAAGACGGCGCCGGGGATGGCGGCTGCGTACGCCTCGCCGTATCCCAGCGAGGCGATCCGGTCGGCGGTGCCCCAAGCCACCAGGGTGGGCACGCGGGTCGCCGCCAGCCGCCCGGCCAGCGTCGGGTCGGCCATCTCCCGGCCCGCGTACGCCGACAGTGTCTCGCGGTTGGCGGCCATCGTGGCGCGCTGGGCCTGGGTGAACCGGTCGCCGGCGGCGAGCGGGGAGCGGGCCGGGTCGTGGAAGGAGAGCGTGGCCACCTCGTCGGGGCGGAGCGCGAAGAAGTCGGCGAGCGGGTGGCCGGGCACGGTGATCCCGACGCCGTTGAGGATGACGGAGGCGGCGATCCGCCCCTCGTCCAGCAGGCCCATCTCGGCGGCGATCCAGCCGCCGATCGAGTTGCCCACCACGGTGACACCGGTCAGCCCGCGCTCGGCCAGCAGCGCGGTGTACGCAGCGGCCAGCGCGCGGATGCCGTCCAGGGTGGCGGGGCGTGGGGTGCCGTCGAAGCCGGGATGGGTGGGGAGCAGCACCCGGGCGGAGTGGCGCTCGGCCAGGAGCGCGGCGAACGGCCGCATGGAGGCGGGCCCGGCGCCGCCGTGCAGCAGCAGGACGGGGCGGCCGGAGCCGGTCTCGTTGACGGTGAACGGGACGGGGGCGGTGGCGTTCATGGGGTCTCCCGGGGGATAAGTGCGGCTGCGTCGACACTAATCAACATGCTTATATAAGCAACCTTAGATCAGCAGGCTGGGTTTGCGCTAGCCTGAATCCCGTGACCCGGACCCCGCAGCAGGTCGCGCTCGCCGTGAAGCGCCTCCAGAACCGCCACCACCGCGCGCTGACCGCCACCCTCGCCCCGCTCGGCGTCTCCCTCGCGCAGTGGGACACCCTCCGTCATCTGCACGCACACCCGGACGCCTCGCTGCACGACCTGGCCCAGCTCACCTTCCAGACCGACCAGGCGTTCGGCACCCTCGCCGCCCGGATGGCATCCCGGGGCCTCATCGAACGCGTCCCGGGCCCCGGCCGGGCGGTCCGGCATGCCCTCACCCCGCACGGCGAAGAGATCCGGCAGGAGGGCGCGCGCCGGGTCGCCGCCGAGGTGGACCGCTCACTCGCCCCCCTCGCCGAGGCCCAACTCGACCAGCTCGGCGCGCTGCTGGAGCAGGTACTCGCGGCCGGAGAGGGCTAGCGCGTGTCTCTTTGATGGGTCGGTCAGTTGATCGATGCGTCTGTCCGATTAGTGATCACCGATGTGATGTGAGACCGGATCGAGCCGCTGATGCCGGCCGACCCGGTCCGCGGCCGGCGGTGGGCCAACCACCGCCGCACCCTGGAAGCCACCGCCTGAAGTACCGCACCAACTCGCCCCGGCGGAACCCGCCCAGCGAGCTCGGTCCGTTCCAGACCGCGCACAACCGGCTGGTCAGATGTGCCGTCGACGGCACCTGTGAGCGAATCCTGGCCGCGGCGGACGCGGCCGACGACATCGACGGGACCGTGTCGGTCGACTCCACCGCGGTCCGGGCCCACCAGCACTCCGCCAGAGCACTCAAAAGGGGCGGCGAGACGCCAAGAGCTACTCGACCACGCACTCGGACGCTCCCGCGGAGGCCTGAGCACCAAGGTCCACCTGGCGGACGACGGCCGGGCCCGACCCCTGGCCTTCACCATCACCGCGACGGCCCGGCCGGTGACGCACCTGCCTTCGAGGGGGTGATAGCCCGCATCCGGTACCTCGCACCAGTCCGGGACGGCCACGGACCAGGCCCGCGGCCGTCCTGGCCGACCGCGCCTACTCCTCACGCGCCATCCGGGCTCATCTGCGCCGCCGGGGAATCCGACGCCCCGGCCCGGTGTGCGGGGTGCAGGCAGCGGAACGGCTCCGCCCTCGGGAGGAGGGGGAGCCGTTTCCGTCGGGGGCCGGTCGCTCAGGCGTGGCGGTGGTGGCGCCGGTTGCCGGTCACCAGTCGGTAGAGGGCGAGGAGGATGACGGAACCGATGATCGCGGCGATCCAGGTGGAGAGGTCGAAGAAACCGTCGATGGAGTCGACACCGAAGATGACCTTGCCGAGCCAGCCGCCGAGCAGGCCGCCCGCGATGCCGATGAGCATCGTGATGATGACGCCGCCCGGGTCCTTGCCCGGCATCAGCGCCTTCGCGATGAAGCCCGCGAGCAGTCCGATCAGGATCCAGGCAATAATGCCCATGCGCTTCTCCTACCTCGATGAAAAAAGCCGCTGATAATACGCGTCTTCACCGGTTCGAGATTTCTAAACTTTCGGACCTTGGTTCTCGCTCACGGCAGATTCTGACGGCCGACCACTCTCGTTGTGTGGCATAGCCAGCCTGTGAACCAGGTAGCGCCCGGCGCCGTACAAGCCCGTTGGCTGCAGGGGGCTCCTGCCGGTGGTCCTATGGGCGCAGCGCCCGGCTGGCTGCCGCGACGCGCAGGTTCTCCATGAGCTTGCTTTGCTGCTCGGCGCGTTCCAACAGGGCATCCAAATCCTCGACGGAGAGGCGCTCGTCGGTTTCGGCCTGGGCACGCAGGGTTCGCCACAAGGCTGCCTTGCCCTGGATTCCCAAGAGCATGGACTCCGCTTCCAGCAGGTCGCTGAGTGGGGAACGGGAGAGGAGATGCCCGTTGGGCTTGAGGCGGCCTGCCTTCTCCGCAAGCCAGCCCATGGCAGCCTTGGAGTGGCTGGGGCGCACTCCAAGGCCAGTCATGATCTGCACCAGTGAGTTGCGGTCCTGGTCGACCTGGCGGGCCAGGTCGACCAGGACCTTGCCGTCCGCTTTGTCCCTGTGCGCGTCCGCGGCCCGCCGGAAGAGTTCCAGGCCGCCCGTGGCGCCGGAATAGTGGTCGTTGAGGTAGATCGCCAGCAGATCAGAGCCCTCGGAACCGCCAGGGCTACTCCCGCCGTCGTCCTGGGCTCCGGCTTCGGAGTGCATCTTGCGCCCGACTGTGGCTCTGAGCTCCTTCCAGCTGTCCTCGAACTTGGTCAGCCCTTCGCGTTCCAGGGCATCGGTGACGTCCGTGAAATCGACGCCGATGTGTTCCAGCGCTTCGAGGTGGGCGCCGGCGCTCGCGTAGTCGTCCGGCGTCGGCTGGTTGTCGCGGAGCGTGCCGTGGTCGGCGAACGCGGCCAGGGTGGTACCCGGCATGGTGTTCACGGTGCCCGGGATGACGAGTTCGCTGACGTACATCGTGTCGGGGTAGGACGGGTCCTTGACCCCGGTGGACGCCCACAGAGGGCGCTGCGCGCGGGCTCCGGCTGCGGCCAGGCGCTGCCAGCGGGGCTCCGCGAGCATCTGCTCGTAGGCCTGGTAGGCCAGCCGGGCATTGGCGATCGCAGCCTTGCCCCTGAGCTTCCGGGCCTCGGGGCTGCCGAGGGCGTCGAGGCGGCGATCGACTTCGGAGTCGACGCGGGAGACGAAGAACGAGGCGACCGACTGGATGTCCGACAGGTCGTGTCCTGCAGCTTGGGCCTGCTCCAGACCGCTCTGATAGGCGTTCATCACGGCGCGGTAGCGGTCCAGGGAGAAGATCAGCGTGACGTTGACGCTGATGCCCTCGGCGATGACGGCTGTGATCGCCTTCAATCCCTCCACAGTGGCCGGGATCTTGACGAGCAGGTTGGGCCGGTCGACCGCCTTCCACAGCTTGCGGGCCTGGTCGATGGTGGCGTCGGCGTCCCGTGCCAGCCGGGGATCCACCTCAATGGAGACACGCCCGTCGACGCCGCGGGTCTTCCGGTGCACGGGTTCGAAAACCTCGCAGCCATCGCGCACGTCGTCGGTGGTGATGGCGAAAACCGCGTCATCGACGCCGGTGCCCGCACCGCCGAGACGGCGCAGCTGCTGGTTGTAGCGGTCTCCCTTGGACAGAGCGGAGGCGAAGATCGTCGGGTTCGTGGTCACCCCCACCACGTGCTTGTCCGCGATCAGGTCCTTGAGCTCCCCGCCGGCCAGAAGCTCCCGGGACAGGTCATCGAGCCATACCGACACCCCCGCTGCGGACAAGACGGAAAGCGGATGGGAAGTTGCGGAAGCAGACATGTGAGACCTCCAGAAAGGGGGCGACGCTGTTCGCGCTGGCGCCGCCCCTCACCCGGCGGGCACTTGCCGGCGAGCTGCCGACACCGGGCTTCTCTGTGCGTCTGCCCGGCATGCCCCGCACCAAGCGTGTCGGTGGGCTCGGGGCGAGTTGCAGGCGGCATGCGCTGCGAGCGCCGACGAGTCTGCACTCCACTGCGGTCCGTCCCGGCTCGAGCGTGCACGTGGCAAGGGGGGCGGGTTCGTTCGGGGATGCCCTCGGCTCGGTCGGCGGCGCGGTGTGGTGCAGTCGGCGCATCCCTGGTTTGGGGACCGTGGCCCTCGGTGACATCTGTACGGCCCAGCCCTTTCACGTGGAGATGCGATGCCCGAGAAGTACCCGGTGCAGGCGGTCACCGACAAGATCGCCGACATGGTGCACGGTGGTACGACGGCGGCCCAGGGGCCGGAGGACGGGGTGCCGGGCAAGCCGGCTCCGGTCTCCCCGCAGCTGGTAGAGCCCACCGAGCCGGTGGAGCCGCTGCCGCCGAAGGCGGATCAGAGCGGCCCGGAGACGGTCGGTCCGACCGGACAGCCCACCGGCGCCGAACAGGCCAGGGTCGCGCAGAGCGGCGCCTTTCTGACGACCGCGCAGGGTGTACGTCTGCCCGACACGGACCACTCGCTGAAGGCCGGCCCCCGGGGGCCGGTGCTGCTGCAGGACCACCATCTGCGTGAAAAGATCATGCACTTCGACCACGAGCGGATCCCCGAGCGCGTGGTCCACGCCCGCGGCTCGGCCGCACACGGCGTCTTCCAGTCCTACGGCACCGCGCAAGCGGTCACCAAGGCCGCGTTCCTCGCCCGGGACACCGAAACGCCGGTGTTCGTGCGCTTCTCCACCGTGCTCGGCTCGCGCGGCTCCGCCGACACCGTGCGCGACACCCGTGGCTTCGCCACGAAGTTCTACACCGAGGAAGGCGTCTTCGACCTGGTCGGGAACAACATCCCGGTGTTCTTCATCCAGGACGCGATCAAGTTCCCCGACGTCATCCATGCCGGCAAACCGCACCCAGACCGGGAGATCCCACAGGCCCAGAGCGCGCACGACACGTTCTGGGACTTCGTGTCCCTGCACACCGAAGCCACCCACCACACCCTCTGGAACATGTCCGACCGCGGCATCCCCCGCTCCTACCGGATGATGGAGGGCTTCGGCGTCCACACCTTCCGCCTCGTCAACGCCCAGGGCACCACGACGCTGGTGAAGTTCCACTGGAAGCCCAAGCTGGGCGTGCACTCCCTGGTATGGGAGGAGGCTCAGCTCCTGGCCGGGGTGGATCCCGACTTCCACCGCCGGGACCTCTTCGACGCGATCGAGTCCGGCGCGTTTCCTCAGTGGGAGCTGGGCATCCAGGCCTTCCCCGACACCGAAGACCAGATGTTCGAGGGCATCGATCTCCTCGACCCGACGAAGATCGTCCCGGAGGAGCTCGCGCCGGTGAAGCCGGTCGGGCTGCTGACGCTGAACGCGAACCCGTCGAACTTCTTCGCCGAGGTCGAGCAGGTCGCCTTCCACACCGGCCACCTCGTGCCGGGTATCGACGCGACCGACGACCCGCTGCTGGCCGGGCGGATGTTCTCCTACCTGGACACCCAGCTCACCCGGCTCGGCGGCCCCAACTTCCCGCAGATCCCGATCAACCGGACCCACGCGCCCGTCAACGACATGCTCCGTGACGGTTTTCACCAGACGGCCGTGCACCGGGGCGTGGCTCCCTACAAGCCCAACAGCCTCGACGGCGGGTGCCCTTTCTTCGCCGGCGCCGACACCGGCGCGTTCATCGAGGTACCCGTCGAGGTTCCTGCCGGACGCAAGGTCCGCGCAGCACCTGCCTCGTTCGCCGATCACTTCTCCCAGGCGCGCCTGTTCTGGCTCAGCATGAGCCCGGTCGAACGCGAGCACATCATCGCCGCCTATACCTTCGAACTGGCCAAGTGCTACGAGCAGGCCATCAAGGAACGCGCTCTTGGCGTGCTCGCCAACATCGACCCCGAGCTGTGCGTCCAGGTCGCGGCCGGACTGGGCCTGCCGGCGCCGGCCGCCATCGAGCCGCTCGCCGATGCCCGCCCCAACCCCGCTCTGTCCCAGGTCGGCCGCACCTGGCCGCTGGACGGACGCGTCATCGGCATCGTCACCGGCCAGGCCATGGACATGGTCGGCGTGAACGGGGTGCGCCAGGCCGTCCTCGACGCCGGAATGGTGCCGCTGGTCGTGGCGGCGGCCGGCGGGGTGCTGGGCACCGGCGACGACACGGTGACGGTCCAGCGCACCTTCGCCACCGCCCGCTCGGTCGAATTCGACGCGCTGATCTTCGCGGGCGTGCCCGGAGCGGGTGCCGATGCCTACGGTGCTCGCGACGCCAAGGCGGGAGCCCCCAGGCCGCCGGTCAGCGACCCTCGAGTCCTCGCTCTGCTCGCCGAGGCCTACCAGCACGGCAAGGCCCTCATCGGCTTGGGCGGGGCCGAAGCCCTCTTCGAGGCCGCCGGGATCTCGGTCGGCAACCCCGGCGTCGTCATCAGCGACGGCGCCCAAGGAATGCGCCAGCTCATGGAACTGCTCTCAGCCCACCGCGTCTGGGAACGCTTCCCCGCCTCTGCGTGACACCCCGTCTTCGCCGCAGCCACGCCCTCGTCCGCAGGGCGTGATCGGACGGCGGCGCATCCTGATCCCCGCCGTCCGGCTCATTCTGAACAGGCCACGCAATGGCCAGGCCAACGCCCGTGCCAGCGGCGATCTTCGCAACACAAAGGCGTCCCTCCACGGGGACGCCTTGTTCCGCCGACTGGCCTCAGATCGGGGGGTGCTCGTACTGCCTTTCCCGCTTCGGACTGGAACCACGAGGCATGACAACCCTCCTCGGCTCGTAGTGCGATCTCGGCCGTGTGCTGCGCCTTCCCGGCCCCGGCCACCTCATTCAGCGCGCTCGCCCCCTGAGTCCGCAGGCAGTTCCGCACCGGTCTTCCGGTGTGTCCCTTCCTTGCCGGCACGCTCCACACGGGCCGGGTCGGCCGGCGGGCCGGCGCCGGGGCCTGTCCGGGACGGGACTCCCGGCGGGCGGCCGTGCTCGTCCACGGTCGCTCCCTCATCGGGAAGCAGCTTCGGGCGCGGGTCGCGTTTCTTGGCGTTCGTGATCGACCGTCTCTCCGTCAGGGGCGGGCGGGGCCTGCCGACCGGCCTGGGCTTCGGGGCCGTAAGGGCCATGGGGTCAGCTCTCGCTGTACTGGACGGCCTCGTGCAGTGCCTCGGGGGCGCAGGGTTGGCCCATGAGGATGCACAGGGTGAACAGGGAGTCCTCGAAGGCGCGGCGTGTTTCGGGGTCTGCGGGCGCAGCGGTCAGGCGCAGGCGGGTCTCGAAGAACCGGCCGAGGGCTTCTCGGCGTCCTCCCGCAGCGGCAGCAGATACGGGCCCGATGCCGAGGACGGGGCGGGGTCCGGGGTGCGTGCCGTGTGGACGGCCTGGCGCAGCGCCCGCTCGGGGCGGGCCGGGACGGGTTTGCCGCGGGAGGCGTCGAGTACCGCGGCGGCCAGGGCGGTTTCGGGCAGGCCGGCCCCCACGGCCGCGGCGGACAGGATGCGCTCTGCCTCGCGGGCCGTGGCCGGGGTCGTCGCCATCAGCATGCCCACAGCCCCCTGGACTGCCCGATCGGACGGCACGGGTGTGGCGGGGGTCCCGGGAATGCGGTGGACTCCGGGGCCTCGTGCGAGGGGGGCGGGGGCGGTCATGGGGGTCACCTGCTTTCGAGCGCGTGCGTTCAGGTGAGGAGGGGGCGGGTGTCGGTGAGGTTCAGGAGCCGCTCGACCCGGCGGCCTTCCGCCGTGATGTGCAGGCTGCGTCCGGCTTGCAGGGCCGCGTGGCGGGCGGTCAGGAGGGTGTTGAGGCCGGCGCAGTCGCAGAAGGTCACCCGCTCCAGGTCCACGAGGAGGGTGGCGCGGTGGGAGGAGAGGGCGGCCAGGAGGGTCTCGCGGAGGAACGTGGCGTTGTCGAAGTCGATCTCGCCGATCACCACGATCTGGACCGTCCCGGGCAGCGGGCCGGGGTTCACCCCGACCTCCAGGCCGACTGTTCCCGGGATGTCGGGGCGCTCGTCCTGCACGGTCCCGTTCACCGCTGCCTCCCCACAACTCCTGGGGCTGATTCTGCTTCCACCAGCATCGTCGGCGCCCCTCCGGCATACGTCAAGAAATACGTGAAAAACAGGACGTATATCTGAAATGGGCGCATGCTGGAGGCGTGCGCGACGAAGGACTTACCGGCGGGTCGTGGACGTTCCTGACCAGCCACGCCCGTGTCCTGCTCGCTCTCGCCCGCGACCCCGGAGTGCGCCTGCGGGAGGTCGCCGAGACCTGCGTGCTCACCGAGCGGACCGTCCAGGCGATCGTCGCGGACCTGGAACAGGGGGGATACCTCACCCGGGTACGCGACGGACGCCGCAACCGCTACCGCATCAACCCCGGAGCTACGTTCCGCCACCCTGCTGAGGCGGGCCGCGACATCGAGGGCCTCCTCACCCTCTTCGCCGACGACCCTCCTGCGCCGGGGACACCACGGCAGAGCTGAGCGACACCACGGCGGTACGAGCGGCGCCGGCCACGGGTACAGCGGGAGCGTTCCGGACTCGCCGCCGTACCGCCCACCGGCGCCGGGAAGCGGCCGGGGCCACCCTCGCCAACAACGTGCGCCGTGCGTCACCAAGTGCGAGGGCGGGAAGCATCAGTTACATGCCCTGGCGTCGGAAGCGAGTCGATGACGCGGACACCGGCGACCAAGTACGGCCAGGCTCTGCGGGAGGCACTGGATCAGGCGCTGCGGGTACCGGGAGGGTCCTGGGGGTCGACACCGGTGGTGGCGGAGGCGTCCTTGGTTCCACTGGGGCGCCGGGAGCGGCCCTTCGGGCCGAGGTCGTGGTCGTGCATCCCCTGGTCACCGGAGCCCTTCTTCTGTTCCTCCCCGCGCTTGCCTGTGCTCCTGGAAGGCCTGCCGTGGGGATTGCCCGCTTCTTCCTTGGATCCGGTACGACCGGGCCCCTTGGCAGGGGCGTATTCCTCCGTGTGGAAGGAGCGGTGGGCGCTTGGATTGTCCTGCTGCTGGGACTCATCCACGTCCGGAGACCAGCCGTGTGGCCAGGCACGCCCACCCGGATACATCAATCCTCCCACTGGCCCCGCAGCCTGTGCCGCCCTGGTTCTGCGCCTTCCGCTTCGGCGCCACACCCGCTCGCCCGTACGAGCATCCGACGTATGGCAGAGCCGTGTTTCGGACATCTTCCGCTCGAAGGACGCGGAGAGGCCGTGTACGCGGCCTTTGCGGGCAGACGAAGGCTGACGACAGCCGTGCACCGCCTACGAGCCCGGCTCCGGCCGAACGCCCGACCAAGCGGTGCTCTGTTCAAGGAGGATTCACCATGCTGATCACCGTCACACGCACCGGCGGATTTGCGGGCCGGGAGCAGACTGCCTCGCTCGAAACGGAGTGCCGTGGCGACAGGCTCGAGCTGGAGCAGCTGGCTGAGCGCGCGCTCAGCGGTGAGGTCCCTGCGGGGCAGGACCCCGTTCCGGACGGCTTCAGCTACGTCGTCCGCGTCGACAGCAAGCTGGTGGAGTTACAGGATCCGTACCTCACCGAGGACCAGCGGCAGCTGATCGACACCGTTCTGGCCGCTGCAGCCTGACCATCCGCCCGAGAGAGCGTTCAGCGACCCCTCGCGCAGCCACCGGCCCCTGCCGGACCCATCGGGTCCGGCAGGGGCTTCCCGCTCACCCCGCCCTGTGCCCACACGCCGGGACGCGAGCGCTTGATCCTTGCCGCCCTGCCCGTCACCACCACGCCCTCCCCCGCGAGACCGCCCTCACCACCGGCGCCCCGCACCCCTGGCCGGGCGGCAGCCTGCCGGCGGGCGGGCACCACAGTCTCGGCCGGGGCCGGTGACCCGCCGGACAGCGACGGGCGTACGCGGCCGGGCAGATGACCGGCAAGCGCGCCCAGCGGCTGCAGAAGCTGGGATGGTCTGGAGTCTGGCGGACGTGCATCAGAGGGTTCTGCTCAGTCGGCCGGGGCGGGGCAGTGGCGCGGCGCCGTCGCCGGCTGCCGTACCAGAACGCGCCGATCAGCAGGACGACCAGAACCACTCCGGCAGCGATGAGAAAGAGGGACGGCTGCGCTTCTGCAGCGAGGGTTTGGATGGCAGTCATGCCCGGCCCCTACCCGTAATCGGCCGCTCTACCGGCCACCGTAGGAGCCCATTCCGGTTCCTGGTGGGCATGCCGTGTCGTGTCGTTGGGTTCGCGCGGTCCGGCGGCGGGCGGGCTCGTCCAGGCCGGTTGACGCCCGTGATCGCCTGCACTGGCTGTGGTCGGACGCCGGGCGGCCCTGCCACGAGGGTGGGAGCGTGAACGCTCGCTTCGGCATGAAGCGGAAAGTCGTGCTTGGGGTAACGGCGC
The DNA here is from genome assembly GCF_042894025.1 of Streptomyces sp. NPDC001549. Lineage (NCBI taxonomy): Bacteria > Bacillati > Actinomycetota > Actinomycetes > Kitasatosporales > Streptomycetaceae > Streptomyces > Streptomyces sp. NPDC001549. The sequence goes on from NZ_JBIAVJ010000049.1 coordinate 24,765, forward strand.
TGATCGCGATCGCTGCCGGGGTTGTCCCGGCCTCCGCCCTGACCGGCGGAGGTCAGTGAAGGTCGAGTGCCTCGACCATCTGCGCGCGGGGCGTGGCGGCCGCACGGTCGTGTCGGTCGCGCAGCTCCATCAGGTCGGGGCGCTCTTCGATGGGTGCGCGGTGGGTTGACGCCATGATGACCTCCGGGGAAGGAGTGGTGACCCGCATCTACCCACAGAGCGGTTGAAAGTAGGTCATGGCGGTGACAAGTGGGTCGGCCTTTGCGAATCACTCCAGCCGCGGCATCCGGGGCTGGTTGAACGTGGCGGGCCGTCGATCACAGCCTCTGTCGGGGTAGGGCCGGACGGGCAGCCTCGGCACCGATGCCCGTGGGATGCCCTCAGCGGCGCCCGTAGGCCTGGCGGCTGGCCGCTCGCGGCCACCCGGGTGAGCTCCGCCCGGCTTACGGCCTTGTACCGCCGCGCTACGCGCACGGCAGCGCGAGGATGCACGGGCCGGTTCCCCCTTCATCGTGGCTGGAGTCATTTCCGTGCTCGAACGCAAGCAGCTCAAGGACCGTACCCAGGTCACCTTCATCCTCCCCGACCGCACACCGGACGGGCCTGTCAGCGTCGTCGGAGACTTCAACCACTGGAACCCTGCCGCCCACCCCCTGGAGCCCCGCGGCGACGGCACCCGCGCCGCAACCGTCGCCCTCCCCGCCCACAGCGCACACTCCTTCCGCTACCTCGCGGCCGGCGACCACTGGTTCGACGACGAACAGGCCGACAGCCACGACGGCACCAACAGCCGCATCCACACCTGACCACCGGCCTGCCGGAATCCGCCCGAGCCACTCCCGCCGACCCGGTTCACGGCCCTCCTGAGCGCTGACACTCTCGTCACTGCGCCAGCGGCGGGACAGCGGACGCCTCCTCTCGCTCGGCTGGTCCCCGGCGACTGTTGCCCCGTGATTCCCAGGTCCTGACCAGCACCGAGGCGGGTCCCCTGTGAGCAGCCCAACCGGTCTTTCGGATGGTTCCCTTGCCGCCCTGCACCATCTGAGGGAGAAGCGGGATATCAACACGGTGACCCTTCGCTACGCTGACGTCCCGGGTCTTCTGGTTCCGGAGGTCGAGGGAAACCTGACCCACGAGGAGCTGGTCCAGGCCCTGCCCGCGGATGAGCCGCGGCTGGTCGTCCACGAGCTGTCCTTCGCCAGCCCGGACGGCATGCGAATGCACGCGCAGCTCCTGATCTTCTGGCTGCCGCCGGACGCCCGTGAGTGGGAGGAGGCCTACACGGACGGCTTCACGGCCCTGAAGGAGTTCCTTGCCGACGTTCACGTCCACCTCACCGCCAGGCGGGCAGACCAGCTCGAGTACCGAAGGCTCGTTGCCCTGGCCGGCTGAGCACCCTCCCGCTGCCGCTCTCTGTGCGCAGCGGGTGGCGCCGTCGATGGCGGGGCCCGCTGCTGGCCGATTAGCCGAGGCCGGCGTTCTTGACGTGGCTGGCGCGGATAGTCACCAGCTCTTCCCATTCCTGGGCTTCGGCCGCCAGGCCCTGCCGCTCCAACCAGGCCCGGCCCGAGCGGAGCACGGGGCCACACGGTACAAAGACGCTCGCCGTTACCTCGGCAGCCAGTCCCGACCGGGAGAGCCGGTCGATGGTGGCGTTGGCCCCGCACATCCCCGGGTGCACCATGAGGAGGACGCCGCCCGGCCGCAGCCGTGTCGTGGCGCTTTCGCAGATCCGGTCGATGATCGCCCGCCCGTCGGGGCCTGCGTCCCACGCTCGCTCGAGCCCACGCGACGGCAGACGTTTGGCCGGGGCGGGAACGTAAGGCGGATTCGCGATGATCAGGTCGAATGATCGCCCGGCGGTGCGGGCAGCAAAGTCTCCGTGGGCGAGTCTCGGGGGCAGCCGCCGGCGTAGCGCGTTCAGGCGGGCCGTGGCCACGGCCGGCCAGGAGACGTCGACTGCAGTGACCCTGGCACCCCTGCTCGCGCCGAGGAGGGCCAGCACGCCGGTGCCCGTACCGATCTCCAGCATTTCCGTCTGGGGACCGAGGTGCTCGCGCCTGAGCGCCTGCGCGAGGAACCAGGTGTCCGCTTGTGGGCGGTAGACACCCGGGAGAGCGACCAGGCCTGTGGTGGACGTTCCCAAGCTCAGAGCCGTACTGGTCACTGCGCACCTCCAGAAACAGACGCCCCCGAGCAAGCTGCCTAGCCATCCCCGCATGTGCGACTGCCCCCGGCTACGCACCCCATCCAGAAACCTGGCGATCTTCGGAGGTTCAAACGGAAATCCAGCGAAACGCAGACCTCACGGGTGGGGATTCCGGCCGCGCGCCCTACCGGCTCCCCAAGCGTCCTCACGGCGCTGCGCTGCCGATGCTGCTCAGCCAGTTGGTGCCGACGCCCACCTGGGAGGCACGGGGCCTGGTCGGCGTATGGCGTATGCACGTCGCCTTTCCGGGCCAAACGTTCCTCCGTGATGAGCTACGCGTGAAAGGACCGGGTACACGGCGTCGGGGCGGACGGCTGCGCCGCCCGGTACGGCGACGCCAAGGAGGCGCTGGTGGACGGGATCGTGCTGCTCAAGGAAGACCACAAGACGGTCGAGAGGCTGTTCAAGCAGTTCGAGAAGGCCGGCGACAGCGACCACGCCGAGAAGCGGGCGATCGCGGACAAGGTGATCGAGGAACTCACCACCCACACCTGGATCGAGGAGACCGTCTTCTACCCGGCCGCCCGCGAGGCCGACCCCGACACCAAGGACCACGTCCTCGAAAGCATTGAGGAGCACCACGTCGTACTGTGGATGCTCTCCGAGCTCAAGGACCTCGACCCGGCCGACGAGCGGTTCGACGCCAAGATGTCCGTCTTGATGGAGAACCTCCGCCACCACGTCGAGGAAGAAGAGAAGGAGTGGTTCCCCGACGTTCGCAAGGCGATGGGCCGCAACCGCCTCACCGAACTCGGCGAACAGATGGAAGCGGCGAAGAAGACCGCCCCGGGTGAGCCGCTCGCCGTCCCCAGCGCCAGGACTGACCTGATTGGTATCGGGTGTCCGTAGGCCCACGAATGCCGGTGACGGGCACGGATCAGCCCGGGCGGAGGTGCGTGACGGGCAGGCCGTGCTCGGCACGCAGGCGCTCGGCCACGAGCGAGCGGTGACATGCCTCCGGATCGCGCTCGACGCAGAAAAGGGCGGTCACCGAGGGGCTCGGAAGCTCGGCCACGAGCGCGCCGAGGTCGAACGGGTCGAGGATCTCACGGGTGTAGCGCTCGGCGTACGCGGGCGCCAGCGCGATGCGGTTGCGCTTGCCCACGCCCTGGCGGTCGTCCTCTCGGTACTGGAGATGACGCAGTTCCGTCGTCGGCGCCAGCTCCTTCACGTGCCAGTAGCCGATGTCCGCCGCGGCAAGCGCGCGCTGGAGCCGCACCGAGTTCGCCCAGGAATACTCGGGGCCCCGAACGCCGCGGCGCTGGCGGAGGTCGAGCAGCAGCCCCACGCCCCCGTCGGCAAGCTCCTCGAGGAAGGCTCCGGCCGTGAAGCCGTAGACGCCGATCGTCGCGATGCGTCTCATCGCAGCACCCCTCGGTGGCGTAGTCCCACACGATGCCGTACGTCATCAGCCGCACTGCCTCCACACCGGCACCGGGCCGAACCCGAGGGAGCTGGGGCCGGGCCTGCCGGTCAGGAGGCGCAGTGGCCGGGAGCCCTACCCCCGGGCGCCTGCCTTTGCCCCACCGGGCGCCTACCCGAAGCAGCCGGCGCTACCCCGGCGGTCTGAGCGCCCCGCGCCGGTCATGGTGTGCGGCGAAATGCTCTCCCGGCCTGAGGTACGCAGTGGAGGGAGCGCAACGGTGAAGGCGTCGATCGCGGTGAACGCCTTCACGGCGACGGCGTAGGACCGACCCGGTGCGGCGGACTTGATCGACCCGGCTGCCGCGCCAGCAGGATGACCTGCACTGCCCCTGACACCCACGGCGGTCGCGCTGTCGTCCCTGACGGGCTGATCCATGTCGTGGTTGTGATTCCGCCGTTTGGCGGGAAAGAGAACTATGTGGAGGCTGATGTGGCGCGTGAGCGGATCGGACTGGCTGCGGTGCTGGCAGCGGCGGAGGCGGCCGCGCCGGTGGACTCCCTCGATGTCGTGGCGCGTAACCTGCGTGACCGGTTCGGCGCTGGGTACGTGTCGTTCCTGTTCGTGGACGTCGTCTGCCGACGCCTGCTGCGGGTCCACGACACGGCGGCCACGCACCAGGAGGAGCGCGCCGAACAGGTTCCCCTCGCCGGCAGCAGCGTCTACGACGAGGTCCTGGGCAGCCAGAGACTGGTGCTGGACTCGGACGGTGAGCAGGGCCAGCGGGTGCTGGCCCCTGTCACCAACCGCGGCGACACCATCGGTGTCCTGGAGCTGTTCCTCACCCAGGTCACCCGGGATGTGCTGGAGCAGGTCGAGGAGGCCGCGCACGCTCTGGCGTACATCATCGTCACCGACCGCCGCTTCACCGACCTCTACCACTGGGGCAACCGCACCACTGCGGTCAGCCTCTCCGCGGAGATCCAGCGCCACCTCCTGCCCTCGGCGGCCTCCCGCGAGTCCCCCCAGTTCACCCTCGCCGGCGCCCTGGTCCCGGCCTCCGACATCGCCGGCGACACCTACGACTACAGTCTCGACAACGGCACCCTGCACCTGTCCGTCACCGACGCCATGGGCCACGACGTCGATGCCTCGCTCATGGCCACCCTGCTGGTCAACGCCTCCCGCGGCGCCCGCCGCGCAGGGACGGACCTTGCCGAACAGGCCCGCCAGATCCACCAGGCCCTCCTCGACCACGGCCGCCTGATCGAGCAACGCGCGCAGCGAGCCCAAGCCCCCGTTCGGAGCAGCCACACTGGCACGGCACGGCTCTCAGGGTGACGGTGGCGGGAGTGTCGGCGGCCCGTCGGCACTCCCGCGCGCGAGGAGTCACCCCATGCCGGAACGCAACACGGTCCTGCGCAGCCTGCACGACGTTGGCCTGGCCGCCTGGTTCGGCGGCTCCTTGATGGGTGCGGTCGGCCTCAACGGCGCCGCGAAAGCTCAAGGCAAGAGCTGGGAGGAAGGTGCCAGGATCGCGAGCTCGGGGTGGGCCATGTGGGCGCCCGTGGGCGCCGCCGCGATCGGCGTGCACCTCGTCGGCTCCACCGGTCTGCTCGCAGCCAACGCGACGCGCGTGGTCACCCAGCAGGGCGTCGCCGCCTCCACCCTGGCCAAGACCATTCTGACCGGCGCCGCCCTGGCCGCCACCGCCTACACCCGCGTCCTCGGCAAGAAGATCGAACTCGCCTCCTCCGTCGATCCCCAGGACGCCGAAAAGACTGAACGTCTCCCTGTCGACACTGGTCAGGCCGAACGCCACCTGTCCTACGCCCAGTGGTCCGTGCCGGCGCTGACCTGCGGGCTGATCATCGTCAACGCCGTCCACGGCGAGCAGCAGCGTCCCGCCCAGCAGCTGTATGGCATGTTGCGGCGTGCCCGCACCCTGGCGCCGTACGTGGTGCGCAGCCGCCACTGGCCGCTAGCGCACTGAGCCCCGCCAGGAGGCCGGCCAGGAGGTCCGGTTGCGGAGCCGTGCGCGGGGTTCCCGGGTCGTCGATTCGAGCGGCCGTCCGAGGGGTTCGCCGGTCCGGCCGTCAGGTAGGCGCGGTTCAGCGGGCACGTCTCCATCCGTAATAGATGAGCGGGCCGCAGTGCGGCCCCTGCCGGAAGGACCTCCTGCCGTGTCCGAAGTCAAGGAATCCATCGAGGTCGACGTCCCCGTTCGCACCGCCTACAACCAGTGGACTCAGTTCGAGACGTTCCCGTTGTTCATGGACGGTGTCCGGCGCGTCGAGCAGGTCGACGAGACCCTCACTCACTGGGTGACCAAGATCGGTGGGGTGGACCGGGAGTTCGATGCCGAGATCACCGAGCAGGTCCCCGACAAGCGGATCGCATGGGTCAGCGTGGGCGGAGAGACCGAGCAGTCGGGCGTCGTTACCTTCCACCCCGTCGACCCGACTCGCACCGAGGTGACCTTGCGGTTGGCTTTCGACCCCGACGGGTTGGCAGAGACCATCGCCGACAAGTTCGGCTTCATCGACCGCCAGGTCACCGGTGACCTCCAGCGGTTCAAGAAGTTCATCGAGGAGCGCGGTACCGAGAGCGGCGCCTGGCGCGGCGAGGTCTGACCCCGCTGCGTGATCCGCTCAAGCAGCATGCCATTCGTGCGCACCTGCGCCACTCCACTGCACCAGCTGCGGATCGTCGAGGACGTTGGCCGGCGAGACCACCCCCGCGGCCTCGAGGAAGACCACCAGGTCGTGATCGGAGTACGCAGTACCAAGAACCTGCTCGCGGTCCTGGTGGCGCATGGTCACCCGGCGTCCGCCGGTCGGGGACGGCTGGTGCACGACGATGGGCGCGCTGTCCATGTGTCCAGGGTGCCGCTCGTGCGGGGTTCCCGGCCAGTCAGGCAGCGTCGGACCCCACCTGCGGCGCGGAGGGGGCACCGCTTCTCCGCCTCCTGGGCATCATCGCCTGATGACGTAGATAGCGCGACGGGCCGCAGACCATCGGTGCCTTCCTTGCCGGAGGCAGTGGTCTGCGGCCCTGGCCGCGTAAGCGGTCACCGTTGCGCCACCTCTTGCCGGTCCGGACGTCGATCCCGACGACCCGGTTGCTGTAGCCCTGGTCCATGCGCTGAAAGTACGCGGCCCGCTCCCGGGCAAGCTTCTTCCGGCCTTGCGGCCTTGTCCGGTCCTCACGGATCTCGAACTCCATCGAGCATCCCTCTGGACTGGGGTGTTGCGACGACTGCTAGGGCCTGTGTGGTGTCGTGATCATTCTTGGGTTCTGTCCTGTTCGCGGGGCGGAATCCGGTAGGACTGTGGTCGTGACACGCAGGCAACTCACCAATGCCCAGTGGAAGTTCATCGAGCCGTACCTGCCGATCGGTAGGTACGGCCCTTACCCGGAGCGGTTGCGGGAGCAGTTCGAGGGTGTGATCTGGCGGTTCCGGTCCAGTGCCCAGTGGCGGGAGATGCCTGCCGAGTTCGGCCCCTGGGCCACCGTCTACGGACGCTTCCGCGTCTGGCGGGACACCGGCGTCTTCACCGCCCTGCTCGAAGGCCTGATCGCGGAAGGGGCCCGGATGGGGAGAACGGACTTGTCGCTGGTCAGCGTGGACTCCACCACCGTCCGCGCCCACCACGACGCGGCGGGGATGCGCGTCAGCAAGCACCTCATGGAGGCCCTGGAAGAAGCCGCACAGGAGCAGGAGGCGGCCCGACAAAAAGGGGCGGACCGGAAGAACAGAACGGACAGGCCGGGCGTCGGC
>NZ_JBIAVJ010000050.1:0-30983 GCF_042894025.1 Streptomyces sp. NPDC001549
CGATCGGGTTCTCGGACAGCTGCTTGAGCTGTGCTTCGAGCCGCGTGCGCTCCGGGGTGCCCGGGGCGTACGAGTGGACCGGCTCGTTGACCGGCACGGGAACCTGGGACCTGATCGGTTCAGGTCGGGTAGCAGTGCGGCTCATGCGAAGAAGCTACGCAGCAACCGCCTGACGGTACAGCTAAGAATTCTGATGCATCTGTAGCCCAGGTGAATTTCCGTCGAATCCACGGCAACGCCGTCCGACGCAGGGCGCGAAACAATCAAGGGGCTGAGCGCAGTGCTTCTGCTGCCGTCTCCTCAACCGCGCGAGTCACCGCAGCCAGGGCGGGGGAATACAGTTTCCACTGCTGCCAGTAGAGCGGGACATCCAGCGGACGATCAGGGGCCAGCGCGGTTACCGTGCCGGCCTCCAGCAGAGGCAGAGCGTGAGGCTCGGGCACCAGGCCCCACCCCAGCCCGGCCGCCACCGAATCCCGGTAACCCTCTGGGGTGGGCACGTAGCAACGAACCGGTCCAGCCCCGCTCCGGCCTCCGGTCAGGGACCGGACGTATGTGTCCTGGAGATCATCGCTGCGGTCGAACCCCACCAGCGGTGCCCCAGGCAGCATGTCCTCCAAGGGGCCCTCCAGATACGCCGCTACGATGTCCGGATGCGCCACGGCCAGGTACCGGGCAAGGCCTAGCCGCCGCACCGAGCAGCCGGCCACTGGATCGGGGGAGGAGGTTACGGCAGCCATCACGTGCCCCTCCCGCAGCAGGGCCGCCGTGCGGGACTGGTCCTCCCGGTGCAGTTCGAACACCACCTGAGGGTCCTGCGGCACCCTACTCAGGGCTGGCAGGAACCATGTCGCCAGCGAATCTGCGTTCACCGCGATCGGCAACCGCACTGGCCCCAGTCCGGTCCCGATGCCCAGCTCGGATTGCGTATCCCGCTCCAACGAGGCCAGTTGCCGCGCGAACCGCACCACCACCTGCCCGGCCTCCGTCGGCCGTACCGGCTTAGTCCGCAACAGCAGCACCCGCCCGGCACGGTGCTCCAGTGCCTTCACGCGCTGACTCACCGCCGACGGGGTCACATGAAGCACCGCTGCCGCGGCATCGAAGGTTCCCTCGTCCACCACCGCCAGCAAGGTCCGCACCTGGTCCAGGGGAAGGGCGAGGTCCGGGTCTGCAGAGGCGCGAGCCGATACGGCCGGAGTCAGGTGCGGGGGAACGGCGTCAACCATGCACTGACCCAAGTTCTGGCAGACCGTGCTGGCCGAGCTGCAAAACCGCGGCGTTCGTGACGTACTGATGCTCGTCTGTGACGGGTTGAAGGGCCTGGCCCGAGGCGGTCAGTGCCGTCTTCCCCGCCACCGTGGTCCAAACCTGCATCGTCCACCTCATCCGCACCACTCTGCGTTACGCCTCCCACGCCGACTGGGACGCCGTCGCCCGCGACCTGAAGCCCTTCTACACCGCCGCGGATGAGGCCCAGGCCCTCGAGAAGCTGGCCACTTCAGCGAGAAATGGCAGGCCAAGTACCCGGCCGCAGTGCGGGCATGGGAACGATTTTGGAGCGAGGTGGTGCCCTTCCTCGGCTTCCCGCCCCCGATCAGGAAGATCATCTCGACCACCAACGCGATCGAGCCCCTGAACGCGCGCTACCGCCGCTCGGCCAACGCGTGCGGGCACTTCCCCAACAAGACCGCTGCCCTCAAACGTCTCTACCTGACCGCGCTCGCCCTGGACCCCACCGGCCGCGGACGCCAACGCTGGTCCAGCCGCTGGAAGGACGCGATGAACGCCTTCGGCAGACTCTCGGCCGAACGAGCGTAGGCCAGTCAGATCAACCAGGACCCTTTGCATCAACCGAGTGATGTACACCTGATTCGCGATAGTCCCTCCCTGGCCGCCGAGCACGCGGGGTCACCCCGACATTCGCCGGTTGCTCCGGGCGACGGCCAGCCAGCCAGGTCATGACGGCGACGGGGGTTGCTCAGTGTCCAGGGCGCATGGTGAAGACGAAGCTCTCGGAATTGTCAGGTTCAGCGCATGACAGTGTGGTGCCACTTCGTGATGACGGTCGTGGGGTCGCCGAAATAGGACCAGGGCACCACGGTCGCCTGGCCGGCGAGCAGCTTGAAGAGGAACGCCGCTTCGTTGTTCAGTCCGCCGGCGCACGTCGCGTGCAGCAGGTAGTTGAAGTCGGCGACGTCCTGCGCCCGGTAGATGCCGTCCCAGTCGACGAGCCATATATCCCAAGTGCGGCGGGTGTCGGCGAGTGCTACGTCGGTACTCCAATGCCGACGCAGGAAGAGTGCCATGTCACCCTCACGTTCAAGGCGGTAGCGGTACTCCTCCAGCCGCGCGATCTGCAGGAGTACGGCGAGTGACGAGCCCGGCGGAGCGCTGTCCACCACGTCCCGGGCGAAGTCGTACATGGTCCCGTGCGTGCCGTGCCAGCGAGCGGACATGTGGCGCAGCGCCTGGTTGTGCGCTTCCCGGTTGTACGGGTCCCGGAGTTGCAGTTCCTTCCACCAGCGGTTGAATTGGGGGTGCCCGCCTGGGTAGAGCCGGGCGATGGTGAGGAGTGACACCCAGGGCATAGGGTCGTGGGGATGTGCGTCGGCCGCGCGGAGGCAGGTCCGTAGGGCCATGTCCAGCCGGTCCTGGCCGACGGCGCCAGGGTCCCCCGAGGCCACGGCGAGGTTGAAGCAGCGCAGCACTTCTGTATCCGCGCGCAGCACCAGCGCGTCCGGATCACCCGGCCGAGCGGTGTACCACTCCTCGGCGATGGTCGTGCCGGCCGTGGACTGGGCGAGCAGGCGCACCCGGTGGGTGCGGCGGTCCCAGTCGTGCCCGGTGGAGTGGAGCAGCTCGGGAAGACCCTGCCACCGGCCGATGGCGATGTCTTGGCGCGCCTTCGCGAGGTCCCGGTCCCTGAGCGTCGCATCGAATTCGGGAGTGAAGGGCTTCTTGCTTCCCGGCGTCATGGCTGCGCCCCTCAGAAGTCCGTGGCTATGGTGTCGTCGGCGGACGAGGCAGACACGGGCTTCATGCCTTCGTACTCTCGTTTGACCTGTTCTGTCTTTGCGGCGTCGAGCCGGTCTGGACGGTAGTAGGTGCTCTGGCGGTAGACGAACATCGGGACCAGGCCCACGGCGAGACCGCCGATGCCGATCGCGATGGCGGTGGAGTCGAGTGCGCCCAGCGACTCGGCGAACACCCAGAACAGGAACAGCGCCCCGGTCAGCGGCCACAACCCGCCGAAGATGAAGTTCGCCGGGGTATTCATCAGCACCTTTCGGTAGGCGACGACGACTGCGACTCCGGCCAACCCGTAGTAGACGGCGATCTGGAGTCCGATGGCGGCCACGGCGCTCTCCATGATGTCGCCGACCGAGCCCAGCGCATTGGACGCCACGAAGAGGCCGAGGGCGACCGCACCGACAACCACCAGCGCGACCCAGGGCGTCTGGTAGCGGCGGTGGGAGGCGCCGAGGGCGGCCGGCATGGTGCGGTCGCGGCCCATCGCGAAGAGGGTGCGGGTCACCTGGATGAGGGTGGTTTCCAGGGTGGCGATGGTGGACAGCATGACGGCGACGATCAACAGTTTGCCGCCCCAACCGGGCCAGACGCGCTCGCCGAGCAGGGCCAAGACGTTGGCGCTGTTGATCTCGATCTCCTCGGCAGTGAGCAGCAGGTTCACAGAGATCGTGAAGACCTCGAACAGGACGAAGACGACGGCGAGGCCAACCAAGCCGGCCAGCCCCGACGTCTTGCGGCTGTTGCGAGTTTCCTCGCTGAGGTTGCTGGTGACGTCCCAGCCCCAGAAGTAGAACGCCGCGATCAACGCTCCGGCTGCGAATCCCTGCACTCCATCGAAGTGGCTGAAGCCCAGCCAGGACCAGGAGAAGCGCTGAACCGCATTGTCATGGAACAAGGCCGCCACGACGAAGGCCAGCAGAATGAGCAGCTCGATCCCGGACATGATCAGCTGGGCGTGGACCGTCAGCCGCGCTCCCTTAAGCACGACGACGAGCATCACCAAGAACCAGGCCGCGCCGACCACGGTCGCCAGCGCGGTGTTCTCCGCCAAGTCCGGGGCGAACAGGGACAGCGTCATGCTGCCGGCCGGCAGCGAGCCCGCGACCATGAAGATCGTGGCCGAGACCACCAGCGCCCACCCGCTGAGGAAACCGAGAGAGGGATGGAGGGCACGGGCCACCCAGGAGTAACTGGCGCCGGCGTTAATGTCGAGCCTACCCAGGTAGTTGAACGCCCACGCGATGCCGAACATGGGTATCGCACAGTAGAGCAGCGCGGCAGGGGCGGCGAAACCGACCGCGCCGACGAGCACGGCAGTGGTCGCCGCCAGGGAGTAGGCGGGCGCGCTGCCGGCCACCGCCATGACGATGCTGTCGAAAGTGCCCAGGACGTTCGCCTGTAGCCCTTTGGGTGTACTCATGAGTTGCCGTGGCGCCTTTCGGATACAGCTGCTGTTGGATGATGTCCCGGCAAGGGAGCGCACAGCCACTGCGACGGGGCAGTGCGTGTTCGAGAGCGTTGGTGACGTGTTCGGAGACGGCGAGCTGTACTTGGTGGATGGCCTCGTCGTCCATGTCCCATGCAGGTGAACCGCCCTGGTGAGGTGGCGCGCGGTGCTGGGGATGCGAGCCGGTGCGGGCTCCAGATGCCGGGCAGCGCGTTGGCCCGTGTGCCGGTGACGGACCGACGTGGGACTGCGGGGTGGGGGCTGCTGCGGTGTTGGTGCTGGCGTCCTTGGCAGGGGCAGGGCCTGCCGGTCGATTGTGTGGGAGGTGCGAGCGAGGCCTCGCTGGTGCGCCTTTGGTGGTTACCGCAGGAGCTGGTCGAGGACGGCCGAGGCGAGTGCCGCGTCGAGCGCGCCTACTCCGGTGAGGTCGGCGACCGTGATTGCCGTTTCGGGGCGGTCGGCGGGCGCTTTGAGTAGGTGGCCGGCCGCGATGTCGCTGTCCTGGGCGGTGGCTCCGGCGCGGACGGCGTGAGCGAAGTCTCCGTGGTCGAGACACTGGGCGTGGTCGTCGGTGGCGATGAGCTGTGCGCGGTGGAAGAGCGCGGGTGGGAGCTCGTTCTTGTGGGGCATGTCGGTGCCGATGCCCGTCACGTGTGCGCCTTCGCGCACGTGGGTGGCGTTGAGGACGGGGGATGTGGCCGGGGTCGTGGTGATGACCATGTCGGCGGCGGCCGCTTCCTGGGTCGCCGCAGGCCGGGCGTCCAGTCCGCGCGCGTGGAGCTGTTCGCACAGGGCGTTGGCTTTGTGCGGGCTGCGGCCGTGAACGAGCACGGTGCTGATGGTGCGGAGTTCGGCCAGCCAGGTGGCCTGGAGGAGGGCTTGTTCGCCGGTGCCGAAGACTGCCAGTGTCCTGGCATCGGGGCGGGCCATGGCGTGGGTGATCAGCGCGCCCGCTGCCGCGGTGCGCCAGGCGGTCAGCAGACCGCGGTCGTCGAGGAGTGCGCGTACCTGTCCGGTGTGGGCGCTGATGACGCAGACCAGGCCGTGGTTGGTGGGGATGCCGAGGCCGTGGTTGCTGTAGAAGCCGGTTGCGATCTTGACGGTGAAGTCGGCGGCGCCGGTGATCCAGCCGGCTTTCACGTGGCAGTCGCCGTCGGCTTCGGGGAAGGCCATGTGCAGCGGCGGCGGCACACTGCTGCGGCCTTCGGCGTGGGCGATCAGCGCGGCTCGGACGGTGTCGAGGACCAGCTGCGAGGTGGCGGCCCTTTCGATGGCGGCCAGGTCGAAAACGGGGAGAGTCATCGGTGAGCCCTCATCCACTTGGCGAAGGCAGCCAGGCCTTCTTCGGGGTTGCGGCGGCCGATGCCGATGCGGAACCGGTCGGCGGGGGTCGCGGTGAGTTCGGAGTGGTAGATGCTCGCGGGCAGCAGCAGGACGCCGGCTTCCTCCACCAGACGGGTGCAGAATTCTTCCACGCCGTCGGCGCCGAGGTAGCGGGGATAGGCGACGCATCCGCCGTCCGGCGTCTTCCACTCGAAGGCGTCTGCGAACTCGGCGAAGAACGCTTCGAAGGCCGGCAGGTTGGCCGCGATCAGGGCCCGGTTGCGGTCCAGGAGCGTGGCGCGGGCTTTCAGCGCGATGCGGGCGAGGACCTCGCTTGGCGCGGAGTTGCAGATGGTCGTGTAGTGCTTGGCGCGCTCCAGACGGGAGCGCAGCTCGCGGTCGCGACAGGTGATCCAGCCGATCCGGAGCCCGGGCAGCCCCAGCGACTTGGAGGTCACGTTCAACGACAAGGCGCGCTCGGAGAGGTCGGCGGCCTGCGGCAGGATGCGGGCCTGGTCGCGTTCCAGGCCGCGGTAGACCTCGTCGCTGAACAGATGGATACCCCGCTCGTCGCACATCCGGGCCAGCGTGGTGAAGTCGGCTGTGCTGATGACCTTGCCGGTGGGATTGTTGGGGAAGTTCACCGAAACGACCCGCGTATTGGGCCGTATCGCCGCCTTCACCTCGTCCAGGTCCAGGGCCCAGTCGCGGTCGGGGTCGAGGGCTACCCCGGTGACCTCGCACAGTGCCAGCGGCACGGTCTCGGCGGCCTGGTAGTTCGGGGTCACCACCACCGCATGATCGCCCGCATCGAGCAGGACGTTCATCGCCAGGTAGAGGGCTTCCTCCGCGCCGGCGAAGCAGATGATGTCGTCCGCGCTGGCGTGCTCGTACATCTGCGCGATCACTTCACGTAGTGCCGGGTCGCCGAACGTCTCGGTGTAGCCCAGGGACAGGTTCGAGAAGGCGTTCCGGTCCTCGTCGTCGGCCAGCGTGAGGAGCTCGCCGAGCGTCGTGGTCTGCACGTCGGAGGCGGTCAGGTGGTGGCGGGCGGTGAACTCCCACCGGGAGAAGTAGGTCTCCAGGCGGAAATCGGGCAGCCTCGTCATGGTGCATCAGTCCTTTGCGCTGGGTGCTCTTAGCTCGGCCAACAGGCCGTAGAGGGTGGATCGGGAGACCTGCAGAGCGCGAGCGACGACGGGGGTGGCGCGGCGTACGGCGAAGACCTTGGCTTCGTCCAGCCGGGCGAGGACCGCCAGCCGGTCGGCGCGGGTCAGCCGCTCGATCGGGCGGCCGCACTCGCGCACGTATGTGCCGACGATGTACTGGACGTGCTCGCTCCAGTCCTCCTCGAACAGGGGCTCCGGCCGGGATGCTGTGGGGGCACCAAACGCCGACAGCACGGCTGCCGCCTGCTCCAACGGCGTGCGATCGAGATTGACGCACAGCACCGCGGAAGCCTTCCCGTCCGGCTCTCGCAGGACAGCACTGACCGAAGACAGCCGCCTACCGTCCGCAAGCAGCTTCTCGTACGGTCCGAACACGTCCTGCGCCGACGGGTCCAGCGAGTCCAGCTCACCCAACATCGAGGGATCCCCCGGGCTGCGGGAGCTCATCGGGTGCCAGATCGCCAGGATCCGGTCGGTGTCCGGGTCGTGCAGCACCACCTCGGCATACGGGCCGAGCAGCAACGCGATGGCCTGGCCCACCGGCGCCCACATCCGGACCCGATGATCTCCGCTCTGTTCGACATCCTTCATGCATTGGACTGTACGTCTACATTGGATGAATAGTCCAGACCCTGTTTCGCATCAACCTGCGCGGGTCGCCGGCCAGCCTCAACGACAGCAACACAAGAGGCACACCGGTGATCCACAGCACCAGACTTGATCGGCCGCGACTCCACGACGTCGGCGGTAACACGCGGTAATTGCCTGGCGGGGTCCGACGCAGCTCTATGGCAAGACTTCGTTCGGCGTGCGCGGGTCTATCACGAATTAGGTGTGGTTCGTCTGTTTGGTCTACAGGTTGATTGTTGGACTGTTCGGCCTATACCTGATTGGCGGTAAGGCGGCCGTCGAAGAGGACGTCGAATTCGTTGAGGGCGGCCTTCCAGCGGTTGTTCCAGCGCTGGCGGCCACGGCCGGTGGGATCGAGAGCGAGGGTGGCGAGGTAGAGCCGCTTGAGGGCCGCGGTCTCGCTCAAGGCGGTGGACGGCTGGTGGGCGAAGTGGCAGGTCGGCGGGCGTGACGCGCTGACCGCTCGCCCGCGGGGCAAGCGGGTGGGTGAGCATCAGGTGCTGTCCGAGGCCGAGCAGGCAGCCCTTCGCCGGGGCCGTACTCGATCACCGCCCTTGCGACCTGGGCCTGGCGGGGCAGCTGTGGACGCGTGGCCAGGTCGGCGTGCTGATCACGAAGTTGTACCGGGTGCGGCTGACCGAGCCGGGGGGGTGGGCAAGTACCTCAAGCGATGGGGGCTGTCGTTCCAACGGCCAGACAAGCGGGCGATCGAGCAGGACCCGCAGGCGGTGCGGGCCTGGTTGGAGGAGACCTGGCCGGCGATCCACGCGAAGGCGAAGGTCGAGGGCGGCGAGATCCTGTTCGCCGACCAGGTCGGCATCCGCTCCGACCAGGTCTCCGGTCGCGCCTGGGGCGAGCGGGGCCGCACCCCGATCGTCCGGCGGACCGGAAGCCGGATCTCCGTGAACGCGATGTCGGCGATCAGCACGAAGGGCCGCATGCACTTCATGGTGTTCATCGAGAGCTTCGACGCGAGGGTGATGTGCCGATTCCTCGAGCGCCTCGCCGGCCACTTCGACCGCAAGATCCACCTCGTGGTGGACCGGCACTCAGCCCACTGGTCCCGCACGGTCCGCGACTGGCTGGCCGATCACGCCGACCGGATCGAGCTGCACTTCCTGCCGTCGTACTCGCCCGAGCTTAACCCCGACAAACTCGTCAGCGCCGACCTCAAACGGAGCCTGCCCGCGAGCAGCAAGGCCCGCACCCAGGCCCAACTCGCCAGCGAAAACGGCGGTTCTTTCACCGCCGCCAGAGTGGCAGCCCCACATCGTCCGCGGCTACATCCACGGTCCCCACGTCCGCTACACCATCGAAGAGAACCCTTTGAGTTTCTGATCAATATTGCTCAGGAAGGGGCCCGTCCGCGGGGTCGCCCTGTGGGCTGCACTGCCCTCTGCCCCATTGGGCCTGTGGCGGCGCATCGGAGCGCTATATGCGATTCAAGGCCGCGAGCATCCGTAGCGCTGGGCCCATGCGCACCTCGTGGCACATGCACGGTTCGGCTGCGGATAAACCTCCCGGTCCGCAGATCGCCGCGTGCCGAACATGCGGCGAGGAGGGCGCGAGTGCTACCCCAGCTCACGGCTTCGCCCGTGCCTTCCGTCGTGAAACGGAACGCGCGGGCGGGCCCGAAGCCGCCCGGTCCCAGCACTCACCGCCGAGCACACGCCAGGACGCCGATTCTGCGTCCCCGGCCACTCCCTCTCCGGGCCGTTACGTCTTCTCCAGGGCCCGTGCTACTCGCATCGCGTCCACCGTGGCGCTCACTTCATGGACGCGTACGGCCATGCGCCGGCGCTTGCCGCGAGAGCGGAGACGGCGGCCGTGGCTGCGTCGCGTTCACGAGGCGGCGGGGGTGCGCCGTCGGGGCTTGTAAGGATGCGACCGAGGAAGCGCTTGCGGGAGGCGGCGGTAAACAGCGGGAGCCTGAGCGCGAGGAGGCGGTCGGCGTGGGCGAGAAGGGCGAGGTCATGGTCGGCGTCCTTGGAGAAGCCGAGTCCGGGGTCGACGATGACGCGGTCGGGGGCAACGCCGATGGCCACAGCAGCATCTACGCGTGCGTGGAGTTCGTCGACGACCTCGGTGACGACGTCCTCGTAGCGGCCCTTGACATTGCCGCCTTGCAAGTGGCCGCGCCAGTGCATGACGACAAAGGGAACTTGCGCGGCGGCAACGGTGGAGATCATGGCTGGGTCGGCGAGGCCGCCGCTGACGTCATTGACCAGGACTGCGTCGGCTTCGACGGCAGCGGCGGCGACGGAGGCGCGCATCGTGTCCACGGAGACGATGACGCCCTCGGAAGCAAGGTCGCGGACAACCGGGACGACCCGGCGCCGCTCCTCCTCCTCGACACGGCTGGCGCCGGGACGGGTGGACTCGCCGCCGACGTCGACCAGGTCGGCTCCCCGCGCGACCAGGTCGAGGCCGTGTTTGACGGCGGCCGTGGTGTCGAAACAACGGCCGCCGTCGGAGAAGGAGTCGGGGGTCACGTTCACGACCCCCATGACCGTGCAGCGGTCCCACTCCGGTAGGCCCGCGGGGCCTGACGATCAGGCGGAGGCATCGACCGCACTCATGACGTGCTTGATGCGCGTGTAGTCAGCCAGTCCGTAGGTGGACAGGTCCTTGCCGTGCCCGGACTGCTTAAATCCGCCGTGCGGCATCTCGGGCGTGAGAGGTCCGTGGGTGTTGACCCATATCGCGCCGAAGTCAAGCGTGCTCGTGGTGCGCAGTATGCGGGCGTGATCGGTGCTCCAGACCGAGGCGGCCAGGCCGTAGGGCTGATCGTTGGCCAGGTCAATGGCCTCCTGTTCAGTGGTGAACCGCTGGACCGTCAGGACCGGGGCAAAGATCTCCTTCTGCACGATCTCATCCCGCTGTCGCACGCCCGAGATCACGGTGGGGGCAAGGTAGTACCCGCGCTGGCCTTCGCGCGTGCCGCCAGTGTGGACGGTGGCGTGGCGGGGAAGGCGCTCCAGGAGCTCCAGGACGCGGTCCAGCTGTTCAGCGCTGTTCAGCGGGCCGATGTCGGGCTCGTCGCCCGCCGGCAGGTGCGGGCCTGTCGTCAGGGCCTTGGCTCGCCCGACGAGCGCGTCGAGTAGAGCGTCGTGGATGCTCTCGTGTGCCAGGACTCGTGTGGCGGCGGTGCAGTCCTGACCAGCGTTGTAGAACGCGGCGGCGGCGATGCCGTCTGCCGTGGCCTCGACGTCGGCGTCGCCGAAGACAAGAGCAGGGGCGTTCCCGCCCAGTTCCAGGTGGGTCTGCTTCAGCCCGTTGGCTGCCGAGCGGGCGACCTCGATGCCTGCCCTGGTCGATCCGGTGATCGACACAAGCTCGGGTACCGGATGCGCGACGAGAAGCCGGCCGGTGTGTCGGTCGCCGAGAACGACGTTGACGACTCCAGTGGGCAGGAACCGGGAAGCCAGCTCGGCCAGCATGACCGTGGTCGTCGGCGTCGTCTCAGCGGGTTTGAGGACCGTGGTGTTGCCGGCCGCGACGGCCGGAGCGATCTTCCATACGGCCATCATGAGCGGGTAGTTCCACGGCGTGATCTGCGCGCAGACGCCGATGGGCTCCCGGCGGATCAGCGAGCTGTGGCCGGACAGGTACTCACCGGCAGAGCTGCCTTCCAGCAGTCGCGCTGCACCTGCGAAGAAGCGCAGCTGGTTGACGCATTCCGGTATCTCGTCCTGGAGCATCTGGCGACGGGATTTTCCCGTTTCCCTGCACTCGGCCTCGGCGAAGGCCTCGGCGCTGCTTTCCAGAGCGTCGGCGAGGCGCAGGAGGGCTGTCTGCCGTTCGGCTGGTGTGGTGCGACGGAAGGTGCGAAATGCCTCCTCTGCTATGGAGAAGGCCTGGTTTATCTCCCGCGAGCCGGAGATCGACGTGTGTCCGATCGTGGCTCCGCTGCGGGGATCCAGCAGCGGCAACGTGTCATCCGCCGGCGCGCTGTAGCGCCCGCCGACGAAGTTGGTGAGAATCGGGTGCTGGTTCATGTGTCTTTCCGGGGTTCGGGGAACGAGGAAGCAGCGCAGCGGGAAGCGTGCGGTCACTTTGGGGCGGTTCTGAGATGACTACCGCAACGAGTTCTCATGCGGCCACGGAGGAAACGACAAACGGAGGGTTGCAGCCATGCCACCTGCTTGCGAGAAGGCGGGTACACCGGTTGAACATCATGCTCTTGGTGCTGTGGCCTGTGATGGCGTCGGAGAGGCAGCGAACGTGCGCGGCCATGGCGGCGAGATACCTGTCCAGGCATCCGGCCTTCGGCTACCAGGCCGTCTCCTCCTTGAGCGCGGCCAGGAACTCGTCGACGTCCTCCTCCGTGGTGTCGAAGGAGCACATCCAGCGCACCACGCCGTCGGCCTCGTCCCAGAAGTAGAAACGGAAGCGCTTCTGCAGCCGCTCGCTTGCGTCGTGCGGCAGCCGGGCGAACACGCCGTTGCCCTGCACCGGGTAGAGGACCTCCACCCCGTGCACCGAGCGCGCGCCCTCGGCGAGGCGCTGGGCCATCTCATTGGCGTGCCTGGCGTTGCGCAGCCACAGGTCCTTGGCGAACAGGGCCTCCAGCTGCACTGAGACGAAACGCATCTTGGAGGCGAGCTGCATCGACATCTTCCGCAGGTGCTTCATCTTGCGCACCGCGTCGTTGTTGATGACGACGACAGCCTCGCCGAACAGCGCGCCGTTCTTCGTTCCGCCGAGGGAGAGGATGTCGACGCCGACCTCGGTGGTGAACGTCCGCAGGGGAACGTTCAGGGCGGCGGCTGCGTTGGCTATACGAGCGCCGTCCAGGTGCACCTTCATGCCGTGGGCGTGGGCGTGCTCGCAGATCGCGCGGATCTCGTCGGGCGTGTAGAGGGTGCCCAGCTCGGTGCTCTGGGTGATCGAGACGACCTGCGGCATCGCCCGGTGCTCGTCCTCCCAGCCCCATGCCTGTCGGTCGATCAGCTCGGGGGTGAGCTTGCCGTCCTCAGTCGGCACGGTGAGCAGCTTCAGGCCGCCCATACGCTCGGGTGCCCCGCCCTCATGGACGTTGATGTGGCTGGTCTCGGCACAGATCACGGCGCCCCAACGGTCGGTGACGGCCTGCAGCGCCACGACATTGGCGCCGGTGCCATTGAACACCGGGAACACTTCAGCCCGGGCACTGAAGTGTTTGCGCACGATCCGCTGAAGGTTGTCGGTGTAGGCGTCTTCGCCGTAGGCCACCTGGTGCCCGTCGTTAGCCAGGGCCAGGGCGGCGAGCACCTCGGGGTGGGTGCCGGCATAGTTGTCACTGGCAAACCCGCGGACCCCAGGGTCGTGATGGCAACGCGCGTCGGTCTTCGGTTGGTTCACGGCTTCTTGGTCAGCCACAGACGTGTTCCGTTCATTTCGGTGGCGGGCTTGTCCCAGACGGTCGCTATTGCCTCGGCGAGGTCGTTGACGTAGGTGAAGCCCGTGAACTTCGTGTGGGGACGCTCGGCGCGCATCGTGTCGTGCACCAGCGCCTTCACCAGCAAGATCGCGGCCGCTGACGAGGGCCCCTGCTCGCCCCCAGCCCTGCGGAGGTGGTCGGCCATGGCCATCGTCCACGCCTCGGCGGCGGCCTTGGCGGCGTACGCGGCGTTGCCCGCAGTGGGCTTGCCCGCACCGGCCGCGCTGACCAGCAGATACCAGCCGCAGTCGCTACGCTCCAACGCCTCGGAGAAGGCGATGGAGGTGTGCTGCACAGTGCGAATGAGCAGCAGCTCCAGGAAGTCCCAGTCGTCCAGGCTGGCCTTGCCGAACGTCTCGCTGCCGTACCAGCCCCCGACGAGGTGGACCAGGCCGTCGATTCGGCCGAACTCCCTCTCGGTACGCTCCGCCCAGTCGCGGGTGGCCTCCAGGTTCAGCAGGTCGACAATCTCGCCGGTGACGGTTGCCCCGCCGCGGGCGTACTGGGCCGCGTCCACGGCCTCCGACAGCCGCTCCGGGTCGTTGTCCGCGCCGATGACCGTTGCGCCGCCGCAGCAGCGCCGCCCGGCCCGCCGGCCCCGGCAACCGCGATCACCGCACCGCTTAGTGCTCCGTTCTCGTTCTCCAGCGACGCCTCCCGCTGAGTCCTGCCCACTGCTTGTGACTCCGTGGTTTCCACTGCGGCACCGCGGCCAACGTTCACGCGGCGACCCGATCGGAGCGGTCCGCCCTGATGCCCTTGGTCGCGGCGATCACTGTGCTCAGCTTCTTGGCGAGCGCCTCGTAGAGCATGCTGAGCGGAAACTCGTCCGTGAGGACGTCATCGACGAGCTTGCGGGGCGGCTGGGTCATATCCAGGGCGTCGGGGCCCTTGGCCCACTTGGAGCCCGGGTGGGGGGCGAGGTAGGTGGACACGAGCTCGTACGCCTTGAACCAGTGGACGAGCTTCGGGCGGTCGATGCCGGCCCGGTAGAGGTCCTCGATCTCGGAGCAGAGCTGGTTGGTGACCTGCGGGGCCCGCTCCCAGTCAATCCTCAGCTCGTTGTCGGTCCAGCGGATCACGTCGTGCTTGTGGAGGTACGCGAAGAGCAACTGACCGCCCAGACCATCGTAGTTGCGGTTGCGGTCACCGGAGACCGGGAAACGGAACATCCGGTCGAAGAGCACTGCGTACTGCACGTCACGGCCGTGCTCGTTGCCCTCGGACTCCAGCTTCACGGCCTCCTTGAAGGCGGTGAGGTCGCAGCGCAGCTCCTCCAGGCCGTACATCCAGAACGGCTGGCGCTGCTTGATCATGAAGGGGTCGAACGGCAGGTCGCCGTGGCTGTGCGTGCGGTCGTGGACCATGTCCCACAGCACGAACGCCTTCTCGCAGCGCTCCTGGTCCTCGACCATGCGCGCGATGTCCTCGGGCAGCTCGATGCCGAGGATGTCCACGGCGGCCTCGGTCACCTTGCGGAAGCGGGCGGCCTCGCGGTCGCAAAAAATGCCGCCCCAGCTGAAGCGCTCGGGGGCCTCGCGCACGGCGATGGTCTCCGGGAAGAGGACGGCCGAGTTGGTGTCGTACCCGGCGGTGAAGTCCTCGAAGGCGATGCCGCAGAACAGCGGGTTGTCGTAGCGGGTGCGCTCCAGCTCGGAGAGCCACTCCGGCCACACCATCCGCAGCACGACCGCCTCGAGATTGCGGTCCGGGTTGCCGTTCTGCGTGTACATCGGGAAGACGACCAAGTGCTGCAGGCCGTCCCGGCGGTCGGCCGCCGGCTGGAACGCGAGCAGCGCGTCCAGAAAGTCCGGCACCTCGAAACCGCCCTCCGCCCACCGCTGCAGGTCCTTGACCAGCGCCTCGTGATAGGTGGCGTCGTGCGGCAACAGCGGGGACAGCTCCCGCACCGCCTCGGTCACCTCACGCACTGCGGCTTCGGCCGCGGCACGCTCCGGAGCGCCGTCGGCTGCGAAGTTGATTGAGCCGTCCGAGGACTGCCAGGGCCTGATGCGCTCCACGGCATCCTTCAGCCGGGGCCAGGCGGTGTGCTCCACCGCCCTGCTCACCGGAACTTCCTGCTTCCGCCCACCCACTCGTACGCGCTGCTCACTCATGAGCCCTCCTTCAGAACACCTTGTGGACACGGACAAGGTAGACGTAAAAAGATCCGCACATCAATACTTGAACCGGAAATCTTCCTGCAAAAATCGTTCCAGGCCGGAAAATCCCCACTCCACATCTAGAGCTTTGCAGGATGCTTCGAGGCGGTTCTGAGTGATCTGCACCCATGGCCCCGGTTCCGCTGCCCGGAGTGCGGAGACACCTGGTACGCCAGCGACAGCCCACTCGGCACTCGGAAGCGCTCGGACAGCCGTTACTGCTCGCCGCGGTGCCGCACCCGGGCGTGGCGGAGGCATTCGCGTTCAGCAGGCGTCACCGTGTGACGCCTTCCTGTGACGCCAGCGGGCACCTCTCCGACCGGAGGCCGTGATGACGAAGGGGCTCTTGCGTGAGGCCCGCGGCCCTTCTGCGACGGCGCGCCGGCGAGGCCGCGGCCTTCCCGGACGAGCGGTGGATGGTGGACCAGGACGAGGCGGGCGGCCTGGTCCTGGCTGCGTTCGTACCGGAGGACATCGACCCGGACGGCATGGTGGGCGGCAGTGTCGTGGCCTGGTTCGCCTACCCGGGTAATCCGGAGCGGGCGACCCACGCGCGGGCCCTGGGGGCTGCGTCGCACACGGGTCTGATGCAGGTTCGGGTGACAGGTTCGGTCACGCGGCCTGAAGGGCCGGTGTCGTCATGAGGGTCTCGAATTCGATGGGGGTCAGCCTGCCGAGCGAGGCTTGCCTGCAGCGGCGGTGGTAGGTCCTCTCGGTCCAGGTGACGATCGCGATCCGCAGTTCCTGGCGGGTGGCCCACGTCCGGCGGTCGAGGACGTTCTTCTGCAGCAGGCTGAAGAAGGACTCCATGGCCGCGTTGTCGCCAGCCGCCCCGACTCTTCCTATCGATCCGGCCATCCGGTGCCGGTCGAGCGCCCGGACGAATTTCCGGGACCGGAACTGCGATCCGCGATCGCTGTGCAGAATGCATCCGGCGACATGCTCGCGCCGGGCCACGGCGTTGTCCAGGGCGGTGACGGCCAGGCGGGACTTCATGCGCGTGTCGATGGAGTAGCCCACGATCCGCTTGCTGAAGACGTCCTTGATCGCGCAGAGATACAGCTTCCCCTCACCGGTGGTGTGTTCGGTGATGTCGGTGAGCCACAGCCGGTTCGGGCCGGTCGCGGTGAAGTCGCGGCGAACGAGATCGTCGTGCACCGGTGGGCCGGCTTTCTTGTTCCTGCCACGCTTCTTGCCGAACACGCTCCACCAGCGGTTGTCCCGGCAGATCCGCCACGCGGTCCGGTCGGCCATGCCGGATCCCGCGCTGCGGGCCTCGTCGGCCAGGAAGCGGTAGCCGAACTCCGGGTCCTCACGGTGGGCGTCGAACAGCGCGTTCGCGCGAGCGGCCCGCTCGACCTCGGCATCGGTCACCGGCCGCTCCAGCCACCGGTAGTAGGGCTGTCTGGCAAGCTTGAAGACCCGGCACGTGACCGTGACGGGAATGCCGTCCGTAGCCAGCTCTTTCACGAGCGGGTAGATCCTTTTCCCGGGAGGTTCGCCTGGGACAGGTAGGCCGCGGCCCGGCGCAGGACCTCGTTCTCCTGCTCCAGCAGCTTGATGCGCCGGCCGTGAGATCGAGGGCTTCCACGTCAGTGCGGGACTCTCTCAAGGCCCGCAGCGCCGTCAGGTCGATCGCTTCTCCGCGCCCGGCCTCTGGCTCCTGGTCGTCGTGCTCGGCTTCGGCGGCCGCAGGCGCCAGCAGCTGCTCGGGCATCGCCGCCTGCTGGTGGGCGACGACGTCGTACGCCCGGCCCCGAACGGCGGTGGCGGTGGTGGTGGTGGTGCGCAGCTTCTCCCTCACCACCGCGCTGGCGAGGACAGCTCGCTCGTACTGCAGCGGGATGCGGGGTATCTCCCACTCCCCCGCGTCCTGGCCCGGGGGTCTGGGCGCAGCCGGCTCGCCGGGATCGGCCGGGGGTTGCCGGTCCGGGTCGGGTGCGGGGGTGGGCGGGCGGCGGCGGGCGGGGAGGTCGGACAGGGCCCACCGGGCGGTGTAGAGGCGGTAGCCGGCCTCCAGGCCGCGCACGGTCTTTGGCTCGCTGATGTCCAGGCAGTGGGTGGAGATGGCGGCAGCCACGATCTTCTCGTCCAGGCCGGGGTCGCGGCGGCGGCCGCGCAGGACGAGGGCGAGGTGGCGGCGGGCTTCGGCGAGCAGGTGCCGGCGGTGGAACCGGCCGCCGCCGTTCATCACGAACACCACCGCCGCGACGTCCACGGCCGCCAGGGCGACGTCGACCACGGCGGCGACCCGGGCCCGGATCCGGGCGGCTGCGGCGCGGGCGCGCTCGAGGAGCGAGTCGATGATGTCGGCGGCCACCTTGGAGGTGTCGATCGCGCTCTGCTTCCAGTCGGCGCGCAGCTGCGTGAGGGAGCGGGCCTTCGGCTTGGGCGGGCGGGTCTTGTGGGCGGCCATCCGCATCAGTTCCACCCGGGCCCGCTCGGAGACCGCGGGCAGGTACTTCAGCTCGCCGTCGTCGTCGACGGCGGTGACGTAATCGTGCTCCAGGTCGGTGAGGCAGGCGGCGATCTGCTCTCCGCGGATGGCGGTCCAGCGGATCAGCTCGTGGGGCACGCCCGCGATGTCCATGACGGGGCGGCGCCCGGCCGTAACGACCCGCGGCTCGGTCGCCAGTGCCAGCGCCTCGCAGACCGCAGCGGCCACGAGCTCGTTGTAGAGCGCTGAGGCGGCGACGGTGTTCTCGTGCAGGGCCGTGGTGTGGATCGAGCCCCACTTCCCGTCCAGGCGCTGCCCCTTCACGGACAGCAGCAGATGGTCATGGAGCAAGGGCATCCCGGAGCGCGCCTCGTAGTGGCGGAAGCGGGCGGCGACCAGACCGCCGGGCGGACGTACCCGGTAGATGCCGTCCTTGCCGTACCGGATCACCGCCACCTCGTCCTCGATCCATTCCAGCACCCGCTCGATCGCGCACTCGTGCGAGGCCTCGATCACCCGGCGGGTCTCCTCATCCCCCAACGCCCACAGGAGGTAGAGCGTCGGCTGCGGCCGGAAGACGAAGTCGACACCGGTGACCGTCACCCGGCGTCCGAGGGCGCCGGCCTTCCACGCCTTCTTCGGGGACTCGCCCCTGGCGAGCAGCTCGGCCTCGATCCGGTCCGCGTACGGATGCCGGCCCCGCTCGCCGAACAAGTTCCGCAGCTGCGCCTCGGTGACCTCCTCGCCCGCCGTCAGTCCGAGGACGGCCAGGCCGCGGCCCATCCATCGCCTGGCCGGGACACCGGCCTGCTCCTGGGCCTCGCGCAGCGGCGTGCGGGCCAGGCGGAGGCCGTCGCCGACAACGGTCTGGCGCAGGTAGTAGCGGTACATCTGACCGGCCCGGATGACCCTGATATCCACTGTCATGGAGACCACGCCACACGGCCCTGAACTGCAAGGAAAGGCCGATCAGCCGTACGTCCCGCCAGGCGGGAGCAGCGGCCGAACTTTCTTCCCCGCGTCCCGTCAGGCGGGAAACGGTCCCGGGCCGAAAGCGAATGTCATCGCTCTCCGGCAGACCTCACATCACGACCCGGACGACACCAACAAGCACCACGCCTTGCCCATGACCCATCAAGCGTCGCCGCCTGCGGACGATCCGGCCTGTCTGGCCCGTAGGCACAACGAAGCCCCTGGCGGTCGCCAGGGGCTTTCGTGTCTTGCTCGTACGGTCAGCCTTCGAGCGACCGGCGGGCCCTTACCGGGTCAGGATGCGCCGAGGGGTTCGATGTTGGCGAGGGCGGTGGGGAGCTCCCTGCCTCCGTCTGTGGGGCGGATGTACGCGCGCCGGGTCGTGCGGGGGGGCCGGTGTGGGTCGGGAGGTCTTCTTGGACTACGGCCATCAGCCGGCCCTCGGTGCCGGAGGCGATGTCGCGGACGAGGCGGCCGATCAACGGGTGTGCCTCGTGTCCGTCGCCTTTCACCGGTCTGCCTCCGCCCTGTCCTGGTGCCCGTGTTCGCGGCTGAGGCGGCTGAGGCCGTGGTTGGCCCGAGCCAGCAGGGCGGGTGTGGAGGCCCCGTAGGCGGGCCTCTGGAGCCCCCTTTCGCCCTGCGCGGCGGCCGTGGGCCATGCGGTGTGGAGGCGGACGGTGCCCTGGGCGGTGAGGTAGGCCGGGCCGGTGAGTGTCATGGTCCCGTCGGCGGCGACATCGACCAGGAGGCACCCTCCGGGGGCGTCGACGGTGTAGCGGACGGGACCGCCCGGATGGGGCGTGCGGTGGAGGGCTGCCGCGACCGCGGCGCAGGCGCCCGTTCCGCAGGAGGGGGTTTCGCCGACGCCGCGTTCGTGGACGCGGAGCACCAGGTGGCGGGAGCCGAGGTCGCGGACGAACTCGACGGTTGTGCCGTGCGGGTAGGCGCTGTGCGGTGTGACGGCGGGGGCGGTGTCGAGGGTGCCGGCGTGGTCGAGGTCGTCCACGAAGGCCACGGCGTGCGGATTGCCGACGTCGACGTGGAGGGCGGGCCAGCGTCGTTTGCCGACGGTGGCGGTGATCCGGTCCGGTCCGGGAAGGGCCGGGATGCCCATGGTGACGCTGACGTCGCCGTGGTGGGTGTCTTTTCCGGCCAGTACGTGGAGTTCGCGTACCCCGGCCCGGGTGGCGAGGGTGAGGGGGCCGCCCTGGTCGTGCCCTCAGGCTCCTGCGGATCTCCGGCGATGCCTTGAGCGGGCTCGGGGTGATGGTGACGGTGTTTAGGACAGCAGGGGGCGTTCGCGGCGATGCCCGCGTCCCGCATCTGGACGATCAGAGTCAGGACGCCCTCCTCACGATTCGTGGGCCGTGCCGCCCGGGGCGCGGCACGGCGCACAACAATGGAGTGTTCTCAGTAGTCGACGCGGCCGTGTGCGGTGGCGCCGTTGAGAGTGAGGAGAGAGCGAAACTCGGAATCGGCGAGGGGAGGTCGTACTGTTCTGGCTGAGGATGGGCAGCTTGTGCCAGGTGCCCCCGCGGTTTTCACGTTCTCCGCCACGGGGCTTGTCTCGTGCCGGCGATCACTGGTCTACGGGTAGGGAGTAACCAGTTCGTTCCTTCCGAACCCGAACCACTCGATGCTCGGGTTGGCGTTCGTGGAGGCTTTGATCCTGATTGCCTCACCTTTGAGCACCGGGATCGACAGGTAGGGCTGGTGCCCGTCCCCGAGGGGCTGCAGGAAGTGGATACCTCGGCCCGCGTCGACATAGAGACCTGCGCCGCTGGCCCACGGGAGCCGTGCGGTGAGGATGCCATCGGTCGTCGCCGAGGTCGTCAACCACCGCTCTTTGAATCCAATGAAGAGTTCCTGCCGGGTGAGGACCCTCCCCGTGATCGCCAGCTCCCCGTGTACGGCGAGGTTTCCGACTTCCAGATCGGATTTGGTGACGGTGACCTGGGCGGAGATGATCCGGATGACGGGGTTGGTGGGGTCGCCGGTGGTGGCGCGGAGGTAGAAGGTGGTGTCGGATTTGACGCCTTCGACGTCGAGGCTGGTGCGGTTGGTGACGTCACGGTTGACGTCGCCATAGAGGAGTTCGTAGGTGGCGTTGGCGGAGCGTTCCCAGGTGAGCTTGACGTCGCCGCCGTTGGGGATGATGGAGGGTTCGCACAGGAAGTTGCGCAGGTAGAAGTCGGCGGGGAACTTGCCGAGGTTGAAGACGGTGAGCCGGTCCTGGAATGCCGAGCTACCGGTGCGAGAGCTTTCGGTGACGGTGATGGGTGCGGTGCCGACCTTGCGGCTGATGGGGATGTCGGACAGCTGGATGGTGAATCCGGTGTCGGGGCCGATCGGCGCGTGGCTGCCGGCGGGTGCGCAGACGAACTCCTTGGCGGCCGCGTCCAGGCGCACGGTCCAGCCGGTGAGGCTGATCCGGGGGCTGATCTTGTTCAGGTCGGTGGCGAGGTCGGGTGCCATCGTCCCGGCCGGGACTTTCACCCTGATCCATTCGACGTCGGCCGGGGTGCCGCTCTGCCGGGCGACAGAGATGACCACCTCCCCGATCTCCTCGGGGGCCTGAGGGTTCTCCGGCGACGCCTTGAGCGGGCTCGGGGTGGTGCTGACGCTGTACGACAGCAGCGGGTCATGGGCTGCGGAGGTGTCAGTGTCCTGGGTCTGGATCACAACAGTCACGGGGCTCCTTCGGTTTGCATGCCGTCACCGCCCCGGCGTGGGGCGGGGACGGCATGGTGGTGAGGGTTCTCAGTGGTTGGTGCGGCTGTGGGCGGCGGCGTCGTCGAGGGTGAGGAAGCCGGAGCGGATCTCGGGTTCGGCGAGGGGGAGGTCGTACTGGTCCTGGCTGAGGATCGGCAGCTTGTCCCAGGTGCCGTCGCGGTTTTCGGACCAGGTCCAGGTGCCGATGACTCCGGCGGGGGTCGGCATGAGGACGGTCTCCTCGCTCCCGCCCTGGGGGCCGCGCAGGGCGGTGGTGGCGGCCAGGAGCGGGCCGGTGCGGAAGTTCACGCTCATGCGGGTGATCGCTTGGTCGGTGAACTCCTGCGGGACGAACACCTTCTTGGTGGCGAGGATGTCGGTGGTGGCGTGCACGGCCGCCCGCGGGTCCAGGAGCACGGTGGCGACCGCGGTGTTGTTGTCACCGAAGTCCAGCTCCAGGCTGGGCCTGTCGCCGATCGGCCGCAGGTACTGCCCGCCGCCGGCGGCCGGGTCGACGACCGTTTCGAAGTGCTCGTAGTCGTCTTCGAGGACGTAGCCGACCAGGCCGTCGTCGCTCTGCTGCGCTTCGCCGAGGCGGATCGCCCAGGGGTAGCTCGGCAGCTGGGAGGGGGTGGGTTCGAAGAGGTTTGCCCAGCTGACGTCGGTGCGCAGGGGCCCGCGCAGGTTCATGGTGAGGCGGGTGCGGACCAGGGCGAGGGGGCGGCCGAGGAGGAAGCCGAGGCCGGGGTCGGCCGGGCCGTCCGGGTCGATGGTCTGCAGGGCCCGGTCGACGGTGGTGCGGAAGGCGTCGAAGGTCTCCGGGCCACGGCTTTTCACCGCGTTCAGCAGCTGGTAGGTGTGCCGGGTGAGCTCCTCCAGCTCCTCGAAGCGGGTCACCTCGGAGCCGGGCAGGGCCGACCATGTCACAGCCCGCTGCCCGTGTTCGTTCAAGGTGACGCGCAGTTCGCCGAGTGCGGCGCCGTCGGGGGCGTGGACGACGAGGGACCGGTCGAGGCGGTTGTGCAGCAGCCAGGCGCAGACCGGGTTGGCCCCGGGGGTCAGGTCGGTGTCCTCGTCGCTGGCGGCGGCGAGGAAGTCGAAGCGCAGCCGGGCCGGCTGCAGGAGACGGGGGCCGAGTTCGACCAGCCGGTCGGGATCGTGATCGCTGACGGGATGCGCCGGGCGCATGGTGTCCGGCATCTCGGGTGTGAAGTGGGTGGCGTTGGTGATCAGGTTGACGGACCGTCCGAAGCGGTCGACGACGGCCAGGTCGAGGAAGGCGAGCTGGCCGGCGCGCAGGTCCTGGAAGGTGGAGACGGGGTCGGGGTCCCAGTCGCTGGCCTTCAGGGGGCCGGGGTCGGGCGGGGGGTAGTCACCGTTGCCGATGAGGTCGGCGAGCTCGCCAGCGGGCTGGAGGCCGGCCAGGGGCTGGCGCTGGGCGATGCCGGCGCCGAAGCCGTCGAGGGTCTGGGAGAGGTAGTCCGCCTCACGGGCCCGTGAGCGCACCTGGCGCAGGACGTCGGCGGACAGCTGGTCGCGCACGCGGGCGTAAGTCTGCAGGGTGCCGTCGACGATGTGGCCGGCGGTGGGGGCGAGGGTCTGGCGGCCGGAGACGACCAGCGGCGTGCCGGGTTCTCCGGTGCCTTTCCACTGGTAGCGGGAGCCGTCGATGAAGTCCCAGTGCGCCTCGTCGCCGTCGCGCATCGGCAGGGGAAAATACTCGGCCTTCCACAGCAGGAACAGCGGCTGCCAGGGCATGGCCCACGGCGTGGTGCCGTATTCGGGAAGGGTGCCGGTGACGTCCTGGATCACGCCGGTGCGCAGGGCGCGGTCGAGGATGAGGAACTCGCTGAGCAGTGCGGGGAAGCAGGGCGGCTGCTGCCCTGTGAGGTCGATCTGAGCGGCGGTGTCGGCGACGTCGGTGGTGGTGATGCCGGAGGCGCGGGTGACGATCCGTTCGGGGGTTCGGCAGGGCAGGGCGCTGTCGCGGGTGAGGGGGGCGTGGAGGTTGGCGCCCTGGAGGGTGAGGACCGGGTCGGCGCTGTACTCGAAGTCCTCGGCCGGGACGCGGATCAGGCGGCGGGCGGCCCGGGCGCCGTAGGCGGGGTACAGGAAGTCGATGCGGGCGGCCAGGTCCGCCTCGCTCTTGCCCCAAGGCAGTTCGGCGCGCTGGTCGGCAAGCTGGCGGGCGAGGGCGACGACGCGTCCGGCTGCGCCGTCCGCGTTGCCGGGGTCGAGTTCGTCGTCGATGCGGCCGGTGAAGTCGGCGGGCTTCTTCTTCAGGTGGCTGAGCCACCACAGGTGGTAGAGGCGTTCGCGGGCGGTGTCGAGTTCGGCTTCGGTGGCATCGTGGCCGGCCTGGCGGCGGTTGAGGTCGGCGACGGTCTCGGCCTCCGCCTCCCGGGTCGCGCGGGAGGTGGTGCGGCCGGTCTCCTCTCCGCGTTCACCGATGAACCAGCGGTAGCCTCCGGCGACGGGGCCGAAGGCGCTGTCGTGGGCGCGGCGGTCGGTGAGGATGTCGGCCTCGGGCCGGTCGCGTTCCTCCAGGGCGTCGATGCCGCCGAGCAGGAACGCCCGGAACAAGTCGGCCTCCACGGCGGACAGCGCGCCTTCACCGCCGGCCTGGGCCCCGAGCTCGCCGACGGCTTCGGCGATGCTGTTGGACACGACCGGGGTGACGTCGGCCGGCTTCGGGCAGGGCGAGTCGGGGACGGGACCGTTCAGGTCCCAGTCCAGGCCCAGGACCGTGCCGGAGTAGACGGAGGAGCGGATGCCGCTGCCGTAGCCGACGGGCGGCCGCCACTGCAGGCGCTCCAGCAGCGCGGCGAGGTCCTCGGTGCCGGCGAGGATGTCGCTGGAGGGGTCCGAGTACCAGCCGGCGACGAAGTAGCTGAGCCGCTCCCGCGCGGGCAGCTCCCCCTCGGGGGTGTCCAGGAGGGTGTCGTGGAGGGAGAAGACGTTGCTGTTGTAGGGCTGGAAGACCGAGAAGGCCGGCAGACCGGGGCCGATCGCGGTGAGGAACGGCGTGTGCGCGTCGGCCGGTTCCTGCCAGGGGCCGGTGAGCTCGTGGCAATTGCCGATCAGGATCGCGGCGGGTTCTTCGCTGTCGGGGTCCTGGAAGGAGACGCTGCCGTTCATGGGGTCGAGGTAGTCGCTCTGGACGATCCAGGCCTTGAGCGGGCGGGTGCTGTCGGTGTGGCGTACGACGAGCCACCGGTTGGGCACGAGGGGGAAGTCGCCGATGCCTTCCTCCTCGTCGTGGCGTCCGCGGGTGAGGGCGGCGGGCAGTTCCCACTGGAGGTAGACGCCGAGGCGGTCCTCCCGGCCGGTCCACTGTTCGGGGCTGGAGAACGGGGCGGGCTCCGGGGGGATGCCTTCCCCGATGCTGCTGAAGTTGGTGATCCACCGGTGGAAGACGTGCGGGGTTCCGGTGTCGCGGGTGGCCCGGTTGACGGCGAGGGCCGCGACCTCGACCGGCACGATGAGGGTGGTGTCCACGGACATGGCCCGGGGTCCTTTCGGTCAGCGCTTGGCAGTACGGCGCGGGGACAGGGCTCAGGGCCGCGAGAAGGTCTGTGCCTGCGGCGAGTTGATCATCTGCAGGGCGAACTGCGCGGAGGAGATTTGCCGGCCTCCGGTGAGCCCGTGTGCGGTGGACAGCGCGGGCACCAGGGCGTCGCCGGCGCCGTCGACGTTGAGGACGTCGCGCTCGCCGGGCCGCAGGAAGCGGCGGAAGCGGCTGTCGTCGGCGGGCGGTGGCGGCGGGAACTCGCCCATGGGGTGGCCGATCCGGTCCCCGGTGATCTCGCGGAGCTCGATGGTGCCGACATCGCCGATGCCGAAGCACAGGCCGCGCGGCGGCTCCGCCAGCTCGAAGCGGTCGATCAGTTCCGGGAAGAGCGCCAGGCGGATCTCCGTGCCGAACACGGCCTCGCGCACCGGTTCGACGGCTTCGGTGCCCTTGTAGGCGGTGACGACGGCCTTGGGCCAGTTCGGGACCAGGCTGGAGTTGATCAGCACCGCGCACTTCGGGATGGGCCCGCCGCCGGTGGCGAGCTTGTTGAGGTCGGAGTCCAGGGTGTGGCCGACCCCGACGCTCAGTGCCCCGTCCACGGCCGCCCGCACCCAGTCGCCGTCGACGTAGGCGAAGCGGATGCTCTCCGCTGGCAACGCGCGCGAGTCGGGGACCAGATGGGACAAGCCCAGCAGCTCCAGGCGGCGCAGCGCGTCCAGCCAGGCGGTGACCTTCGCGAACTGGTCGGGGGCGGCCTGGGTGAGAAGGGCGGCGACGCCCGGTTGGGCGAGGACGGCGCGTGCGTCACCAGGCCTGCGGCGGGTGCGGGTGGCGGTGCGGCGGCGGCCGGCACGCAGTTGGGGGCCAGCCTGGTCGAGGGCCTGGACGAGGCGGGCGCCGCCGGAGCGGGTGGCGCCGTCCGTGAGGAGGCGGTCGAATGCCTCGAAGGCGAGGGGGGCGGTGAGCTGGCGGGCGGTCAGCGCCGTCGCGGCACGGGCGGCGAGCTCGGGGTGGGAGGCCAGGCGGCGGGCCGCGGAGCGGGCGGCGGAGCGGAACTCCAGCAGGGCGCTGCGGAACTCGGCGTCCGCGAGGGCGAGGGTGCGCCCGGCGGTGAACGCGGCAGCGTAGGCGGTGTCGAAGACGCCGTACTGCTGCAGGTAGATCAGCGCCTCGCCCGGGGAGTCCAGGCGGATGGCGGCCGGTTCGGGAAGCTCCTGGGCGGGTAGGGCGGTGAGCGGGCCGCGGTAGAAGGCAAGGGTGCGCTCACCGCTCTCCAGGCGCTGCGGCAGGGCCACGGCCCCGCCCGCCATCCGGTCCAGGGCCTCTTTCTGCGGGCCGACCGGATTGGCCGGGCGGGCGGTCGGCACGCGCAGGCGCAGCTCGTCCGCGGGACGCGGCGTGCTGCCGTCAGTGGTTGCCAGGTGCTGGGCGAGGTCGCCGAAACCGACGCCGGAGTCCGGTTCGGTGGTGAAGGACCAGGAGGCGAGGGAGACCAGACGCACGCCCCCGGTGGGGGCGGGGGAGGTCAGGTACCGGTCGTGGCCTTCGAGGGAGACCAGGTGGACGACGTGGCGTCCGCCGGCGGCGGGAAAGCGGTTGGCGACGAGGACGGCGTTGAGTTCGCCCTCGTCCGGGGCGGGGGCACTGCCGACGCGGGTGGCATCGGGGCGCCCGCCCTCGCGCAGGTGCGCGAGGTAGCCCATCTCCACGGGCAGCGGCTTGACCGCGTCGAACAGGGCGGCGGATACGAGGACGGTGACGCACTGCTCGTCGTACTCGTCGGGGCGCATGCTCTCCGGGGCGATGACCGGTACCGCTCCGGGGCCATGGGATCCGTCCAGGAGCTCGCGCACGCTCCCGGCAGTGACCAGGCCCACCGCGTCCGGGTCCTCGGGCAGTTCGTCCTCGCGGAACAGCAGCAGGGCCATCCACGGGACGGCGCCCGGCTGACCGTCACCGAGCAGCCGGGCCCACGGCAGGCCGGGGGCGTCGAGGTTGATGTGGGCGAGGGTCTGGCTGTAGGTGCCGACCGCGTCCGGCACCGGGAACTGCGCGTTGATGCCGGTCGGATCGAAGCTGAAGCGCGGCTGGACGACGTCGAAGGGCTGCGGTGTGGCGTCGATGACGCGGTCCGCTCCGCCGAGGTCCTTGAGGGTCTGCCGGTTGTCGATCCGGTACCGCCCTGCGTACAGCGAGGGGATGCGGTGGTCGAAGAACCGGGTGCGGTGCTGGGCACCCGGCTCGCTGGTGCGCGGTCGGGAGGCGGAGTCGGGTGTGGTGGTCACGGGCGTGCCTTTCGACAGGACGCGGCGGCGGGCGGGTGAGGGTGGGCGGCGGACGCGGGGCGCACGGCATCACGGACCGGCCCCGGCACGGTCCGGGCGGCCTGCGGCGGCGCAGGGGTCAGCCGGCCGCGATCAGCATCGGTTCGGCGGTGAAGGCGGTGCCCGCGGCCTGGGCGTAGGCGCTCAGGTCGGTGTCGAGGGTGCCGAGGTTCGCGCCGAGGCCGGTAAGGGCCTGGACCAGGGCGGTGCGGTTACCGCGGGTGGCGGTGGTGTCGATGCCGTTCTGGATCGCGGCGATGACGCCGCCGGGGCGGGTCGGCACCGGGCCCGTGACCGGCTCGCCGACGGACAGCGGCTGGTTGCCGTCGGGGTTGATCGGGTCGAAGGAGATGGCCTCCTCGTCGATGAACCCGGTGTCGGTGCCGTGGTCGACCGGTGGCGAGGTCAGCCGGATCCCGAGGATCTGGTCGGGGATGATCCCGTCGTTCGGCGCGTCCGGCTGCTGGCCCCACAGGCCGTTGGGCACGTTGCCGCGCAGCGCCGCGCGGCCCCACGGCGCCAGCGTCGCGGCCTGACCGTTGTAGGTGAGCCAGATGCGCAGTTCGCTGCCCTTGCCCCGCAGGTGCATGGGCAGGATGTCCACGGCGGTGCCGGTGGCGGCCTCGACAGTGTCGGCGCCCTGGTTCAAGTAGGCCTTGCTGACGGGTGCCTGGGTGTCGGCGGTGAAGGTGAAGCCGCCGTTGCTGACCAGCCACGGCTTGACATCGCCTCGGGTGGCTGGCGCGCCCTCGCCGGCATACCCGGCGATCGCAGTGGTGCGGACCATGTTCTCCGGCGGCGGCAGCATGCCCTGGAACCCGCCCCAGTCCAGCGCCGGGGTCTGGTTGCGGCGGGCGGCGCCGAAGCCGATGGTGAAGGAGATGAACCACAGGTGGACGGTCGCCTCGCCGCCGACCGCGGGGCCCCAGATCCGGACGCTGACGCCGACCTCGACCGAGATCCTGATCTTGACGAACCAGACCTTGATCGTCGCGGAAACTCCGACCCGGATCCCCATGCCGACGTCGAAGTAGAAGGGGTTCCACTCCAGCAGGGCGTCCACCCGGGCGGTGAGCCAGGCGCGCAGCATGCCGGACTGGAAGACGACGTCCAGTGAGCCGCCGGCCATCAAAGACTTGGGGGTGAACGCGGCGTAGGCGTTGCCGGTGATGCTGACGGTCGACCCGACGCCCCAAGTCAGACCGGCAGGCTGCTGGCGGGGGTATCGGGCGGGCAGCTCCCGGCCTGCGGGGATCGCACCGAGCATGAACGCGAAGTCGCCGGCCTGCGGGTGATTGCCGAACCAGAACTTCATGCCGACGCCGCCGCGCAGCTTGCAGTTCGGGTCGATCAGGAACGTCTTCTCGGTGAACGCCGCGCCGATGCTCAGCTCCCCGGCCGCCGGGCGCAGGGTCGCCTCGATGCCGATCTCCACCCGGGCGATCTTCTTGTCGCTCTTGGTGGGCAGCTGCATGCCAGCCGCGCCGAGCAGACTGATCGTCAGGTCGGAGCCGGTCTGCACCAGCGCCATGGCCCGGCCGCTGAACGTCTCGAAGCAGTCGAAGGCAAGGCCCGCCGCGAACCAGAGGTCGCCCTCCTGCGGCCGCACCCACGGGTTGGAGCCGCCGATCAGCTCGCCGAGGACCTTGAGCGGGTCGACTTCCTCGTCGTCTGCGCCGATCGCGCCCGGATTGTCCAGGGCCATCAGGAACGGGAAGCCGTCCAGCGCATCGGCGAGCGGCACGCGCACGCGGCTGTTCCAGCCGAACCCGGCGGAGATGCCGCGCACCTGGAACAGCGGCGGACCGAAGCCGACCTGGCTGCCGAGCGAGCCGTAAGCGAACAGCGACGGATCCGCGCCGGAGCCGTCGGGCACGACGTAGGCGCCCATCGCGGAGCCGTTGAACGCGCCGGTGTCCACCAGCAGCACACCGCCGACCACCGTCCTGTACGGCGGGGAGGCCGGCAGGGCGGTCAGCGCGCCGGCGATCCTCAGCGGCGGGCTGTAGTAGTCGACGCTCAGCCCGTTGTCGCCGCCCGGGGTACCGATCG
Organism: Streptomyces sp. NPDC001549; assembly: GCF_042894025.1. NCBI lineage: Bacteria > Bacillati > Actinomycetota > Actinomycetes > Kitasatosporales > Streptomycetaceae > Streptomyces > Streptomyces sp. NPDC001549. Next base: position 29,198 of record NZ_JBIAVJ010000050.1, read on the forward strand.
GCGACCAGCCGCGCACCGATGGCGCTTCGAGGACCCGCATGCCCTTGCGGCGCCGCGGCCCGGGGCGGGGGGTGAGGATGCCGTGCTCGGTGACCAGCGCCTGCGGTGTGAGATCGCGGGCAGCTCCGTCCCGGTGCTTCACAGCGGGCAGGGCACGGCCCAGGCCGTCCAGGCGTTCAGGGTCGGTCGGCGGCCCAGGCGTGCGCCTGGTCAGCCGCAGGGCCCGGCCGTCCGCCAGCGCCCAGGCTCCGGCAGGCAGTGCCGTACCTTCCGGAGCGCCGTCGACCAGGACGAGCCTGCGGCCCTCGCCGAGGTCGACCGCGGCCACCGTTCCGGTCACCCACTCGCCGTCGGCGGTGAACGCGACGTCCACCGGTGCCGAGGACGCGGTGATCGTGGCCTGCCCGCCGACCGACAGAGCCTTCGGATCGCTCACCGCGCCGTCGATCCGCACGGTGCCGCCCGGAAAGACGAGCGCCGCGGCGTCGGGGTCGGCGAACACGGACACCGGGATCTCGACCGTTCCACCCGCCGCCTGCTCGAGAAGCTTCCGAACGTCTTCCACGCGTGCTGTCACAGCGATCCCGCCCTCGACTCGTGAGAAAAAGGGGACGGCGGAAGCACCCCCTGCTACCGGCGACGGGCTGGCGTGTCCGCTGCGAGGAGCCTAGCCAGGGTGTGCACGCAAAGGATACGGACAACCACTCTGCGTAATGAACTTGGCTGAAAGAGCAGCCGCGACCTGCATACGGGGATGGGCGCTTCACGGGCTGCGCGGCCTTGCGTGCAGAAGCGTTTCCACCGAGCCGCAAGGCCTCTGGGGAGGCAGTCGACAAGGCCCTTGTGCCGGTAGCGCCCCTGGCCCGCCGCGAGACCGGTAACAAGCCAGCCCGGTGGGTTGAGTGGTCCGTTCGGTCGCGGATGTCCTCAAGACGGGGCCCGAGGGGGAACTACGCTCAGCGCCGAAAGATGCGACTGCTGCCGCAACGTCTCGTTCTCCATGGCGGGCTGATTGAGTGCCCAGACGGGTGCGGGGGCGTCCGTGCGCAGTCGGGCGAGGTCCTCCTTGCTGGCGCCGACGCCTCACAGCAACTCTGCGACGTGCCGAAATCTGGCGAGAGGAAGATGGCGTCACCGGGCCGGGTCCCCGACCCCGCCTCGCGTTCTGCCAAGCGCTCGAACCAGGCCTGCAACTCGTCGAATACTCGCTCTGGGTCGCCGCCTACCCCGTGCTGGTGATGATGTTCGCGGCGGGGTGCTCGGCCATCAGCTCGGCGGCCCGGCGCCTTACCGCAGCGTTCACGTCCGGGTCGGTGCTGGCGTCGTCCACGTGGACGCGGGGCAGGACGAAGACGTGCCCGTCGTTCACACCGCCGCTGCGGGGGCGGACCGCGAGGCCACCGGGCCATTCGCGGACGATGCTGGCCGGGGCCTCCCCGGCGGTGATGGAGCAGAAGACGCAGGTCTTCACGGCGGGCCTCTCCTGATGGGGTCTGCGCGGGATGGCGGGTCAGATCCAGCGGAAGATGCGGCGGACGTCGCTGGCCGCACCGCTGAGGTTGTCGGCGTCGAGGCGGTCGTCGAAGTCGTAGGGGTCCTCGGCGGCGTCCATCACGGCGTTGGAGGCGGCATCGAGGACGGCGGCGAACGCCTCGTCGACCTTGGCGGCCTTGAGGGCCTCGACGACCGCAAGTCTTCTGAGTCGGGAATTCTGTTCAGATAACTGGCGAGGCGTTCGAGGATCTCGTCTGCGGTCTTGGTCCAGACGTAGGGCTTGGGGTCGGTG
>NZ_JBIAVJ010000051.1:0-30849 GCF_042894025.1 Streptomyces sp. NPDC001549
TGGAAAGAGGCACTGAACCAGTTCTCACTCTTCTTCGAGGACCGGCTCAGCATCCAATGAAACCAGGCGACTTACACAAGATCGCTGACACGTCCTGAACGGGGAGATCACCGATGCGGGCGGTCGACGCTCACTGGTGACGGTACGGAAGGCTGGGGCTGCGCTCGGCCAGGGGCGGCTGGCGCCGGGCACTCCGTGGTGAGTCAAGTCCGGCCCGTGGGGGCTCAGCCGATCACTCCTGGCTCTTTGGACTGGCCCGGGTGCGGGGACGCAAGTCAGTTGAGTGCCGCCGCCAGGTGGGACATGGCTCGCTTGTACAGGTGTTGGGAGCCGGTGGCGTCGGTCGAGGTGACGCTGAGGCACAGGCGGCCGTCGATACCGACGACGAGGACCAGGGGTGCACCGGAGAGGCTGGTGTGTGCGGCGCCGTACAGCGCGGTCAGGCGCAGGGGGCCGTAGTCGGTGGGGATCGGGAGGCGGGCGTTGCTGATCGATACGTCGAAGCGGGCGCCTTGGGTTTCGCTGCGGTGGAGCAGGGATCCGATCGCCTGGTGAGGGATGAAGGGCAGCAGGCGGTATGCGCGGACGAGTGGGCCGAGTTCGTTCGGGGTCAGGCGGCGGTGGATGTCGGTTTTGACGTCGCGGGCCTGGGTCCAGAAATCGGGGGTGGTGGTGTCGATGGGCTGGAGGAAGCCGGTGGCGTAGAGGCCGACGGCCGAGCGGGCGGCTGGAGCGAGGATGCGGCGTAGGTCTGCCGCGACGGCGATGTGTACGGGTCGGGCGCGGGCGAAGGCGCGGGCGAAGGCGGTGCAGAGTGCCGCCTGCAGGGTGGTGTCTTCGGTGCGGCAGCGGGCAAGGATGGTGGAGGTCTCGTCTTCGTCCAGGGACCAGGTGGTGAAGGTGAGGGGGCCACCGCCGTGATGGTGCCGGCGGGTAGGGCCGCTGAGTGAGCGGGCGAGTTTGCGGAGGTCGGAGAGTTCCGGCCTGGGGCGTGGCAGGAGTGCGTCGGCGGGCGGGGGGAGGACGGGCTCGCTCGGGGCTTCGGCGGAGCCGCGGAGGATGTCGTGGATGACGATGGCCGCCGAGCTCGCGTCGGCGGCCAGGTGGTGGTAGACGCTGATGAGGTCGAAGGAGTCCGCGGCGTCCACCAGGACGAAGCGGGCGAGGGGGCCGGCGGCGGTGTCGAAGGGGCGCTGGAGTTCCTCTTCGACCACGCGGGCCCAACTGTCGGGTGCTGTCGCCCTGACGAGGCGGAGCCGCGGGTCGGCGACCTCCTCGGTGGTCAGCCACGCCCGCCACCGCCCCGAGCCGGCGACGCGTACGGCGAGGAGTGGGTGGCGTCGCCGTGCGGCGGCAAGGGCTTCGCGGAGTCGGCCGGGATCGGCGCGGCCGTGGATTCGGGCGACGGCGGCGATGTTGAGGGGCAGTGCCTGGCCGGCGGCCCATACGAAGCGTTCGTACGCGGAAAGACGTCGGCGCGTCGCTCGTTCCCTCATGGTGTGCCTTGTCGGTGCCGCAGGGCGCTCTGCAGGCCCTCGCGGAGCTGAATGCGCGGGGTGAAGGGGAGCTGACCCGGTGCGCAGGTCCAGTCGGGGTGGATGAGTTCGGTGATCTTGTCCTGGTTGAGGGTGGAGGTTCGGCCCAGGGTGCGGGCCGCGGCGATCGCGAGGCGGGCGGGGATGTGGACGAGGCGGGGTGATCGTCGGCCGATGACTGCGGCGGCGGTGCCGATGTCCTGCCAGAGGTGTTCGGTGCCGTCGCTGACGTGGTAGGTCGCGCCTGGGGTGCCGGAGTCGGCAGCCAGGAGCAGGGCCTGGCACAGGTCGTCGACGTGGATGAGGGAGTAGTGGCGTGGTCCCCGGCCGCCGACGGCGGGCAACAGGCCGGTCCGGACGGCCGTGACCAGGCGGGGCAGGAACTCGCGGTCGCCGGGGCCGTAGACGATCGGCGGGCGGACGATCACGCCTGGAACCCGGTCGGCGGCGGCGTGCAGGGCGTGCTCGCCGCCGAGCTTGCTGCGGCCGTACGCGGAGACGGGCTGGGGCGGGTCGTCTTCGTGGCGCAGCCGTCCTGGCCCGGCTGCGGCGAGGGAGGAGCAGTAGACCAGGCGCGGCGGCTGTGGGAGGGCGGCGATGGCGGCGCAGAGGCGGCGGGTTCCCTCGGTGTTGACCTCGGCATAGTGCTGCGGGTGCGGGTTTTGGTGAGTCCGGCGAGGTGGATGACGTGGTCGGTGTCCTCGACGGCCGCCGCCAGGCCGGCTCCGGTGGCAAGGTCTCCCTGAACGGTCCGGGCCCGGGGGACGTGCCGGCCGTTGCGGACGAGGGCGGTGACGTGATGTCCGTGTGCGGTGAGCCGGGCGACCAGACGGGTGCCGATGAAGCCGGTGGCGCCGGTGACGAGGTACCTCATGCGGTGCGCTCGTAGAGGCGGTGGGTGCGGAAGTGGATGCCGCCCAGAGCCTTGGTGGAGCGGTTGGCGTCGCGGTTGTCCTCCAGGATCCAGGAGAGTTCGGTCTCGGTGTAGCCGAGGCGGAACGCGGTGCGCTGGGCCTGGGTGAGGAGGGCGGCGGCGAGGCCGCGGGCCCGGTGTTCCTTCTTGATCCCGGTGGCGATGGCCCGGATGCGGTTGATGCGGCGGGCGGCGTGGTGGATGCGGATGAGCCCGATGGGCAGGCCGTAGGTGGTCAGGCGGCCGCGGGCGGCGCGCAGAGCCTGGTTGGTGTCCGGGAGGACGAGGGCGAAGGCGACGGGCTCGCCGTGGACCTCGGCGATCTGGACCAGCTCGGGGCGCAGCATGGGCTTCATCTGCCGGATGGTGTGGGCGAATTCCTGGTCGGTCATGGCGACGGAGGCGTAGTTCTGGGACCAGGCGTCGTTGTAGATGTCCCGGATGGCGGCCATGTCGCTGTCGAAGCGTCGGCGGTTCATGGGGCGGATCCGGACTTCGGGTGCGCTCAGGGCGCGTTCGGCGGCCCGGCGGATGACGGCGGGGGGCTCCCCGTCGGCGGGCATGGGCACGCGCCAGGACAGCAGGTCCTTGGCCTTGGTGAATCCGCAGGTGTTGAAGAGCTGCGGGTAGTAGGCGGGATTGTGCGGCATGAGCATGGTGGGCGGGCGGTCGAAGCCGTCGACGAGCAGCCCGCACTCGTGGTTCGTGGAGAAGCTGAGCGGGCCGAGGATCCGGGGCAGGCCCTGCTCGCCGAGCCAGTCGGCTGCCGCGTTGAAGAGAGCGGCGGCGGCTTCGGTGTCGTCCACGCATTCGAAGAGGCCGAACTGGCCGCACCTCGGGTCGTGCCGCTCCTGGTAGCGGGGGTCGACGATCGCGGCGATCCGTCCGATGACCGTGCCGCTGCGGCGGGCGAGAAACAGGCGGACCGTGCCCACCGTGTGGAAGGGATTGCGGCGCGGGTCGAGGAAGGCCCGCTGCTCACGCTCCAGCGGGGCGACCCACAGCGGGTCGTCACGGTAGATGGCGTACGGGAGGCGGATGAAGGCGGTGGTGTCGGCGCGGCCTTCGACGGGGGTGACGGTGACGGTCATCGCGCACCGGCCGTGGCGGCGGCAGCGCGCGGCCGGGGCAGGACCGGCGGGGCTGCAGGAATGAGGCCCAGGCGCCGGCCTGCGGTGGCGAACGCGTCGAGGATCCGGGTGATGTGGTCGTCGGTGTGGGTGGCCTGCAGCGACAGCCGGATCAGCGCGTGCCCCTCCGCCACCGCGGGGGCGACCACCACGCTGGTGAACACCCCCTCGTCCAGGACCTCCTGCCACATCCGCCCGCACATCCCGGTCTCACCGATGTGGACGGGAACAATCGGGGTCAGCGACTCCCCGGTGTCGAAGCCGAGCTCCCGCAACCCGCTCTTGACCCGGCGCGCCACCTCGAACACGCGCGTACGGCGCCCGGGCTCGTTCGTGATGATCTCCAGGGCCGCGGCGGAGGCGGGCGGCATGGACGCGGTGAAGATCACCGACCGGGCCGTGTGGCGGAGGAAGTGGATGACTTCCGCAGGCCCGGCGAGGAGCCGCCGATCGACCCGAAGCACTTGGAGAAGGTTCCGGTATGGAGGTCGGCCTCGTCCATCAGACCGAAGTGCTCGCCCACCCCGCGCCCGCCGGCGCCCAGCAGCCCGATGTCATGGGCGCCGTCGACCACCAGCCGGGCATCGTGGCGCCGGGCGAGGCCGGCGAGTTCAGGCAGCCGGCACAGGTCGCCCTCGACGGAGAAGAGCCCGTCCGTGATGATCACCTTCGCGGCCTCGCCGTCGGCGGCGGCGAGCTGCCTCTCCAGGTGCCCCATGCTGGAGTGCCGGTACCTGCGGCTCACGGCCCGTCCGGCCTGGACGGCATCGACCAAGGAGGCATGGTTGGCCATGTCGCTGAAGACGACGTCCCCCTGCCGAACAGCGGAGTCAGTGCCAGGTTCGCCTGGCAGCCGGTCGTGGTCACGATCGCCGCCTCCTGACCGAGGAACGCGGCCACCGCACGTTCCAGTTCCTCGTGCAGCGGCAGCGTCCCGCCGATCAGCCGGCTTCCGGAACACGACGTGCCATACCGTTCCACCGCCCGCACCGCCGCCGCGGAGACCCGCGGGTCATCCGCCAGACCCAGGTAGTCGTTGCACGCCGCCATCACCACCCGTGCCCCGCCGATCAGGGCCTCCCCGTCCCTGCCCTCCACCGCCTGGTACAGCGGCCGGGGCCCCGGGCCCGTCATCGTCCGCATGACCGACGACAACTGCTTGGCGAAAATGTCCGCCACTGGTTCTCTCCTCAACGTTGATTCCCGTGGGCACCGGCACCCGCTCAGCGTGCCGACTCATGACTGACGGGGCCGCGCCTCACCGCAGCACCCGCTTTCCCTGCGGTCCGAGGCGTGGAAGTGCGGCGGGCGGCCGGCCACACAGCGGCACTGGTGATCTTGATGCCGTCTTCGAGGGCGCCCGGAAGCGGAACAGGAGCCCGCAGACTCGATGGCTGAACCGGATCCCCGCGCGGTCGCGTACGGGAAGGCCTGCCAGGACCACGACCGCGGAGACCTCGGTCGTGGCGCGGCGATTGGTCACTCGGACGCCATGATCGGCTAACGGCCAGACGGGGGAATGGTCACTGGGCGCGGTGCACGCGGACCCCGGGGCAGCGGGCGGCCGCGGCATCTGCGGGTGGGCCGTGCGGCCGCCAAGGCTGCGGCGGCACAGCGTCCTGCCGGGCGGGGACGCGCTGGATGTGCTCCCGGCACAGCGGACGCTCGCCGAGGAGGACCGCGAGGTCCTGCAGCAGCTGGCGATCCCGCAGATCAGGGTTAGCGCGACAGCCAGCGCCGGCGGGTGGTGGAGCTGCAGAGTCGCGGGCTGAGCGATGGGGAGATCGCTGTCCTGACGGGCATACCGGTGGACCGTCTCCACACATTGCGGAACAAGGCCGTCACGCATCCAAGGGGCAAGCTCGCTGGGCATGTTCGAGACGGGTATCGGAAGACGGAGAAGAGCGTCGGGGAGAAGGACAGGTGACGGATGTGAGCAGGTACGAAGGCCACTCCGGCGGGGCCCCAGGGCCCGGATCCGGTGGTCCCGGCCGGGCTCGCGGATCCGCTGGACCAACTCGCCGGGCCGCCGGACTTCTGGGACCGGCCCGACGGGGACTTCGGCCCGCTGACGGACTCGCACGGGCTGAGCCAGGAGGAGCGGGAGCACGCCAACTCGATGTACCGGCTGGGCTCGAAGGCGCTGAGCCGCGGGGAGCTGCTGCGGGCTGCGGAGTGGCCGGGCTCGGCTGCTGAAGCCGGGCACCCCGGGGCGCTGTTCCGGATGGCCGCTGTGACCGCCCGCGCCGGCGGGCCGGTCGAGGATGTGCGGTTCCTGGTCGCGGAGGCGGCCCGGCACAAGCACGGGGATGCCGAGCGGCTGCTGGCCGGGACGGTCGGCGGAAGGGTCGGCGGCGCGTGGACGATGCAGGACCCGCAGTTCTTCGACGAGGTCCGCATCGGGATGGGCAAGCCGCTCGTCCTGCACACCGGCAACGGTGACGAGAACCCCGGCGAGCCGGGTGACGGCGGGGGCGCGTGAGGGTCGGACGGGCCGCGGCTCGTCCTGGTGCCCCAGACCCGCGTCGAGCAGGCGCGATCTGCAAGAACAGCGACCGGTCGGGTTCTTGGTCTTCCGGGGCCGGACAGCCACCCCGCAAGGACCTGGACCAGGTCCCGCCCGCCCCTCCACAGCCACTTCGCCCGCCGCAGACGCGTTTACGCAGGTCAGCCCTGTCGGTCAAGGTCCCGCGACGCGTTCCGTCACATGCCGGCCGTGCGTCGGAAGTCGCTGGGAGACATTCCGTACGCGAGGCGGAAAGCGCGGGCGAAATGCGCCTGGTGGCGAAAGCCCCATCGGGCTGCGGTCTGGCCGATGCTCCGGTGCGCGATCCGCGGATTGGTGAGATCGGCTCGGCTGCGCTCCAGTCGGCGCTGGCGGATCGTGGCGCCAACCGTCTCCGGCTGCTGCTGGAATAGCTGGTGCAGTAGGCGTACGGAGATGTTGTGGTGTACTGCGATGGTGGCCGGAGTGAGATCGGGGTCGGCCAGGTTGTGGTCGATGAAGTTCTGGATCCGGGCGAGCAGGGCCTGGTGGCGGGTCTCGGCCGGAAGGGAAGGGGGCTGTCGAGTCGGCTGGCCAGGAAGACGGTGGCCAGATCGACCGCGATGGCGCCCAGGCGCTGTAGCTCGTCGGCTTCGCATCGGTCGGTGCTCTCGCGCAGGCCGGCCAGGTAGTCGGCGAGGAGCGCGCCCGCTCCTGTGCGGGAGGGCAGGCGGGTGCCCAGCAGTCCGTCGATCCGGTCGGGTGGGAGCGGCAGGGCGGTTCTGGGCAGCCGGAGCAGGGTGACGCGCGAAAGTCTGCTGTGATCCTCGAACTCGCAGGCCAGAGGTTGGGAGGTGTCGAACAGGGCCATGTCTCTGGCCTTGAGCAGGGTGTTGCTGCGGCGCTGTTCCAGCCCCATTGGGCTGCCGTGGACCAGGAAGAGGAAGTAGCAGTCCGGGTCGGAGCGTCGGATGTCCACGGGTGTCCGCTGGGCCGACATCGGCGAGAAGGAGAACGAGGACACCTCGGTCTGCGGCAGACGCAGCGACGTCGCTGCTCCTCTGAAGCGGTCGGCATGCCGGCTGGTGATCGACACCGCCCCGACCGCTTCGCTGACCATCCCGTTCCACCACTCGAAGCCGTCCCGCTCGCTGACGCTGTTGGTGGATACGGAGACGGACAGTTCCGATTCCACTTCTCTGGCTGTCATCGCGCTCCCTACTGCTGTGGCCGGGAAGGTTTGCCGGGGTGCGGCGTCCGGTGCGGTGTATCGCAAGGCGGAGGGCCGCGGCTCGTACTGGACGTACGTGCGCGGTCCGACAACGCGGCGAGGTGCCGTGCCGGGCGTCGTGACCCGGTGAACCTTCCCGGTCACAGCACTAGCCCACCCGGTCACCAGGTCCACGTTCATGCTCAGGCACCTGGCGGGTGGGGGCGAGCACCCTGCCGGTCAGCTTCGGGGTGCACTCCACGCCAAATGCGTGCGCTGGCAGAGGATCTCGTCCCTTGGCCGAGCCGTTTCCCCAGGCGCCGCGCATCCCGCCGGCAGCGCCTGCATCTGCACCGCCGGCACAACCCGCACGAGAGCGTCGGCTGTTTTGCACCGCGGGTCAGTGAACAGGAGCGCGGGGCCGAGTGGGCGGTCCCTGCCCAGGGGCTGGGACTTGGGTCTAGTAGCGGGAGCGGCTCGGGTCCGGGAGGGCCACCAGCGGCAGGGCCGGTGTGGGTGCGGCGGTCGGGGCCCCGACCGTGGCGGCTGGCTGGGCTCGTACCCACCATCCGGCAGGTCCTCGCCCTCGCTCGGGACGGCAAGACGGCGGCTGCCGCATGCCGCGCGACGACCACCTACCCGGAGGCCATGGCCGGGATCGGGATCGGCTTGGAGTCGAAGGCAGCGCAAGCCCGGCGCCGCCGGGAGCGGGACGCCGCGGTCGCCGCCGCGGTCCTGCGGCTGGAGTGCGCGAAGTGCGGCGCCGGCCCCGGCGGGCCGTGCCGGACCGCGAAGGGCTGGACGTCCGACTGAGCCATGTCGGCCGTCAGTAGAACGCCGAGGCCGACGTGGATGCCCGCCTCGGGTACCTCGGGACAACCCCGTCACCGTGCCTGACGCCCGGCAGACCCGTTCACAGACCCGCAGGCGGGCCCCTATTGGACCTGTTGTCCCTAACCAAAGCGGGGAAGAAGGGGGAGGCGCAAGCCATCGGGTGGACGGCCGCGCAGGTGGACGCCATCGTCGTCGGCACCGGCCCCAATGGCCTAGACGGCTGCTGGCGGCCGCTCCGTGGTCGGGGCCCTGCCCCTGGTAGACCTCCGCCCTACGGGAGCTGGCGGCCTTGCCTCGCTACGCGCCTGTCTTCGTCGTAAGGGGGCTGGGCGGCCCGCTGTGGTCCAGAACGCCTTGCACGAGGCCCACCCGGACGCGCCGCACTGGTACCTTCCGCCCCTGGGAACGGATCCCGCGGCCCGGGGAGCGGGTGTCGCTTCGGCGCTCGTCAGGGAGCAGCTGGCGCACTGCGACCGGCTCGGACAGCCTACCTACCTGGAGTCCAGCAAGGTTTCCGACATCCCGTTCCACGAGGGGCTCGGCTTCCGCGTCACGGGCGATGTCTGCCTGCCGGACGACGGGCCGAGCCCCTGTTCGATGTGGCGCGACCCGAACCCTTCGACCGGGGCCGCGACCGGGGGAACCGCTTCCGCCCCTTGAGTGTCGGACGTCCCTGGCCGTCTGCGGCGGCCGTCGCCGTGCACGCGGTGACAAGGAAACCGGCACTCACGGCCAAAGACGGGGAGGACGCCATCTCCCCATACTCGACACCAGATCTGGCGCCGCTATCGCCGCCAACCACGCTCGCTTCCTTGCACACCCCGTCCCGCAGACCGGAAGGAAGGCTCCGATGCTCAAGAAGCCGGCCCTGGCCGCGGCAGTGCCCATCGGGCTGACAGCGTCTCGACGGGACGGGGCGTCGAATGAGCGCCACGTCACCATCCATCACCAACAGAGGGGCTGACATGCGCAAAATCCAGAAGTTCGCCGTCCTTGGCGCCACCGTCGGGGCTTTCGTACTTCCCACGAGTCTGGCGCCCGCCTCTGCGTCCGCCTCCGGTCCGTCCTCCCTGCCCAGCCCCGGACCGGCCGCGTCCGATCGGCGCACATCCGCAGCCGCTGCGAACGGCTGGCTGGTCCACACCTTCAACGGCAAGTGCCTCGAGGTCGAGAACTCCCAGACCGTCAACGGCGCCCGCGTCCAGCAGTGGGACTGCAACGGACAGGCCGGATCCGGCTGGTACGCCGAAACGCACGGCAGCTACGAATACGTCAGGAACTACTACAGCGGCAAGTGCCTCGAGGTCGAGAACTCCCAGACCGTCAACGGCGCCCGGATCCAGCAGTGGGACTGCAACGGACAGGCCGGATCGAAGTGGTACCCGGTCGATGCCGGCAACGGCTACTACACCCTCAGGAACTACTACAGCGGAAAATGCCTCGAGGTCGAGAACGCCCAAACCGCCAACGGCGCCCGCATCCAGCAGTGGGACTGCAACGGACAGACCGCAACCAAGCTGTACGACACCACCGCCTGAACACACCAGTGGCCTTGCAGGTGAGTCAGAACTGACCTGCAAAGCCGGCCGTCCCCCTACCGAACCTGGATCGCGCCGAGCCCACCGCCATCCCCAGGCGGACAGCCCCTTGACCGCCTCCGAACCCCCCGACCGCGGCGCAGCGGTCCGGGCCGGGCCCCGGGGGCGACGGGGTGCTTGTGGTCTTCCGGGACCGTGACGGGCGAGGCCTCGGCGGGCCGGGTAGGTGCGGGGTGGACGGTGGCGCATCCCGAGGCCGCGAGCAGCACGGCAAGGAGAAGGGGCAGGGGCCAGCGGCCGCATGCCGCCGCCGTGCTGCAGAAGCCCCGCAGGGCGCCTTTGACGGGCCCGCTGCGCCCCTCGGATGGATGACGCGATGGCCGTCCTGCAGAGCCGCCTCCGGCTGGTCTGGCGGACCTCCGCTTCCCCGAGGACCTGATCACGCTCCAAAGGGCGTGCAGCAGACCTACGCCGAGCTCGCGCAGGCCCCCGCCGGGGCCGGTACGACCGCGCTGCGGCGCTGGCTGATCGCCCTCTCCGGGAACCTGTGCTCCCACCCCTACTGGGCGGCGTCCGCCGCCTGGCGGGCCGGCGGCGTCGAGCTGCGGCGCGCCGCCCGCACCCACCCCTCCGCACCGGCGGACGGGGAGGCAGCAGCATGAGTGAGCAGATCACCACCAAGCCCCGCCCGCAGGTCGTCACCTGGGCGCCCAGCCAGTCCGGCCCCTGTGCCCGGTGGTCTGCTGACTGCACCGAGTCATTGAACTGAACTATTCTGTAACCGAGTTGGTGCATGCGATGCAATCAGTGGCTCACGGATGTGAGGAGCGGGGACTTGGCTGCGTGCCCACGGTGCCGTCGACTTGACCAGGTTCGAAGCGTACGCACCATCCATGATGGCGGAGGCGGCATCTTCGGAGGAACGTCTTCCCCGTCTGGTTCGTGGGGCACCGGGAGGTCGGTCGACCATGTTGGATGGAACCAAAGCGACCTGGCGTTGCGGGTCAGCCCTCCCAGGCACCATCAGGCTGAGATCGATAGCTGCGGCTGCTACTTCGCAATGCTCGTGCTCTTGATTCCCGTGTACCTGTTCATCGCAGGCCCTGACCTGGGCACGACGAATGCCCGCACCATAGCGGCAGTGGCCGTGGTCTTACCCTGCATGCTTCTCGTGCTGCGCTGGACCCTCCGTTCCTATGCGGATTCCTCAAGGGCCGATCGCGAGAGCGAGGAGCTTTTGCCGTTCCGGATACACATTTGGCAGGAGGCGAGCGTCTGCCTCCGCTGCTATCTCGCCTTCTGGCCTGTACGCAATGGGCGCCAACATGCCGCACCTGTCGATGATTTCCAGAGAGCCGTTTGGGAGCTGGCCGTCGAGTTGCAACAGAACAGCCAGGAGACGCGACCAGGATAGAACTGGGGAGCGGCCCGCACGGCTGGTCAAAACCGGCTAGAGACGGTGAGCCGGGAGCCATTGAGGTCTTTCCAACCTGCCATGCTGGTGGGGCAGTTGGCGTGACAGATGAGTGAAGCCCCTGGTAGACGGGTTCACGACGAAGATCACCCGTGCCGACCAGAGGCTTCACGTGCTTGTCTACCCGTCCGGGCTGGACCTGTCCAGCTCGCACCTTCGCTTCCTGACAGCCCGCATCCGTGACCGCCGCCGCGCGTTCGGGAGCCGATGGCGCCGCTTGAGCGCCGACCGACAAGCCCTGCTCACCCTCGCCCACCTGCGCAACGGGCATCCCTATGCCCAGCCTGCTGCCCGGGGTCGACCTCGGTCGCATCCCAGCCCACCCCCGTACCCGTACCTCGGCGCCGGCCCGGTGGGCGTGGCTGCTCGACGGCCGCACCCACGGACGCCCGGTCACCGTCCACGCCGAGGGCTGCCCGAGCGCCACCGACCGCGCGCACCCGCTGGGCACGATGCAGGCGCTCGACGCGCTCGCACGGCCCGGTACGACGGCGTGCACCGTGTGCGACGCCGCCGAGGCACTGCTGCCGATCTTCACCCACGGCCAGGACGACGTGCCCGGCCCCGGCGACTGATCACAGGTCAGACGGTCGGGGACGCGGTGTGGTCGTGGCGTTGGTAGCCGCGTCCGTCGCCGCGCCAGTCCAGGAGCAGCGCCGAATCGCCGATCGCGGCCGCGGCGCCCCGGTCGCTGATGGTCGCGGTCCGGCAGGCCCTCTGGAACCCACCCCCATACACGTCGATCGACTGACGGCTATTGACGAAGCACGCGGCCTTTCCTATATTTTAATGGAATGGAAATTCCGCATCCTGGAATGATGGGCCGGACCTGTTCTCGCAGGCTCCGGCGGGTGGGCGACGGCTCCGCCGTCCGCCAGGGTCGTCCCAGCGTCACCGTGCTCGTCTTGCATCTCGGTCGTCGCTCCCGGACCCGAAGCCACCGGCAGGTGCGTGGAGGGCCAGCACATGAACCGCCAGACAGCGCTTACGGAACCTGAGGCGTCACGACACGCAACGTCTTCGATCATCCAAGACCCCACAACGGTGTCGGCCTGCGTGGAGATCCCCAGCGACATGAGAGCCGCCGGCGCGGCCCGCCGCTTCGCCGCCGCCAAGCTCTACGAGTGGGGCTGCGCCGACCTTGAGGACGACGCTGTCCTGATCTGCAGTGAGCTGGCCACCAACGCCGCCGTCCATGGCCGCGCGCAAACCGAGGGTCACAACGAGCACATCCGCCTCGACCTGACATGGCGGCCGGGCAACGCCCTCATCATCCAGGTCGAGGACAACTCCTCCGCCCAACCCACACCGCGCGACTCGGCGCCATCAGCCGAATCCGGCCGCGGACTCGGACTGGTGGCCTCTCTCGCCGACCAATGGTCGTGCTGGCTGAACAGGGACGGCAGAGGCAAGAGGGTACAAGTCTGCCTCCGTCCTCCCCCGCCGTCCATGGCCGGTTGAGCTCTGCCGTCCCATGCCCAGAGGCTGTCTCAGCTCGCCCGCTCGAAGGCAGGTTCGCGTTCGGGCGGCCGGCCGCGTACCCCAGCAGCGCCTCGTGCTCGGCCTGGTCCACCGCCAGACCCCACCACCGGTGCTTGGTCACCACCCACTCACCGATGTACCGGCAGTGCACAGCCAGCGCCGGCATCCAAATCGCCGGATCCTGGTCGGACTCCTGACGGTTCGAGCGGGCCGGACGGAGTCCGTTCCGCTCGGCTGCAGACCGTGCCTGTTCGACTGCGAAGAACATGGTCTCGGGGGTTGAAGTTGCCGCTGCGGCAGCTCCTACCGTCGTGGCCAGGGCCGGAGAGGCCGGCCCGGCGACACAAACGTGCAGGAGTCGTGATGGACTGGCCGATCTCAGCGGTGGCCCGGATGTCGGGCGTGACCGCCCGGACACTGCGCCACTACGACGAGACCGGCCTGCTGCCGCCGGCCCGGATCGGCGCCAACGGCGCCGCGCTGCCACAATGAGCCAGGCCGACGCCGATGCCGCGCACCGTAAGCGCAGCGCTCAGATGATCAGGCTGGCCGAACTCATGGCTGCAGGCCACCCGGCGGAGGCAGACCCCGTGCAGGCCGAGATCGACGTTCAGTACCGAGCGCTGGCCCAGCTGCGCAGCGTCTCCGTCGAGGAGTACCGGGCCATCGGGCGCTCCTGCGTGGAGAACGACGCCTGGCGCACCGCCTACGAAGCGATCGCCCCAGGTCTTGCCGCGTACCAGCGCGACGCCATCGAGGCATACGCCACCACCCGGCTGAACTGAGCACAGCGGGGTGGTTGGGCGGCCCGGCACTACTGCCGCCAGAGCGCTCTGGTCACCGGGCCTCGCCCGCGCACGCCCTATCGGCGCGGACTGCGACCGACCATAGCCGCGGCCGGCCATCGCCCCGCATCAAAAGCACAGCGTTCGGCATCCTGTGTGACATGTGCGCGCGAGGGTTGACGCCTGGCACTGACCCGCTACTCCCACAGGAGCCGCCCCTCTCATCCCCGCACCGCGCCGGGCAGCGACCCGGGTGTCGCAGCGGCCGAGGACGAGGAGCTGGAGCTTGATCACGCCCACGGTGCCGAGAGCACACCTGGCCCTGGCCCTTCTCGGATGGACGCCCCGGAATGCACCGGCGATACCGGCAGCTTAGCTTCGCAGTGCGATCCCGTGTGCCGTCCGGCCGCGGCACGTCCAGGCGGTCGAGAGGACACTCCATGGCAGTCGTGATGACCTTTTCCTGGCCCGAGATCACACCCGACGTGTACGACGCGGTCCGCCGGAAGGTCCGCTGGGAAGAGGACGCACCGGACGGGTGCGTGCTGCACGCCGCCTGGTTCGTCCGCGGCGGCCTCAACGTGATGGACATCTGGGAGTCGGAAGACCACTTCAACCGGTTCATCGAGGCCAGGATCGCCCCCGTACTCAAGGACGAACTGGGCGTGCAAAGCGACCCCGAGCCGAAGTTCCACCCCCTGCACCGGCGCTTCGTCGCCCCTGGCGTCAGCGGCGCCAGCTCGTGACGTACGCCTTCCGCGGCCCCAGATGTACTCGCACCAGATCCTCCTCGGCCGGCCCGGCTCCCAGATCGGCACCTCCGGCTTCGAGCGCCCCGACCAGGGCGACCAATTGGATGCGGGAGTGGCGCTGGCCTTCGGGGATGTGTGGGGCGAGGTTCCACAGCCGGGCTGGCCCGCGTTGAGCATGCCTCCACCGGGGCTGAACACCCCCTTGCCCTCCGTCAGCGGCGACCCCACCGCGCGCCGCGACAAACCCGCCTCCGACCACGCCGCCCTCCGCTACCCGTGAAACACCCCGCCGTAACTGGCGGACCTGCCAAGAGTCGGACACCTCCTGGCCGTCCCCGTTCCACGACGGCTGCCGGTCCGGCCACTGCCTATCCCTGTCCAGCGCGGGACTTGTGCCGCTCAGCCGACCTGAGCGGTCGCTGCTCCGCTAC
The DNA here is from genome assembly GCF_042894025.1 of Streptomyces sp. NPDC001549. Taxonomy (NCBI): domain Bacteria; kingdom Bacillati; phylum Actinomycetota; class Actinomycetes; order Kitasatosporales; family Streptomycetaceae; genus Streptomyces; species Streptomyces sp. NPDC001549. The sequence continues at coordinate 14,570 of NZ_JBIAVJ010000051.1, forward strand.
CGCGGCGAGCACATCCCGCACCAAGCCTGCCCCATCGGCACGACCACATCCCGGCCGTGCCGCTCCCACCGCATCCAGAGGATGACCCATGCCGCTGAACAAATACGGTGTCCTGGCCGCCCGCGCCGTCGACCGGCGCCGGGAGGGATCCAGCGATACCCCGCACTACCAGATCCACCTCACCGACAACGCCGGCACCCACTACCGTGCCGCCGTCAACGTCGAGTCACAGCAAGCACCCTCGGAGCTGCTGTACCTGGCCGACGACGACTTCCGCCACCCCGTGACCGAGCTGCTCCCGCCAGCCGGCAGCGGATGGACGGCCCTGGCGTCGCAACCGGGGAAGGCCAGCCTGGACTTCATCCGCGGCAACCTATTCGACCCCGCCTCGATGCGACTGCTCCCGCCCGATCTCGAGGGCGCCGACAACGACCTGGCCGACCTGCTCGACCACTACGTGCAGCGGGCCATCGCCGACCCCACCGCCGCCCTCTACGTCTTCGGGCAACGGTTCGGCCCCGAGGCGAATACCGCCGACAAGGTATTCGGGTTCCTGCCCGGCAACGGCGTCCACGACATCCACATGAACCAGGGCAACAGCGGGCGCTTCCGCTCCGACAACGGCGTCTGGCAGGACGGCGCCCTGCTCGTGCACCTACCCTCCGAAAACCGCTGGGTCGCAGTCTTCCTGGCCTTCCAGTCCCAGGCCTGGCACACCGACGACACCACCGGCCACCCCATCGACACCGCACCACCCCGCACCGGCGACCGCGAGGAACCCCTGCGGATCATGGCCGCACTGGTCAACCCCATCGGCCCGGCACCCGAAGCCGAAACCGTCACCGTGCTCAACGCCTCCCCCGCGCCGGTCAACCTCCAGGGCTGGCGCCTCGTCGACCGCAACCAGCAGACCCTCCCGCTTCCCGCCGGCCCGCTCCAGCCCGGCACCACCCTCACCGTCCCGGGCGGCAACGGATTCCAGCTCGGCAATCAAGGCGGCACTATCACCCTCCTCAACCCGGACGGCCTCAAAGTCCACGGCGTCGCCTACACCGCGCGACAAGCCGGACGCGAGGGACAGACCATCACCTTCTGAACACCATCAGCGCCCTCGCCCGCCGACCAAAGCGCATGATCGGCGGGCGAGGGCGATCTTCGCACGGCTGTTCCGAAACCGCGTCGGCCCCGGAGCGCGCCTTCACTCGCGTCAGCGAACTGGGGCGGCGTGCGTCGCCGGCCGGTCGGCCATGCCGGGCCGGGGACCGCATGATCGCGGTGCTGGGCCTCGCCGCGCTGCGTTACTGAGGATGAACTCGTGGTGTCGTGTTGCTCATGCCCTTTGACAGTGAAGTCAGGCGTGTTGCCGGCGAACCGAGTCGCCTGCACTTGGACCCCTTGGAGCGATCAACGTTGAGCGGTGGTGCTGGCTCCGTCGAGTGATTCCCTGATGATGTCCGCGTGCCCTGCATGCTGGGCGGTCTCTCTGATCAGGTGCAGCAGGATCCGGCGCGCCGACCAGTAGACCGTCTCCGGCGGGGACCACGGAGTGCTGGGGAGGGGCACGCTTCGGTCCAGGTCCCGCAGGTCAGTCACAGCCCGTTCGGTCGTCCGTGCCGCAACTGCGTACTGCTTCAGCAGCCCGGGAAGCGTCTCGTCGTCGGCCATGCCGTATTGCCCCATGTCCAGCATGCCCTCTGGCAGCTCTCCGTCCCCCTCGACCATGATCTGCATCCACACCTGCTCGCCGCGGGTGAGGTGCTTGACGATTCCGCCTAGGGTGAGGTCGCTCGCGGTCGTGCGCTGTGCAGCCTGAGCGTCGGTGATGCCGCGGACCGTGATCAGCAGCAACTCCCGCTGCTCCGAGAGCGCATGCAGAAGCTCACTGCGCTCGCCTCGAAGAAGTGGGGTCGTGTTTTGCGACGAAGTGGTCATGAGCAGACCCTAGGAAGCATGTAGGCCAGAAGGTGTCCTCGATTGGACGACATCGCTGCCTCCAGCGCGTTCGCCTCACACGGCTGGGGTTCGCTGGCGCGACTGCGTTCGCTGTCAGAACGCCTCGATTGGATGACAACGGACAGCTCATCTGGGTTTGATGGTCAGGCCGGTCTCGGCGAGGCAGCCGTCTATGAGGTGGCTGCGGTACTGGATGTAGCGTAGGCCGCGTCGGATGCGCTGGATGAGGTGTTCGGGGGTGCTGAAGGCAACGTTGGAGAGCCAGCCGCGTCGCAGGAGGGACCAGATGCCTTCGACGGGGTTGAGGTCGGGTGCGTAGGGCGGCAGGTAGTAGATGGTGAGCCAGTCCCGGGCTTCGGCGAACTTTCGCAGGTCGGCGGCCTTGTGGACGTTGAGGTTGTCCCAGACGAGGACGATCGGGCCGCGGAGCTGCTGGTGTGCGGCGATCAGTAGGTCCCGGTAGTCGCGCCAGGAGAAGCTCTTGCGTCGCGGCGGCGACTGCTCAAGGCCGTTCCCGCGCAGGGCGGTCCCGAGCGCCGGATGGGCACCGAGGTACAAGGAAGCGTGAGTCAGCAGGTGGCCGACTGAACCGCCTTCTTCAGCCCGAGCGGCGGTAACAGCAAGCGGGGCGAAGGCTATTGTGCCGCTTCAGATCGCACGAGCGGCGCGAGGGCGCAACCCTCCATCCCGGGCACCTCTACGGCCGCCCGCCGCTGTTGAGGGCCACAGCCTCCGGCGCAAGGGCGCACGGGAAGTAGACCAGTTGGGATGGCAGTGAACTTTACCGTTACATCGCAGAGCCTGATCAGTACTTTCGGCCTCGACGGCATCACATACTTTCCCCATCAGGGCGCCGAAGCGGTAGTTGACCCACACACGGCGAATTTCCTCAGCACGATCGGGCTCCCCTCATCAGACGTTTTCAACACCCGTGCAGACCTCAAGAACCCATACAGTCCGGAGATCGACGCGATCACCATCGGGAGTCGATTCGATCACTATGATATCGAGTGCCCTGATGAAAGCCGGTCATGGTGGAGCCTCGGATACTTCTTTACGTCGCTGCTCACTCTGGATCCGGAGTCCGGAAAGGTTTACGCCTTCCCTGAAGGAGCCGAAGGCTACATCGAGCTGCACCGGGACGTCGAATCGCTCGTATTCGCCTTGATTGAACTGCGCAAGGTAGAAATAGAGCGGGGAAACGGGTCCGAACCAGAAGAGCTCGTATCACGCTTCCGAGAAATCGTCGAAGCCTTCGACACGACACCATTTTCCGACGAGGAAAGCCAGTAGAACCTCTCGCTGGAGGAATTTGAATACGGAATCTGGTAAGACCTGCCCTCCCGGGCGACCAGGGCTCCATCGTTCTCACGGTCGGCCCGAACGTAGCCGCTATGGGCCTGATGCCCCAACTCGGCCGTGATGGTGATGCGTGATGGATCGGCAGGTACACGCGCAGGCACGGCTCCCGATGATCATGGAGTGCCCTCTATGACCCGGCCGCCGGGCCGGCCGCCGTCGTGTGCGGGGCCTCGGCCTTCTCATCGTCCGTCGTGGTGGCAGTCTGCCCGACCCCGGAGGGCCGTGTGGCCTCACCGCGGAGAGGGTGTTGAAGCGGATCCCGCCCGCCGGGGTGCCACTCCGGCGCCGGCCCCACGGCGTCGCCGTGCTCGGTGATGACGCTCTTCAGAGATCCCCACCCCTCGCGCTCGCCGAGAGCGTCCTTGACCGTGGCAGCGATCCAGGCGTGCTCGGGCGGGCGGATCGCGAACTGGTGCAGCGCACAGTCGGGGTCGTTCGACGATCACACGCGAGCAGCCCGAAGGCGGTCCCCGCATCAATGAGCATCGCAGCCTCCGGGGTGGGTGCCCCGTCTGAGGGTGCGGGGCCCGGCGATCTGCGGCTGCGCCGTGTGGGTGCGAGTGACTGGAAGCGTTGCCGCAGGCAGGCAGCGGCGGGGACCGAGGACCCCGGCTGCGTGCCCGCCGGGACGGTGTGTCAGACCATGGGGAGCCGGTCCACCAACAGCTCCACCCTCGGCTCAGCGTCCTCGGGCAGCAGGCGGCCCGCTCGGGTCAGGGTCGCCAGGCCGTGCAGAGCCGCCCAGAACACCTCGGTGAACAGCCCCGGGTGGACGCCGTCGCCGGTGACCTCGGCGAGGCACTCGAGTAGGGCGGCGAAGGCGTCCTTCAGCGGCTCGGGGGTGTCCTCCTGCGCGTACGCCAGGCCGCCGTCGAGCTGGAACAAGGCGTCGTAGACCGCCGGGTTGTGCTCGGCGAAGTCGAGGTAGGCGCGGGCGAGGGCGGCGACCCGCTCGCGCGGGCTGTTCCCTCTGGAGGCCGCGGCACGCACCGCCGCGGCCAGCTCGGCGGCGCCTTCCAGGGCGACGGCGCCGATGATCTCGCGCTTGCCGCGGAAGTGGCTGTAGAGGACGGGCTGGCTGTATTCGATGCGCTCGGCGAGCCGGCGGGTGGTGACCGCGTCCCAGCCCTGCTGCTCGGCGAGTTCGCGGGCCGTCGCCACGATGAGGCGCTCGCGGTCCGCCCGTTCGCGCTGCTTGCGTTCCTGTACCGACATGAATCGATCCTAGCATCGCTAGACATACGAGCGTGAGCAGTACTAGCGTTGCCTCATCATCTAGCAACGCTAGTTCACGGAGGGATCGTCATGCTCAATGCACTCGAGGTCGTCACCACCGTCGTCGTCGGCCTGATGGTGGGGGTGGAGTTCTCCGTCGCCTTCATCATGAACCGGATCCTGGACGCGCTTCCCGAGGACAGCGGCCAGCTCGGCCACGCCCACGGCGGCCGGATGCTCGGCGCCCTGATGCCGTTCTGGTACATCGGCTCGATCGTCCTCAGCGCGATCTGGGCCGTTGCCGGATGGCACCACCACGGCGCCGGACTCGTCGTCACCGCCGCCGGACTGCTGATCCTCAGCGTGGTCATGTCGATCCTGCTGCTCGTCCCGATCAACAACCGAAACAAGACCTGGACCTCCGAGAACCGGCCCGCCGACTGGAAGGAGCAGCTGCACCGCTGGAACCGCTACCACTACATCCGCGTCGCCGTCATCGTCGCCGCGTTCACCCTGCTGGTCGCCGCCCTCGCCTGATACCACCGCTGCCCCGACATGCCTGGCTCACCCCTGCATGTCGACGGCTTTTGCCCTGTCGGGGTGGGCCGGAGAGGGCATCGGATTTCTGACCCCGTGAGCCGAGGCCGCGCTGGTGGCCAATCCCCACTCTTCGGGGGCGGCTGACCACCGAAATCCCGACATTCGGGAATGCAGCTGCCGCTCAGATCCCACAACTGCGATCCCGGCAAGCTGCGCCCCTCGATCGGCCGCATCCACGCGGCCTGATCGGGCCCCACACGACTCGACAAGCTCCACGAAGCTCACCAAGCTGACGAAGACTCGCATGGAGAAGAACAATGTCGCTGAAGAAGATCAACACCGTCCTGGCCGCCGCCTTCATCCTCTTCATCCTCTGGTTCGGGACGGAGTACATCCTGAGCCCGGAGACGACGGCACCGGGCTACGGCCTGCCGAGCTGGCCGTCCGGCGATGGCGACGGCTTCCTGATCATCAAGGGAATCCGCGACGTCGTCATGGCCCTGGTTCTGGGCATCCTGCTGGTGACGGGTCACCGCCGTGCGCTGGGCTGGGTGCTGTTGACGGAAGCACTCGCCGCGTACGGCGACATGACCAACGTGCTGGCCCACCACGGCTCCGTGGCCACCGCGCTCGGCGTCCACTGCCTGACCGCGACACTGATGGTGGTCAACGGCCTGCTGATCATGCGCGAGACCCGCAACGTCGCGGCCGCTCCGGAAACGCCCGCCCCACAGCCCGCCTAGCGCAGATCGGGCCGGATCAATCCATGGGTTTCGCCCCGTTCCAGGCCCTGGCCCGGTAGACCGTCGCGCGTCACTCGCGCGCAACTGACGGACGAAGACTGGGAGTTCACCGAGCCGCACCTGCCGATCGGCGAGTACGGCCGGTACCCCAAGACCCTGCGGCACCAGTTCCTGGAGAAGACCGCCGCCGAAGAGGAGAAGGCCCCCGCCAAAGGGGGCAGCCCCGAAGAACAAAGCGGACGCGAGGCCGAAGCGGCCCCCGAGCGGGAGGAACGACGACGGGTCCGCCGCCGGCGAAAGCTCTGTCTGAAGACCGCCCTCTCGGGACGCTCGCGGGGCGGGCAGACCGGCGAGCTCCACCTCGCCGCCGACCGCAGGTGTCGCCCGCTGGCGTTCGCGCTGACCGCCGGACAGGCGGCCGACAGCCCGCAGTTCATCCCCGTCCTACGGAAGATCCGGTCCGCAGGCCCGTCGGCCGCCCCCGCACCCGGCCGGAAGCCGTCGCCGTCGCCGTCACCGTCGCCGGGGACAAGGCTCGCTCCTCCCGCGGTAATCGCCACCACCTGCGTAAACGTCACATCAAGGCGGTCATCCCGGAGAAGGCCGACCAGGCCGCCAACCGGAAGAGGAAGGGTTCCGGGAGTGGCCGGCCCGTCGGCCACGACGCCGGCCTCTACAAGGAGAGGAACACCGTCGAGCGGCAGATCAACAAGCTCAAGGCATGGCGGGGCGTCGCCACTCGATACGACAAGACCCCGGACAGCTACCTCGTCGGCCTTTACCTGCGCGCCTCGATGATCTGGATCATCAAAGACCTCACCAGAGCGACTCATTGATCACGACCCGATACGCGCCCTTAAGAAGGCGGCCTCCCGCTCCCGAGTGTCACCCTTCTGCATCCTCCACGACCGAGGCCCTCCTGATGTCGCAGTCATCCGTTGGTCGGGTAGGCCGTCAAGGCGTCGCCAGGTTCGGAGAGGGCCAGTCCGATGTACTCGTTGACCAGGTAGGGGGCGATGCCGGGCCGTGTCGGCAGGTCGGCGCCGGTACGCGCGTCCAAGGTGAGGGGGCCGTCGCCGGTTTTGCCGTAGATTCGCCCGTGCCACACCGCGGTCACTTGGGGTGCGATGCGGCCGGCGTTCTTGTCCGGCAGCTGCCAACGGACGGCACCGCTGGTGTCATCAACGGCCCAGACGTAGGACTCGAGACTACGCCCGGCACACACGAGGGTGCTCGCGCCGTCGTGAGCGCAGTCACTGCCGGGAAGGTCGTCCGGCAGATCCCGCTTCACCTTGCCGGTGGTGGGGTCGAGGAGCTGGCGGTACTGGATCCGAAAGTCGGACTTGTTCTTCGCCGTGGCGAGAATGAGATGGGGGCCCGCCGGCTTCACGCTGAGGTTGATGCGGTCCTCCGCCCGCCACTTCTCTGCAGCAGTAGCCAGGTCGTATCCGGCTGCGGCCGAGTAGTCGCTGTCGGCCTTGTCCCACTTCTCGCCCGTCACGACGCCGTCCGTGACTGACGCCGCCTGAAACAGGTCTTTAGTCCACAGCACACGATGACTGTCGAGATCGACGGCATAGGTGGTGGCTCCGGCTGAGATCGTCGGCTGGGTGGGGGAGAGCGTAAAGACAGCGACCTTGCCCGACACCCCGACGACCGAAGAAGCGATCGGAGACTGGCTACGCTTCGTCCACTCCGGAAGTTCCAGCGGCATCCGCCACGGGGTGGCCCCCGCGGCCGTGGGGATCGCCGTGAACTCCAGAAAGACGCGCGGGGCCTGCGTTCCGACGCCCGGCTGATGAACGAAAAATGTGGTGAGGACGAGCGGTGACTCAGCGCCGGTGACAAAGGGAGCCGGGAAGCCGTTCTCAAGATTTGGGGTCAACTTCACGAGTGGCTCGGCTTCCGAAGTGACCGCGGTGGTGACCGCGCCGCTAGCCGTGTCGACCGCCAGGACACGATCGGGCAGAGCCACATATGCCGTCTGCTTGTGGAGAGCCACTGGCGTCCCTCCCCCCGGCCATGTCAACCGGCCCGACCCAGCCTCCTGCGGCATGAGCACTCCGGCGCCGCCATCGAAACGTGCCGGCGGATCGTGTACGGCGCGCGGTGGCTTGCCAGGTGTGCCTGTGGAAGCCGGTGGAGCAGCGTCCATGGCGTTTGGCACTGGTGCCTTCGTACAGCCAGCGGTTGCCATCGCCAAGACCGCGACGAACACATAACACCGTTGTGCAGTCCTGGACTTCACAAGCCGCCTCACCTTCTTCGGAGTCAAACGATCACTCTAGAGCAGGGCCTGGACATCGGGCGGTCACCTGAACATGACTGGCGCCGGACAACTGCACGGTTCCTCACACCGCCCTGGGCAGGCCGAGTTTCGAAGTCACCGGGGGGCCGCAGTCGCCATGGCCCCGGCGGGCCGGCTCCCGGCCCAACAGGCGGGACGCCGGGAACCGCACGAGTGTCCTGATCTCACGTCAGATGTCTGGATGATCACAGGCTTTGGAAGGTGCACCTGCGCGCCGAGGGCCGGGCCGTGCGCACCCGCCCGCACGTGTACCCCTACGCTGGTGCCCGCGGATCTTCAACAGTGCGACGAAACGGAGCGTGACGGGTGACGGGGGCGAACGGCGCGGAGCTGGTCGGCAAGGCTCTGGGCGGGCGGTACCTCGTGACCGCGATGATCGGGCGCGGTGGCATGGGTGTGGTCGCCCGGGCGGTGGACCAGCTGCTGAACCGCGAGGTCGCCGTCAAGGTCCTGCGGGCCTTCACCGACGCCTCCCCGGCCGAACTGGCCGATCTGCGGGTCAGGATGCAGCGGGAGGCGCAGGCCGCCGCCCGCATCCGGCACAGCGGTGTGGTCACCGTGCACGACGTGGTCGAGGAGCAGGGGCTGCCGGTCATCGTCATGGAGCTGGTCGACGGGCCCTCCCTCGACGACGTGCTGGCGGAGCGCGGCCCACTGGACCCGCGTGAAGCGGCCGCGATCGGCGCCAAGCTGATGGACGCGCTCGACGCGGCACACCGGGCCGGGGTCCTCCACCGGGACGTCAAGCCCGGCAACGTACTGCTTGAGCGCAACGGCCGGGTCGTACTCACCGACTTCGGCATCGCCAGCATGGAGACCACCGGCGACGAGGCCCTGGCCAAGCTGACCCAGAGCGGTCAGATCGTCGGCTCCCTCGACTATCTGCCGCCGGAACGCGCACAGGGCCTGGAACCGGGTGCCGCGTCGGACATCTGGGCGCTCGGCATGACGCTGTACGCGGCCGTGGAGGGCTCTTCGCCCTTCCGCCGTACGTCGGTGTGGTCCACGCTGGCGGCGATCGTCGGCGAACCGCTGCCGGAGCCCCGGCGCGCCGGACCGCTCACCCCGGTGCTGCAGGCGCTCATGGCCAAGGACCCGCTGCAGCGGCCCGACGCCGGGCGGGCGCGCGACATGCTGGAGGCGGTTGCCGGGGTCAGGACGGCGGACCTCGCACCGGCACCGGCCCCCAGCCCGTCCCTCCGCCGGCCTTCGGTCCCCCCGCCGCGCCGTTCTCCCAGCCCGCCCCCCAGCCAGTCGCCTCCTACACGCCGACCGACGCCTACGGCGCCCCTCCGCAGCCGGGCGCCGCGCAGCCGAGCGCCGCGCAGCCGGGCACGGCCCCCGGCATACCCGACGGTCACGGCAGCCGTTCCGAGACCAGTGCCACGACCGTACGCACGCGAGGCCGCCGCACCCGTACCGTCGTCGCGGTGGCGGCCGCCACCGTCCTCACCTGCGGCGGAGTCGCCTACGCCCTGATGGACACGCGGGGCGACGCGGGCGGCGGCGGGTCGAACACGGCGCTTCCGACGGCGAGCAGCGCCGCCGACGGTGACATGTCCGACGGCCCGGCCACCCCGGGAGACCTGACGTCCGCCACCCCCTCGAAGAAGGACGAGGACCGGCAGACAGGTCCCACGCCAACGCCCGGCAACGGCGGCTCGGCCACGAAACCGTCCGGCTCGCCGAAGGCAACGACCAGCTCCCCGGTGAAGGAGCCCGTCCCGGTGTCGACGGCGTGCACCGGTTGGGCCCACTCGAACCGCAGCGACGGCTACGGGTACGCGGCCCAAGAAACCCACCTCTACACCGGCCCGTACGCGGAGTGCTCCTATGTGACCGCGGTCAAGTCCGGCGTGAAGGTCTACTACCACTGCTACGTCACCAATGCCCACGCCAACAAGTGGATCTACGCCCGTATCGAGGGCACGAGTACCGAAGGCTGGCTGGTCGGCGACAAATCCACCCTGAAGAGCGGCACACTCGCCCGCTGCTAAGACCGATCCGCGCTTCACCAGAGGGTGAGTTGCTGTCGCGGGCCGGGGCGGTGTCCGGGCTTTCCGGCGTGGTCACGTACGGGGCGTGTCTCATCCGGGGGTGCTCGGGGCCACTGTCCGGCGGTTCGGTGAGCAGAGCTCGACCCCCGGGTTCCGCGCCGTCGCGGGCGTGGCGGCGGGAGTTCCGCATCCGGCGTGTGGTGGGTGGGCCGGACGGGCACGATGGGCACGATGGGAGACGGTCGCGCACCCGCGGCCCGCGTGGCGTATCGATAGGGACACCGATGGCGACAGGCATTGTGAAGTGGTTCAACTCGGAGAAGGGGTTCGGGTTCATCCAGCAGGACGACGGCGGACCCGACGTGTTCGTCCACTTCTCCGCCATCCAGACCACCGGCTTCAAGGAACTCGCCGAAGGCGCCAAGGCCGAGTACGACGTCACCCAGGGCCCCAAGGGACCACAGGCCGAGCACGTCGTGCCCATCGGCTGACGGGCCCCGTACACGCCCACCCACGACGGGAGCCTTCTGCCCGAGGCCCGGCAGGGGACTCCCCCGTGCTCGCACATCGCGCGAGCCACCGAGCCGAGAGCCGCTACGCCCCTCCCTGTTGGGCGGCTGACGGAGCGTCGTCTGCGATGTGCGTGCTCAATCTGTGAGGAAGGCGCCTTCGCGGCACGCGCGGCAGACGAAGACGTAGCCAAGCTGGCCGCCGAGGTTCATCGCGGTCTGCGAGGAGATCCCTTCCTCCAGGTGCGCCGCGAATTCCGTCGTGCCGGCGCAGGAGGGGCATGCGGGCAGTCGGTCGTCCTCAAGGTAGGAGGGGCTGCCGCCGAGCGACCCGAGCACTTCGCGTTGCTTCCCGAATCGTTCTTCGGGTTCCCGCTTCCATCCCGAGCGGGCAAGGTCGTACGCGTCAGGCGCGAGCTCGTCGTGGTCGTCGTTCTCTTCGGGGTCGAGCGTCACGACCTGGGTGCGGATGGCCGAGGTAGCGGGCAGCAGCGTCACTCCCGTCTCGGGCACAACCACCGGCTGCAGTTCCAACCGGGGAAACAGGTAGACCCGGTTCGCGCCGGAAGCCGCGTCCCAGGATTCACATGCGCCCGGATCGTTCTGGCACACGAATACCGACAGAACGCCGTACTCGACAGGGAGATGAGCGAAGAACTGCAGCGGCCCTCCACAGCCGGAGCCGCACATGGGCCAGGTGAATCCCGCAGGAGCCAGCGGCACACCCCCGGTACGTGGGACGTCCGAGTCGGCCGGAGCGGTGCCGTCATAGATCATCAGAGTGGTCTGCATGGCGACAGGCTAAGGGCAGCCTATGACATGACCGGTCCCGTCATCGGCAGCCTCGCCGATCGCCTCCAGCAGGCGCATCGACCACTCCCGGTCCCCGCCCTCTGGCGTGCCGAGCGCCCCGGGCGGCGCAGCGCCCGGCGCCGCCGGAGCGGGCTGGGGTGGTAGTGCCGGTGTCACAGCTGGGGGACGTACGGGGCGAGGCCGACGATGAGGATGGACCGTTCGCCCGGCCCTGCCTCGGGGCCCGCGCGGACCGGGCCGACGTAGTGGCTCACTCTGTGGTCGTGGACGGCGTAGCCGTCCAGTGGGTCGGTGAGGGTGAATTCGGCGTGGATGTCCGCCCACGGGTCCTCGGGCCGCAGGCCCGCGCTGCCCGGTGTGGCGATGACGTTCTGCCCGCCCGTGACGTTGGTACGGCTGATCAGGTGGGCGAAAGTGAACGTGCTGGCGGAACCTCCGTCCTGGTGCAAGCAGTCCGGGGAAGAAACGGCCTCCTGGCCAGGACGGTCGACACCGAGCCTGATCAGGTGCACACCAGCCCACAGCGGCCGTCTCCCCAGATTCTTCAGCGACAGGACCTGCTCGATGTCCCAGCGCAGGAGTCGCAACAGCAGAGCGTTGCCGCGCAGCGCCTCGGGGATGTCGGGGAGCACGCGGCGCGTCCGCGGGTACTCAGGGTCGTCCTCACCCTGGGAGAAGTCGGTGACCGTACCGTAGACGGGGTCGGGGGTTCCGGGAATCCAGGACAGTTCGTCCTTCCACGGCAGGTACACGGCATGGGAGTAGCGGCGGAACCGATTCGTCCCCGGAGCGTACGGGTCGGGCGGCAGAGTCGCGAAGACCTCCCGGATCCTGGCCAAGTCCCCCGCAGCGGAGCCGGCCGGGATGATACCGAGCTGCGCAGCGCCGTAGCGGGCGAACCCGCGCTCACGCAGACCGTCCATGCCCTCACCCGGACCCCCCGCATCGGAGTGCGATCGCCGCTGGGGCTCAGCCTTTTCCACGTGTTCCTCCAACAGGTCACCACACGGGCCATGGCGCCGGCGGCCGTGCCGGCCTTACACACGTCTCGCCCGTCACGCCCCGGGCTCGACGCGGCCCTACGATGCAAGCCACAGCCCTTGCGGCGTGCCCGTCGAACGATCGAGACTACGGGCAGTCCGGGTGCGAGCGTCCTACGGGTCGCCGGAGGAAGCAAATGGCTGGGCTGCGCTGTCTCCTCGCCGCTGAGCCCGCAACCGCCCGTACCCCGGCCGGGGTACACATCGGTGGTCCGGAGCCCGGACGTGGGTACGCGTACTCCCGTGAAGGGCAGCGGTCCACCGGCAGGCTGCGGTCATGCGAACGGTCTCCCTCCCGAAGCCCCTGATGGCGGCCGTGTTCGGCGCCCTGGCCCTCTCCGTCTGCGGCGTGCCGAACGCGGACGCCGACCGGTCCCCCGCCGGCAAGGCGCTCCCGGCCGCCCCGCCCCGAGGACCCGCCGGGCGGGTCCGGGCCGGTCACGCCCCGCTACGGCCCGGGGCAGACGCCGCCCGGCATTCCGAACGCGGACGGGTCGATCCCGGTCCCGCCCGACGACCCGGTCCCGCTCGACGACCCGGCGCCGCCCCTTCCCGCCGCGACGCCGACCCGCCCGGGCACGGGGCGGAGGTACTGACCGAGGCGGAGCGCTACGTCGCAGACCGGCACGCCCGCCGGATCACCGAGGCCCTGCGGAAGGCCGCCCCCGCCGTGTACGACGCCGACCGGCTGGGCCGGGAGGAGGTCTACCACTGGCCCGAGGACAACGGCGACTGGCCCGACGACGTGGAGGAACAGGAAGAACGGCCCTTCGACCCGGTCGGATCCCTCGGTCTGCTGCCGTCCATGGTCGAGAATCGGGGTGTGTGGGTGATGGCCGTGCGCCTCGACGGCTCCGACGACCCACCGGTGGTGATCTCCTTCGACGGCGTGGCACCGTCCGCCGTATGGCAGCCGCATGCCGACCGCTTTTTGCCTGGTGGCCTGCGGGCCGCTGCGCGACGCTCAGCGGCACCGGGTCTGGATCGGTCACGGGGTCTGCGGGCTACCGGGGGCCGGCTTGGTCCGCGGCCGCAGTCGTTCGCCCTGCGGCCCGAACAAGATCAGGTACTCGACCGGCCCGCCGGGGCCGGCGTTCGCCACCCCGTGCGGGGTGCGGGTGTCGAACTCGGCGACGTCCCCGGCGGCCAGGACAAGATCCTGGTTGCCCAGCGCGAGCCACAGCCGCCCGTACAGAACGCACAGCCACTCGTAGCCCTCGTGGGAGACCTGCCGGGGCCGCGCGGGCGGATCCTCGACGGCGGGCAGTACGTGCTTGTGGGCGTGCAAGCCGCCGACGTACCGGGTGAGCGGCAGCACCGTCTTGTCGTCACCGAAGCTCGGCGGCGCCGAGGTGCGATGCTCGGCCACCGGGGCGGGTGCGATACCGGCGAGTTCGTCCAGGGAGACGCCGTACTCCTTCGACAGCTGCAGCACCACCTCCAGGGTGGGCTTGCGTCGGCCGGTCTCGATCCGCGACAGCGTGCTCGGCGAGATGCCGGTCGCCCGGCTGATACCGGCGAGCGTGGCGCCGTGCTGCTCGCGCGCGGCTCGCAGCCTGGGCCCCATCGCCGTCGGCGTGCCGTCCGGGTCATCGCCTGTCACCGTTCCCGCTCCATCCAGCCGCACCGCTCCACCGCCCTGTCCTGCGAGCTTGCCAGAATGGCAACGCCGATCGCGTCGGGCGGCCGCCGCGCCGCATGATCGACGGGTACCCGCGTCCGCCCGCGAACCGAGGAGAAGCCCATGCAGCCCGAGCCGACCGCCGAGCTCCGCCACCGCACCATCGAGACCCCGGCCGGGCGCCTGCACCTGGTCGAGCAGGGCACCGGCCCGCTGGTCCTGCTCGTGCACGGCTTCCCCGAGTCCTGGTACTCCTGGCGCCGCCAGCTCCCGGCCCTCGCCGCCGCCGGGTACCGGGCGGCGGCGATCGACGTGCGCGGCTACGGCCGCTCCTCCAAGCCCTGCGCGACCGACGCCTACCGGATGCTCGACCTGGTGGCGGACAACGTCGCCGCGGTGCGCGCCCTCGGCGAGGAGAGCGCTGTGGTCGTCGGCCACGACTGGGGATCCAACATCGCCGCCGCCTCCGCCCTGCTCCACCCGGGGGTCTTCCGCGCCGTCGGCTTGCTGAGCGTCCCCTACGCCCCGCCGGGCGGCCCCCGCCCCACCGACGTCTTCGACCGGATCGGCGGCCCTGAGCAGGAGTTCTACGTCTCCTACTTCCAGGAGCCCGGCCGCGCCGAGGCGGAGATCGAGCCCGACGTCCGGGGCTGGCTCGCCGGCTTCTATGCGGCCCTGTCCGCCGACACCATGCCCGCCCAGGGCGAGCCCGACCCGCACTTCGTCGCCCACGGCGGCCGGCTGCGCGACCGCTTCCCCGCAGGCAAGCTCCCCGCCTGGCTGAGCGAGGACGACCTCGGCGTCTACGCCGCGGAGTTCGAGCGCACCGGCCTGACCGGCGCCCTCAACCGCTACCGCAACATGGACCGTGACTGGGAGGACCTCGCCCCCCACCGCGGAGCCCCGATCAAGCAGCCGTCCCTGTTCATCGGCGGCACCCTGGACGCCTCCACCACCTGGATGGCCGACGCCATCAACGCCTACCCCTCCACTCTCCCCGCCCTGTCCGCCTCCCACCTGCTGGAAGGCTGCGGCCACTGGATCCAGCAGGAACGCCCCGACGAGGTCAACCGCCTGCTGACCGACTGGCTCACCGCCCTCCAGGGCTGAACCAGACACGCCGAGCACCCGGCCCCGGACACCCCACTCACATAGGCGATACGGCCTTCTCACCGGTCGGCTGCCTTGCCCGCCAACTGGAACGCACAGCCCGACAGACCTAGGCAGGGAGGGCATCCGCCTCCTGAACAGTGCCGCCCGTGGACGAACCGCGTGGACGCCCCCTCCATCACCCAGGCTCTGCCGAGGAGCCAGTGCCGCCGACGCGGCCCGCCTTACTCAGCTCTCCGCCCTATCCGGGACCCCGGATACCGCACCCGCGACCGGCAGAGCCCGCACCCAGGTGCGGTCGCCAGTCAGGTAGTCGTCGACGGCGAGCCCCGCCTCTCTCAAAGCACACTCGAAGGCCTTGGGGGTCAGGGGGCGTGACAGGAACGTCTGGGTCCACTGCGCGCCCGAGAAGCGCTGCAACCCCTCGAACGACAGCCGCCCTGCCTCGGCATCCCAGACGAGGAGTTCGCATCGAGGACCAGGCCGTCCGGCAAGTGCGCCTCGGCGGCGGCGGGGGTGGAATGGGCGGCCAAGGCCGACAGGAGCGCCGCCGCGGGCAGCAGCGCCGGCAACGCGAAGCGAGTGATCTTCATGCCGCGTTCAACGACCGCCGCAACCCGCGTCACTCCACGCCCCCGCCCGGCCACCCGCCCGCGCGTCGGCCGTCATCCCGCTCTCTCCCCGCCCCAACGCCACGTCACCTCCCGCGGCCCGCCGCTCTACCGGGCGTGGGCGGCGCGGACGGTGGTGTTGTCAGGGAGTGGAGGGTCGCGTCCATGATGCTGCCAGGTCGCGATGAGCGCCTGACGGCATCAGCCTGGCAACCCGTGACAGCCATGACCACCACCGCTGCGCAACGCGGGCAAGGACAGCCGTCTCGTCCTGGCTGACGCCCACTGGGGCCTCGGCCGGGGCCCGCCCGCCCGGCGCGGCCCCGGCGGGGGTTGGGGGCGTCGACGGCGGTGGCCACGGTGAGGGTGGTCTTGCTGCTCACCGCTGCGTCCGGCGGGCGCGGCGGGCGGCGGCGAGGTCCAGCACGTCGTCGGTGGCGGTCCGGGGCGGGTTGCCG
>NZ_JBIAVJ010000052.1:0-30441 GCF_042894025.1 Streptomyces sp. NPDC001549
CGGACAGCGTGATCTCCACAGCAGAAGGACCCGAATGCGACATGACAACAGCGTAGTAAATAACCATCAGGATTTCTGGCGCATCACACTAGTGCCGCATCAGGCAATGTTCGCCCTGTCGACGACGGCGCGTAGGCGCCGGTCGTCGGCGTAGCGGTTTCGCCAGGCCTTGCGCGTCACCCACCGCTGCACGGTCCGCTGGGAGACACAGACGAGAGCGGCCACCCGTCGGGTCGAGCCCCGTTCCCACGTGGGGGATCCGCGACGTCCTCGACACCCCCCCTCGTCCACCCCGCCCTGGTCGCCGAGGTCAGCGCCGACCGCGCCATCGATCACGGTGGCGTCTACCGCCACCCGATCCGCTTATAGCGGCTGCGCCTGGACGTGACCACGGAGGACGTTCCCCGGTTCGCTCGCGAGCGTCGTGTTCGGGCCGCGAGGCCATCAAGTGATCGGCTGCCTGCTCCCGTCAGGCAACGTGCAGGTGTAGCCCTCCCTGTAGGCGTTCGACGTGACCTGTCCGCCCGCGGCCGTGCACTCTTCACTGGTGATGGTCGGAGACGCGACGGTGGCCTGAGCGCTGACAGCGCCGACGGCGCTCATGCCGGCAAGGGTGGCTGCGGCCAGGGCGAGGCCCAGCATTCTTCGCACACGCATGACTTCCTCCTCTCGGGCGCCCCCGTTCGGCCCTTTTGAGGACAAGCCTCGGGCCGACGGCGCCCTCCTACTCAGCATGGGCGACGCGCAGGAGGCCCGCGCGGCGGGTCGGGGCTAGTAGTGCTTCGTTAGGTTTTGGGTCTGGTTCTGTTGCGGGGCAGAGCGTGGCCACGGCAGGGCTGGTGACGCCGTGCGCGGCGCGGCACAGCTCCGTGATGTCCGCGATCCCCGCCCCGGGGGCGCGTACCGGACGATGAGGTGCGGGCGTACGGGTCGGCCGCTTCTCCTTCCTGGGCCTGGGCTTGCTGGCGGGGCGTACGGCGGGCCTGGGCGGGGTCGTCCTGCGCGGCCGGACCGGGCGTTCGGCCCTGCGGTCGGGAGCCCGCCGGGCGGGCTGAGTCTCGCCGGGTGCCTCGCGGGCCGCGGTGCGGGACGGGCCGGCGCGGGCGCACGGCCGGCCTCGGGAACGGCGCCGGTCGGGGCGCGGCCTCGGGCTAGGGCCGAGGGGAGAGGGGCGGCGCCGGCCCCGTGTCCGGTCGTGCGGGCCGAGGGCCCACGGGGTGCTTGTGGTCTTCCGGGACGGCGGCGGGCGGGGCCTCGGCGGGCCGGGTGGGGGCGGGGTGGACGGTGACGCATCCCGAGGCCGCGGGCAGCACGGCAAGGAGCAGGGGCAGGGGGCCAGCGACCGCATGCCGCCACCGTGCCGCAGAAGCCCCGCAGGGTGCCTCTGACGGCCCCGCTGCGCCCCTCGGATGGATGACGCGGCGGCCGCCTGCAGGGCCGCCTCCGGGTGGTCTGGCGGACCCTGGAAGAGGGGCGGGCTGTGAGGGAGGCCCCCGTGACGCTCAGACCGCCGGTCGAGCCGATGCCGGCGCAGGCCGCGGAAGCCGTGCCGGGCCCGGCGGCGCTGCGGGCGGGGGTGGCGTACGAACAGAAGCTGGACGGTCACCGGGCACTGCTGTCCACCGCGGCCGGCCCGGGCGGCACGGTGCTGGTGCAGACCCGCCGCGGGGCGCTGGTCCAGGAGCGTTGGCCGGACCTGGTGGCGGCGGCCGAGGCGCAGTTGCCGCACGGCCTGGTCCTCGATGGCGAACTGGTCGTCTGGGACGCCGAGGCAGGCCGGTTGTCGTTCGAGGCGTTGCAGCGCCGGGCCGCGACCCGAGCCCGCGGCGCCGCCGGCCTGACCGCCCGGTGGCCGGCCTGCTTCGTCGCGGGGCAGGCTGGCAGCGCGCCAGCAGCTCGTCGTATGCGCTAGCCGTAGCCCGGGGGCGCGCCGGGAAGGCCGGACTCACCCCGCTGCCGGTGCCGTTGCTGTTCAGCTCTTGCGGGTCAACGGTTGCCCGGCGAAGCGCACCCCTGCCAGGCCATGGTTCATGAGGTTGCGGATGTTGCTGTGATCGGTGTCGTTCGGCGTTGCCAGCACGCTGCGGTAGTGCTCGCCGAACGCCAGCAGCGCTTCCTGGTCGCTCAGTGCTTCCAGCAGGGCCAGTCCCAGCGTCTTGCAGGAGCCCTCGTTCTCACCTGCGGCGTTGTCCAGTTCCCCGTTGCGGAACGCCTGCGGCTGGTACTCGTAATGCGCGGTGATAAAGGCCAAGGTGTCGGCGAACTCGTGCTCACCTGACGCAAGGCTTGCCCGCAGCGAGTTCAGATCAGTCATGGTGGTTCCCCTGGGTTGAACAGACGAGCCGATTGCCGTCCGTGACCGGGGGACAATAGCCCGTTCAGGCCATCCGGTAGGAATCGGGCCACATGTCGGAACGAGCGCCATCTCCGCAGGTCACGATGCGCGTCTGTGTGACCCGCCGAGGGCCGGTTTCGGTCCGGGGCGATCGGCCGCTAGGGCTGTGCTGATCAGCAGATGTTGCCGTTCCCACCCTGTGCCGCAGGGCGGCTCGGTTGCGTGCCGTGGCACGGTGGGGCCGGGCGGTGGCGTTGTCAGTGCGGGGCAGGATGATGACCTTCATGACCGAAACCAGTGCCCTGCTCTCTCCTGCCGTCTACGGTGGAGGCCGTGACGACCGCCGTGGCGGCGTCGGCCGCGTACTACGGCGACGGGACCGCCTCGCTCGGTGACGACGAGTACGACGGGCTGCTGAGCGCCATCGCGGCCTACGAGGAGGTTCACCCGGACGAGGTGCTTGCCGAGTCGCCGGCCGGGAAGGTGGCGGGCGGGGCTGTGCAGGGCGACGTGCCGCACTCGGTGCCGATGCTCTCCCTCGACAACGTCTTCGACGCTGACGAACTCGCCGAGTGGGCCGCAGGGCTGGAACGGCGTCTCGGGCACCCTGTGGCCGCGTGGTGTGTGGAGCCGAAGCTCGACGGCCTCGCGGTGGCCGCCCGGTACCGGTGTGGTCGGCTCGTTCAGGTCCTCGCCCGCGGCGACGGCTTGGCCGGCGAGGACATCACCCGCGCCGCCGACGCCGTCCTCGGTCTGCCGCCGGTTCTCACCGAGCCGATCGGCGTCGAGTTGCGCGGCGAGGTGCTGCTGACGACCGCGCAGTTCGAGGAGGCCAACCGGATCCGGCTCGCCCACGCGGCCACGCCCTTCGCGCACCCGCGCAGCGGAGCGGCCGGCACGCTGCGGGCCAAGGACCGCCCCTACCGGATCGAGTTGGACTGGTCACTTCTCTGAACCAGGACTACCTTCCGTCGAGGCAGTCGGCAAACCTGTGGCGCGTGCCTACCGTCCCGGGCCAGGATGCGGATATGCGTGATCTCCAGAGCGATCCCGAGTTGCAGGAGCTGGTTCGACGGTTCGTCAGGCCTGACCGGCGGTACCTTCGGTTGGGCGGGAGTCTCCACCGGCTGAACGCGGCTGAGCGTTCCACGTTCGTGCGGGATCTGGCGCAGGCTGCCTACGAGATCACTCCCGCGGAGCTCGGCATCCTCTTCGAGGGTGGCTGGCGCGAGCGCAAGACCGCCGCCTGGCTGGTCGCTGTGGCCCACAGGACCGAGTTCCGCGACCTCATCGGCCGGCTCCTGCTCGCCAGCGGGGGTCCGTACGCGGGCGCGGCGTACTGCGTCGCCCTCGCGAAGTTCGGCACTGCAGCGGATGCCGAACTGCTCAGCGCCTACCTTGATCACTACTTGTCGCGTCCCGACCTCGACTACGACCAGCCAACCGTCCTCGGGACACTCCTGTACCTCGACGGGGCGCTTGGCTCCGACTCCGCATCGCGGTTCGTTGCCCCGGGCGGCCCCTGGGACCGGTGGCTCGAATCCCGGGTCGCGGCGGCCCTCGACCCGCACGACTGCCGGCAGGGCATACAGCGACTCTGCGCTTTCGCCGACGAGACCGCTGAGACCTTCGCCCCGCCGGTTCACGGGCGCCGGCAGCCATGACCGAGCGGGACATCATCCTCAACGAACTCGCCCAGGGCCTGCGCCCGATGCCACAGGGCATCGAGTGGTTCGACACACACGACCCGCAGGAGCAGTCCGAGGTGCTCCTGTACCTGCGCCATCACTGCATGCAGGCCCGCGCCGTCACCGAAGACGGACCGGAAGGCATCCGCCGCGCCGGGCTGCGCCCGACGCACACGCCCGCGGTTCTGATCACCCGCGGCCCGATCGACGAGCAACTGGGGAAGATCGCGGGCCTCACCCCTGTCGACGAACGCCGCAAGGCGTTCCGGCTACTGGTCGCGGTACTCCCGGTCGCGGACGAACGGCGCCGCGAACGCTTCTGCTCCGGCGGATGCGGTCACTGGTGGCACAGGCTGCCGTTGCCGGCGGGTGATAGCGACTCCCCGTGCCGCTGTTCTCGGCCCCTGGACTCCATCTGCAGCAAGACGGTGTGACGGCAGCGCTCGTGCGCGCGTGTCGTCGGTGGCGGAGCCGATCACCGTGTTCAGGGCCCGTAAGGCGTCATCGTATTGGTGACGGTCGAACTGGAACGGACCGGATGGCATGTAGTCGCGGGGCCGTCGCCCTCGCCGAGCCCCTGTCCGGGCTCGACATGACCCAGATATGCGACGAGTGCCGGGCCGCCCTGGAACAGGTCGTCGCCGCCAAGGTCACCCGCGAGCGCCTCCCGGCCGCCGAAGCAGCTGAGCCTGTCTCCGCGGAGGTCGTCGACCTCATGGCGATGCTGGAGAAGTCCGTCCAGGACGCGAAGGCCACCCGCGGCGAGCTGGCCACGGTCCACCAACTCCCCGGCCAGAAGAAGAGGACGGCAAGGAAGACCAGCAGCACGGCGGCCACCGCGAAGAAGACGGCAGCCAGGAAGGCCGCCTCGCAGGCGACGACGCGCAGCCCGAGGAGGTCCGCCGTGCCGCCGGGGAGATGCGCTTCCGCCAAGGCTCCCGTCTGGCCTGGACGGCATCTCGCAGGCTCCGTCTCCCCCGAAGGTGACGCACTGTCACAATCTGTCCCGAAGGGCGAGGGAGGGAAAGGGAGTCGCGGAAAGGGTCGAGAATAGTTGCCCGGCTCGGCCATGCCGCGGGCTTCGGGCGCCTCGACGGAGCAGCGGGACGGGCCGCACACGGGTCCGCTGGGCTCAGGAGACGAGGCCGTGCTCCCAGGCCCAAGCCGCGATTTCCACACGGTTGCGGGCCGGGAGCCTCTCCTGGATCCGGCTCAGGTGACTCTTGATCGTGCTGACCGCCAGGGTCAGCTCGGTGGCGATCTCGTTGTTGGTGCGCCCGCGTGCGACCAGGGTGGCGACTTTCAGCTCCTGCGGTGTGAGGCGCTGGAGCTGCTCCGTGTTCCGCTGAGCCGGAAGCCTGTTGAGGTGTCTCAGCAGCCGCACCGTGGTGGACGGTGAGATGAGCGACTCTCCCCGGGCCGCCGCGTGTACCGCTTCCACGAGCATTCGCGAGCCCGAGTTCTTGACGATGAAGCCGTTGGCCCCGGCACGCAGCGCCTGGTAGGCGTATTCGTCCAGGTCGAACGTCGTGACGATGACGATCTTCGTGCCGGCCGCCGCGGCATGAGGGCCGGTCCGCAGCAGTCTCGTCGCCTCGAGGCCGTCAAGACCCGGCATCCGGATGTCCATGAGGCATACATCGGGGGCAAGCCGCCGCACGGCCTCGACGGCTTCGACACCGTTGGACGCCTCGCCGACCACGGATATGCCTTCGTGGCTTTCCAGGATCAGCCGGAATCCCGTCCGTACCATCTCCTGGTCGTCGGCGATCACGACGGTGACAGTCACGGGTGGGTGCTCCTCGGGTCGGTCGGGTCCCGGCGATGCCTCGCTGCCGGGGCTCAAGGTTTGCACAGTGGTGTGCGGGTGGGTAACGGCGACCGCCGCCGACTATCTCAGGGGTACCGCGGCGGCCAGCTCCCAGCCGCCCTCGGGCATGGGGCCGCTGTTGAGCTCGCCACCCAGTTCGGTGAGCCGTTCGGTCAGCCCGATCAGACCGAAGCCACTGGGGCGGAACCGGGGACGCGCGCGTTGGCCGCCGGTCGCGTTGTCCCGTACGCGTATGACGACGCGATCCCCTGCGCTCTCCAGCAGGACGTGCACGGAGGTGGCGCCACGCGCGTGCTTGCGGACGTTGGTCAGCCCTTCCTGCACCAGTCTCTCGACCGACTTGGCCAGTTGAGGAGACCAGGTGGTGCTGTCGACCTCCTCGGAGACGGTCAGCCAGGTGTGCTGTTCCGGTGTGTCGGCACGGCGTACCAGATCGCCGACCCTGGTCAGGGCCGGAGTGGTCGGCGCGGCTTGCTCGTGGGTGTCGGGGTCGCGCAGCAGCCGCACCATACGGCTCATGGCCACGAGCCCGTCCTGACCGGTGCGCTCGATGTCGGAGAACAGCCGCCGGGCGGTTGCGGCATCACGCTCAGCGATGTGTTCGCCTGCCTGGGCCTGCACGATGATGGCCGTGACGTGATGGGCGACATGGTCGTGCAGGTCGCGCGCCAGCTCCAGTCGTTCGGCCTGCCGTACCTGCTCGGCCGTCGAGCGCCGACGGCGGTCCTCGGCGCGCAGATAGACGCCCAGCAGGGCGAAGGCTGTCGGCAGCAGGGTGAAGAACCCGTCCAGTGGGCTGAGCAAGGGCACGTCCGAGAGCCCGGGTGCCCGCTCGCCGAGCCGCGTCGTCGCGGCGAACAGTACGGCTGCGGAAAGCGCCAGCGGCAGTCCGCGGGAGTAGCGGCAGGTCACGCACACGAGAAGCAGCAGTCCCGCCAGCTCGGCCCAGCCAGGGGTCCGCTGCAGTACGGACTCCTGCACCATCGAGGTCACCAGCAGCGAGAGGACGGACGCGCCTGCGGTCAGGGCGCAGGCCGTCCAGTGCCGGCCGGTGCGAAGGGCACGCGAGGTGGCGGCCACCGTGCAGCAGGCGAGTGCCTCACAGGCCAGGATGACGAGTCCGAGCCTGGTCCTGCTGACCACACCTGCATCGACCACCGTGAGGAGGGCGGCGAGGAGGCCGGCGGCGAGCTTGGGAGAAGTGAGTGTGGATGGGAGCGGGAGCGGGGGCGGCATGGCGAAGAGGATAGACGCCGCTGGTCAGAGGGACGATGGTGGGAAGGGGGGTGCGTACTTTCGGTGGAGGCCTCCGGTGCGAATGCGTTCTTTCGACCTCTGGGAGGGGCAGGTGCGACCGCCCAGAATGGTCGGCGTATGCACACACAGAACGTCTGGAGCCCTCGTGAATTCCGCTGTTTCCCGTTTCCCCCTCCTGCACCGCGTGGCCCGTCCCGCGCTGCTGGCGAGCGGCGCGATGCTGCTCGCCGCCACGACGCTCACCGGTTGCGGCCTCTTCGGCAATAACTGGGACGTGAAGTTGGAGGTGACGGGGACGGGACAGGCCGATATCGGCTACAACTTCTCCGGGCAGAACCACCAGACGACAGTCACGGGCGAGCCGTTGCCGTGGACGGCCTCGCAGAACGTCGGCTTCGGCTTCAACGGCGTCGCCGTCCTCCACGCGCAGCCCGGCACCGCCTGCCGCATCTACGTCGACGGCAAGCTCCGGGAGAGTCAGGACAAGCCGGACTCCCAGGGCACCGTTTCCTGCAACGTCAACCTGCAGGAGGAGTGACCCGTGGCGGCGACAGCAGTAGGGGCCCTGGACTCGGGACCGGGGCTTCAGCCGAGCAGCAGAGGATTGGGCAGTTCGAACTCGGGGTGCATCCGCAGCAGGGTGTGCACGACACCGCCAGGCCGGACACCAGGCTGGGTGAGAACGCCTCCCGGGCCAGGCCTCCCCGGACCGCGTTGTTCGGGGCCGGTGAGGAGGGCGCCGGCATCCTGGGCGACGGACTCACCCACTCGTTCGCTGAGTCCATTCGTCAACACGGGTGAGGCGTCAAGCCGAGTGATCGGCCGGACCGGATTCTTGCCGGGCGCCGACACCGGCGCCCAGGTCCAGCGCCTTGGGCTTCTTCGCCCCGGCGGAACTGGGGACGAGACGCCCGTGGCCAGGGGCCGCGTGCCACCACACCCTCGAAAGCCTGCCCCGCATCGCGAGAAACCGAAGCGAACGGCTGGATCGGCCAGCCCTATTCACGGATCGTGGGGACGTGGGAGAAGGCGGCGCGCTGGTGGTCTGGGACTGGTGGACGGTGGAGTTCGGGGACGCGCACGCGGGCGCGGCGGGTGCACTTGTTGGGGGCAGCGAACCGGCCCCGGTGTACTTCGACGTCGGAAGCGGTCCGGACATCCGCGCCAGGGTCCGGCTGTCACATCGGCGCCTGTTCGCCGGTCGATCGGTATGACAGGGCCCGGAGTCAGGACAGCGTGGGGGCGGGCGACGCGGCAGCCTCCCAGGCGAACCCGTCCGGGTCGGTGAAGGCGTCGGCGGTGCTGCCGAGGACGATGCGGTGCGAGCCGGTGCCGTCGGCGGGGACGCCGAGGTCCTTGGCCAGGGCACGGCGCTTGTACAGCGCCAGCTTGACGCGGCTGTACTGACCGGCGGCGAACTCGGCGTACTTGCCACCGAAGCTCTTGGCCACAGTCAGGCCCCGGCCGACGTAGAGCTGCTTGGTGGCCTTCACGTCCTCGACGCCGATCAGCAGGACGACCTCGTCGATGTCGCGGGTGGCAGGGCCGGTGTCCTTCTTCGCTGAGGTCGCGATCTTCCAGATCGTCCCGTCCGGGGCCTGGACGACGCCGCTGTAGCCCCACAGCGACTTCGCGGCGGGCTTCAGCACCGTGGCTCCGGCGTCCACGGCAGCGCCGACGAAGCTGTCGACGGTGGCCGGCCCGGCCACCGTGAGCGCCAGGGTGAAGCCGCGGAATCCGGTGGAGTGCGCCTCGGACGCCCGCAGGCGTATGTACGTGTCCACGCCGAAGGCGCTGTAGAAGCGGCGGGCGGCCTCGGGGTCGGCCACCTCAAGGGTGACGGACGCGAGGGACGTGTTGGCTGCGGTGGAAGTGGTGGTTGCCATGACCATCACGCTAGAGGCTGCGCGGCGGCCGGGGCTTCTCGATTCCTGACCGGTCTTGAGACTTGCTTCGCCATGCACGCCGGCCGCCCGGCGCCGGAAGGCCCGGGCGGCATGCCGACCAGCTCGGCCTCGGTGCCGAGCAATCAGCAGGTGGGACTTGCCGGTGCCGGAGTCGCCGATCAGGCAGAGGGGCGGGCCCGGCCCTTGGGCCAAGGAGGTACGCAGGCCGTCCGGGGCCGGCCTGCGTACGTACGTGCCCGCTGGCCTGCCTAAGCGGGTGGGGCGAGCTGCCGCCCGTGCCGAACTCTCGGATCCGTATGTCGCACACCTGGATGAGGAACGGCTCCAGCCGGTGCAGGATGTCGGAAGACGACGTCGCCTGGCTCGGTCATCTTCAACGGCTCCGCCTGCGTCATCGACTGCCGCCCCATGCCAGCAGCGAACTTACGGCACGGAGTCGTCGGCGACCGCTCCGAAGATGGATGGGCCCTGTGAGCTGGCACCAGTGCCCATCCCGAATGCCGCGAACGCCGCCCAGATCCCCTTCTTCGCCGACGCGTGTGCTGCGACAGGGAGGGCACCACTGTCCCGTAGATCGTCGAGTGTGAGGAGGAGCTCGTCCCGGCCGTCCAGAAGGCTCGGATTGGCAGGCAAGCCCTTCATCGACTCGATGACCAACTGGAGGCTGAGGTTCGCCCCAATCCTACGGTTCATCTCCAACAGGACGGCGCACCATAGGCTTCCGATCTCGTAGGTAGACAGAGTACTCAGGGTGGCGAAGCTGATCTTGTCTGCGGGGAAGTTTTCGTCATACGGGAACGGCCGCAATCCTCGGTCGTCGTTGGTGAGCCACTGCCCGATGAGCGAGGTGTCCAGCACGGCGCACGCGACGTAGTCTCCCCAGCCTTCGCCCATGCCGCGGCTTTGAGCTTCCAGTAGCGGGCTGCGGATCGCTCCGCCGCCGACCAGTCGGCTGCTCACGCCGTGCATGTACTCGTGAATGACGATGGTCATGTCAAGGGCGGTATGCCGCCCGGTGTTCCGGTCAGGGCCCAGGCGCATGATCGGGATACTGCCCAGGTTCCACCAGTGAGCGGTGTTCAAGATGGGCGCTGCGTGGACTTCCACCTTCACTGGTCCGGAAGGCAGTCCGAGGGCGCTCACCACGCCGTCCTGGTAGCTCCCGTTCGGCTCGCGGAACCCCAGCAGGTAAGTCAGGTCATGCATGAGGCACGTGCCGTAGAACGCGTTGAGGACCATTTGATCGACACCCTGGGGATCCGCGGGGTTGAAGATCACAGCGCCATCGACGTTGTCGCCGGAGATGGACGGACCGCTCGCGCCTGACCGTGCCACCGACGCATAACCGGCAGTGTCGTGGTCAGCTACCCAGTCGGGGGGCGACGGAGGCAGGTCAGGAGGCGTCCCTAGCCCGTAGGCCTGCCACTCGAGAGGAAAGGTTACGACCGTTCTCGGAGTGTTCGGATCGCCTTGGTAGACGCTTCCCTGGCAGTGAGCGCCCGGCACGAGTTGCGTGCAGTACAGGATGGCCCCGTCACGGCCGTCGACCACGACGCGGAAAGCGCCATCCATCTCGGAGAGTGCGATCGTGATGTCCCATGCCACCCGGAGGCCCTTCGCCAGGGGGAACCAGGTGAGGCTGGCCGTGACGGGCTCGTCGACCCCTTGTTGCTCAAGAACGGTCGGCTGGCCGGCCATGTGCGTGAAACGTGCCACGACCTCCGGGAGGTTCCATGTCACGTCTGCGGGCGCGGCAGGCCGAGGCGGTCCCGGCTGATCCCCCACGTCGGCGTGATTCTCGTCGGTTGCCAACACGTGCAGGGTGGCGTTGCGGACTGCTGCCTCGGCCGTGACTTCTACGGACACCTCAGGGGGGCTCGCCTGGCCCACCAGCCGGGCCCGGGTGTCCTGCACTTCCTCTGACGACGAGAACCGTACCGACTGGCCGGCCTGAAAGACGGGCAGCCCGCGCCACTGCTGCTCAAGGTGAATCGTTGTTGCCCCCGCCCCGTTGGGCGGCGGCGCCGGCAGGGGGCTGAACATGACCGATTTCGACTGATCGGCGCCGAGAATCATGGTCGTGATGTGGGCGACCGTGAGTGCTCGCTCGACGAGACTGCCAGTGTTCGGCTGTGCCCCCAGGGGCAGATCCTGCTGATGGAGCGTGAAAGTCAGATAGGCGTCTGCGTCGCGAAGATCGACCTCGACGGGC
Source organism: Streptomyces sp. NPDC001549 (assembly GCF_042894025.1). Classification (NCBI taxonomy): domain Bacteria; kingdom Bacillati; phylum Actinomycetota; class Actinomycetes; order Kitasatosporales; family Streptomycetaceae; genus Streptomyces; species Streptomyces sp. NPDC001549. The sequence goes on from NZ_JBIAVJ010000052.1 coordinate 11,231, forward strand.
ATGGTGACTCCCTTTACTGCCTAGGTGGTCCGCTTGTTCACCTGGAGAAACCGGTTCCGGGCAGCGGGGGCGTCGCGCAGCGCCGCAGCCACTGCGGCGAGAGCACCGCATGGGCCGAACCTGCGCCGGCGAGGGCCAGTTGGGTGGCCGGGCCCAGGAAGCCCACCCACAGGTCAGGGGTGACGACGGAGGGGTGTTCGGACGACCACACGGTGGCTCCGCCCTGCGCGTGGTGCAGCAGCCTCAAGGCGTCAGTGGCCTGAGCGATACGGTGACGGGCCCGGCCGGAGTGATCCGGCAGCGCCCCGACCATGCGCCACGTCTCCAGCACCCCGGCCAGGCCGTGGCACATTGTGGGATTGTCCAGGACTGGCGTGGCACGGTCGAACGCCGCGGCCGCCAGCTGCCAAGCCGCGTCGTCCGCGACCCGAGGACCGGGGGACGCCTGAAGGAGACACCACAGGTAGCCCGCCACCCCGTGGCACCAGTGATGCGCCGCATGGCTGCCGCCCGACGTTGTCGTCAGAATGTTGGCCTTGTCGGCTGTCAGCCCGTGATCGGGGATACTGCTCAAGGCGTCGTAGGCGAGATCGGTCGTCGCCGTGCAGCCGGTGGACCTTCCCCATACCGCGAGGGCCATCGCCACGCCTGCTGTTCCGTGTGCGGCCCCGACGTATACCCGTCCGGACGGATCGAACTCCGGATTGGGAAGCCAACCGACCAATCCGTCGACCAGCCGGGCTGAGGCCCGGACCCTCATCACCTGCTGTTCGGCGAGGCCGCGTCCCCAAGACGAGCCCAGAACGGCGTCGAGAAGACTGCCTGCCCATACGATGCCCGCCGCTCCCGAAAACAGGTCGTAGTCCGGGATGCGACTGTCGGCCGCATGCTCGAAGCGTCGCCGTGCAGAGGTGATGAGATCGGCTCGGCCCAGCCGCTCTCCCGCCACGGCCAGTGCCACCGACACACCGCTGTTGCCGGTGAAGAACCCTTGCGCCTCCGGCAGCGGTGGCCGTGCGGCGAGCCATTCTGCCGCGAGCGCGATGTCATCGGTGAAGTGCAGGGTACCCAGCGCTGCGTCAAGCGTCGCCAGCGCGATGATGATCCCGGCAGCTCCCAGGTTCAGGCCCTCGCAGTCGTATGCAGCAAGGAGGTGTGAGTTGCGCCAGTGCTGGGTCCTGCCCCGGACCACCGTGAACTGCCGGGTCGCCGTCCCTGCGCTCATTGCCGCGCTGTATGCCCAGCGTCGGTCAAATACGCCGCGGTACATGTCGGACTCGTCTACGGTCTCAGCCCGCATGGCGGGGAGGACTGTTCTCAGCTGTTCCGCCACTTGGTCTGCGGTGGGTCTATTTGGTGGATCAGGGTCGTGACATGCCTTCACGATCGAGGCGGCCGTCAATCTCCCGTGTCGCCGCAGCAGGCCGATCTGGCGGCCGGCATTGTTCTGCGGCGGGAGATGGCCTGGGCAATGCCCCATGACCGCGTGGGTCACACAGGATCCGAGACCGTAGACGTCATACGCCGGGTCGACGGCGGCGTGCCACCCTTCCGGGGGTACATATCCTTGTGTACCGGCTGGTACTGGGTGTTCTGCCCCAATCGGCGCGGCAAGTTCGAGGTCGACCAGGCGCAAACCCTCCGGTCCGATACGCACGTTCGACAGCTTCAGGTCCCGGTGCACAAGGCCACGTGCATGCAGCTTGGCCACGGTCGCCGCGAGTTCGGGCAGGTGCTCGAGACGATCCTGCACGGGTAGCTGTTCCGGCTGGATTCCTCCCGCGTCGGACACGACGAGCTTCCCGCCCGGCAGATCATGAGCCAAAACCTCGGGGGCGATGCGCGAGTCCTTTAGGAGAAGCAGTGCTTGCCTCTCGTTCTCGAGCCGGGTCACCGCATCGTTGCCGAAGTCGTCGCTTTCCACTCCTCGCTCCCGGTGCCGGATGATCACCAGGCGGCGGTCGGAGAGTCTCAGCGCGAGCACCACATGTCCGCGGAGATTCGCTGTGAGAACCTTCATCGGGAGGAACGTGGTGCCGTCGATCTCGATCGGGGCACCCGCCTGGGCCGTGCCGATCCGATGGGCGGCGGGCACAGGGGGAACAGCCCAGTCCGGCTGCCGGCCCCGAGTGTCGCGTACATCCGGATGCAGCGTTCCGTCCGGGGCTCGAAGGGCCGTGTGCGTGACGCCTACGGAGTCGGTGACCATGCCGGTTGCCTGGAATGCTCCGTACCGGATGAACAAGGCGCCACCTGATCCCACCGGCAGATCGGAAGCCACGGCGGGCGCGCGGTCGGGACGCCACAGCGTGTCCAGACGATCGATGAGCCCGGGAAGCGTGTCGTTGGAGGGCGGATAGAGGGTGACGATCTTGCCCACCTGGGACGCCCCTGCGAGCCCGGCGTTGATCCGAACCATCGAATCCAGGTCAGCAGGGAGTTTGAACGTCGTTCCGGACTCCACTAGCTCGGGGAGCACGACCTCGAGCAGGTCGAGCGCATCGATCGGTGAGGCGGAGACGTGCAGCTTCCACCCCTGACCAGGCAACTCGTATCCGAACTCGCACACCCGCCACGAGATCGCGCCGTCGCGTCGTACACTCGTGCGCCAACCCCGTGCCAGCTGATCCGTGAACGCATCGAGGGCAGCCGCGTACTGAGCGTGGAGGCGTTCACCGGTCACGGCGCGGCCCATGGCATGCCTTTCGTCCGCCGCCCGTCGGGTGCGCCAGAGCGATCACCGGGGCCGGATACGAAGGCCAACCAGGGCGGCGAATCGTCTGGCCACCGCAGCCGGCTGCCTCCGGGGCAGGGCGTCAAGGGCAGCTCAACCGCTGCACGTTCAAGCGCATGTTGCCGCATGGGCACATCGAGGGGCAGCGCCGTGTACGTGCCGGCTGGCCACGGCATGGTCCGCTCACCCGACTCGGGCCTCGCACAGTAGAAGTCCTGGGACAGAAGTTTGCGAGCCGACGACAGTTCGCCCTTGCACAGGTGGTCGCGGGCGTCGTTGATGCGAACCGGAGACCGATACCGATCGGTGGCAGCGACACGAATCCCGAGGCGATCGCAGTACTTCTGAATGGTGGAAGCGCTGCCGCGAACACCTCGGCCGAGTGACTGGCCTTGCCCCAGCAGGAATTCTTCGACCTTCACGTGGCGGCGAAGTCCGTTCAGAATGAGCGAAGCACCTTCCTGTTCGACTTCCCAGCGGCTCAGGCCGATCACCAAGCGGCTCTGTACACCGCACTGCGCTTGGAACCACAACCGGTACTCGATGTCCTGGAATGCGGGACGGGTTTGCGGTCCCCGAAGGATGGCCACAGGGTCGGGGTCCAAGGTGACCACCAGGACGCTCAAGCCCTTACCCTCGGCAGCCGACACCGTGTCGCGGAAGAACGCGGCCTGGGCGTCAGAGACCGGGTCCCAAACGCCCACCAGCACAACGTGGCCTCCGGACGTCCTCGCGTCGACGTGTTCCCGCATCCAAACCCCGTAGATCAGCCGCTCAGCCTGAGTCGGTGCCCTAGGTAAGGACAATGTTGGTGATGACGCAGGTGATGTAGCAGTCACCGCTCGCCCCGGCGACACCGGCTGCCAGCAGGAGCTCCCGCTGAACATCCAACGCCAGACCCCGTTCTGAAAGGACCACACCGGGTTCGGCCTCGAATCGGGCCTTGAGATCGGCATCCGTCGTGAGCGCGGCGTTGAACTGCGACCAGAACTCGCGTACAGCCGCCTCATCCGGGATGATCGTGGCTTCCTTGACCTGGACGTAAAAGCCCTGCTGTTGATTGGTAGACACAGGTGGCCCCTTCTACGATGCACGACGCTGGCCCCCATACGTATCAGCAGGCCGAACACGTCGACTCGTCGGCACGTCCACGCAAATGGGTGATGCCGTCAGACGAGCGCGGAGACAGCCCCAGAGGTGCAGTTGGCGCGCGAGGAACTGCAGGCGTGTGTCATCGTGCAACCCGCAGCGGGTTGCGGCGCGAGGGGGTCGGCAGGAGCCACAGGCCCGCTTGCCGATGGCTGACACCAGGCCCTGGAATGCGGCTGGTCCAGAGACCACCGGCGAGCAGGTCCTGGCGGTGCTGGCAGCGTGATCGCCGTGACTCGATCAGCCCGAGCCTGAACACCGAACGGCAGCACCCCGAACCTGCTCGGGTCCGGGGCACTGCTGACAGCCGGTGCCCAGCTTTCTGGACGAGCCCGGTCAGTGCTGCTGCACCCACCAGATGACCCACCCCATCGCGAAGGCGCCGAAGGCGGTCGCTGCTCCGCGAACAATGCCGTGTCCTGCGGTGCGGGCCAGGGACCGCAGCGTTCGGCGGCGCTTGCCGGAGCGACGCCGGGCGCTGGGACGCAGGTCCTGCCGGGTTGACGCCGACTGCTCGAACCCCTGAGACGGGATGCTGTCCATCCGCTGCTGGTCCAGCTCCTGGGCAGTGAAGATCTTCATCGTCTTCTCCCTCGTGTGCCTGTTGTCCGACAGGAGCAAGAGAGCCTGGAGCAGGCGCGGTTCAGCGAGCGAACATTGCACTGAACGGGGCGTCAGACCAGGTCAGACCTGGTGAAATGACGGTTCAGTGAAGGTTCGGACTGAACAGGGAGCGCCATGGGGGACAGGACGGCTCGTGACCGGCTCGCCGAAGAACTGCGAAATCTGGTCGCTGCGGCGGGCTTGCCCCCGGCGCGGATCGAGGAGCAGGGGGAAAGGCAGACCCCGGTCGTGAAGCTGGGGAAGTCCAAGCTCAGCGGCTGGCTGTCCGGCGAGTACGTGCCCGAGGCCGATGCGCCGTTCCGATTCCTCATCCGGCTGCTCGAACCCCGGGCCCAGAACCGGAGCGGCGTCCGACCGAGGCGGGAAGGCTGGTGGTTGGGCTTGCGGCAGAGGGCGGCCGACGAGCGGAGCGCGGCCAAGGCGCCAAAGTCCGCGGGCAGCCGTGCCCAGCCCGCCCCGGCGCCCCGGCCGGTGCCCGTACAGCAGCCGCAGCCCGAGCGGTCCGTGCTCCTCGACCTCGCGTCGTACTTCGTACGGGCCGTCGAGCGGGCCGGTGTGCCCCACTACCTGCCCGCCGGGACGGACCCGGCTACCCTCGACCAGCCGCGCTCCGTCCGCCCGTCCTCCGGTACGGGCCGTCTCGAGCCCTGGGAAACGGTGACCGCCGCGTATCCGCGCATCGTGCTGCTCGCCGATGCCGGGCTGGGCAAGTCCTGGCTGCTGCGCATGCACGCCCGCCGACTGGCCGAGGCAGTCCTCACGGCGCCGGACTCGCCCGGCGACCCCGGCGGGCCGCTCGTACCCGTCCTGGTACGGTGCGGGGACCTGGCCTGCCGGACTGAGCGGTTGCTGACGGACGCGCTTGCCGGCCACCTCTTCGACCTGGGCGTCCTGGCGGCGGGCGACCACTCGGAGGCGGCACGCGCGGCCGCCGACGGCCGGCTCGTACTGCTCCTCGACGCGTACGACGAACTCCCCGGCCCGGAGGCCCGTGCCCGGTTGTACGCCCTGCTGGCCACCGCCCCGCCCGCCCTGCCGATCGTGGTCGCTGGGAGACGGGCGGGCCACCCCGGGCCGCCCGCCACCGCAGGCGGACCGCTGTGGCAGGAGCTGGTCCTGGAGCCACTCGGTCACGCGGCCGTGGGCGAGCTCGTCGGCACATGGCCGCTGACCTCCGCCGCCCGTGCCTCCGTGGCCAGGCGGGTGCACACATCGGGCCTCGGCGGGGTACCGCTGCTGCTGGCCCTGCTGTGCGCGCTCGCCGAGGAGATCCCCGAGGGCGCGGCGGACGGGGCACCGGACCTTCCTGCCGCCAAGAGCGAGCTGTACGAGCGGATGCTGCGCCGGTTCCTGGTGCATGAGCAACGGCCCCCAGCGGCCGAAGACATCGAGGCGGACCGCCTGCTGGACCTGCTCGGACCGGTCGCGTTCCACTTCGCCCACCGGACCGAGGACGGCTGGGCGGACGTGATGCCGAGGGAGGAGGTGCTGCGTGCGCTGCGGACCGCCGGGCCGGCCTTCACTGAGCTGCGACGGGACGCCGTTGGCGTGCTGCGGACGCTGTCCGTGGAGGCGGGAGTGCTTCAGCCGCTGGGCGACCCCAGCGGAGGGCGGGCGCAGCCGTACCTCTTCCTCCACCGGTCGTTCGCCGAGTACCTGACGGCCCGGCACCTGGCGGAACTTCCGGAAGCGGAGGCCCTGGCCGCCGTGGACGCCCACCTTGCGGACGGCGGCCGCTGGGACGACACCCTCGCCATGCTGGGGCGTCTGGTGCTGGTCGGGGGTGGCAGGGCCCGCTTCGCGCGGCTGCTGATGCACCTGGCGGACCGGCCGGGCGGTGTGCTGCACGCGGTCCGCATGCTCGGAGAGGTCTGGGGGGCGGGCGGCACCGTGCTGGAACGGAGCCTGGAAGAACACCTGGTGGAGGTGTTTCGCCGGGCTGTGGCCGACGACACCGAGGCGGCCGCGCGGGCCGTCGAGACCTGCCATGCGCTTCCGGACGTGCTGGTCGACGCGCTGGCCGGGTACCTGGCCGAGCACGTGGCCGCCGACCTGGACGAGCACTACGGCGAGTACCGCCGACTCGTCCACCACCCGCAGGACTCGGTGACCAGGCTGCTCGGCAGGCTGGCGGCGAGCCAGGACCCCCTCGTGGGGATGTCCGCCGTCCGGCATCTGGAGCACAGGCCCGGACCGCTGCCGCTGCGGACACTGCTGAGCGTCCTGCGCACGCATACGGAGACCGGACTGCACCCGAGCGTCTCCATGACGCTGGCACGAATCCTGTGTGAGCGGGGGGAGCCGGAGTCCGTCGTCGCCGTGCTCCAGTCGGGGCCGGAGCCGCCGCCGGACGCGGCCGTACGCGCCGTGCTGGACGCCCTCGGCGTGGTCGAGCCCGCCGGGCATGATCCTCGGAGCTGAAGCAGGCGCGGCCTGACGGCAGGGGAGGGCGCGCAGGAGTCGGCCCATCCGGTAATGGCCCTGTCGACGAGGTTCGCGGACAGGTACTCCATCCAGTGACGGGCACTCCGCTCCTGCTGGCGCCGCGACATCCCTTCGGCCCTGTGCGCCCACACATCGGCGAACGTGTCATCCAACGGGGACGGCGGCGCCGTGCCGGGCGGTGGGCGCAGCAGATCGACCAGCTCCTCACACATCACCACTGCCGGAGGATCCATCCCGAGATTGTCCCCGTCAGGAGAGCTGGCCTGGCAGGCAGCCCGATGGGCCGATGTGCTCGCAGGGCAGGGCAGGGCGGCGTCAGCGCCCGTGTTCTGGCCAAGTGCTCCTCCGTGGTGTCCTCGTGGCTGGCATCGCTCGCCGCTCTGGTGCCGTTCGGGGCTGCTTCTGTGGGCGACGATGCGGAAACCGGCCTTCTCGTATCTCTCACCCATATGACGCTGAACTGCCTTGATATCTTCGTGCGTGATGAATTTATTTTGGCGGAGGCAGCCCTGCGGCTCTGGGCCGGGAGTGGGGAAGAGGGCGGCGGGAGTGACGGACACACCGGACACGCCGAGCCCGGATCTCCTGCGGGCCAGCGGCGTTTACGTCGGGTACGACGGCGAGGCTGTGCTTGAGGACGTGAACCTGGCACTGGGGACGGGCCGTTGCCTGGTCCTGGCGGGCGCCAACGGATCCGGGAAATCGACGCTGTTGCGTGTCTGTGCCGGCCGGCAGCACCCGGACCGGGGTGACGTGCGCTTCGCCGACGCCCCGCCGCGTGAAGTGGACGTGGCCTTCCGGCGCGACGTCGCGCTGCTGCTCGACGGGGCCGACTGTTTCCCGGATCTGACGGTTGCCGAGCATGTGCGCATGGTCGCCACTGCCCACGGCCTCGGCACGGACGCAGGACCGGCAGCGGCCCAGGTACTGGCGGAATTGGGGCTGGCGGAGCGGCTCGACGCCTTCCCCGGCACCTTGTCGGCGGGACAGCGACAGATGCTCATGCTGGCCTCGGTCCTGGTACGACCTGCACGTCTGATCGTTGTGGACGAGCCCGAACAGCGGCTGGACGTACGGGCCCGGCGCAGGCTTGCGGCCGCGCTGGGAGCCGCGAAGGAGAAGGGCACAGCCATCCTGCTGGCCTCCCACGACCGCGGAGTCATGGACGAGGTCGCCGACGAGGTACTGCTGCTCGACCGGGGCCGTACAGCCGCTCTCGGAACGCCCGCCGAGGTGACCGCCCAGTCGGCGGCGTGGCCATGGCGGTGACCGCACGCAGCGCAGGCGGTCTGCACGATGCCGCCGATCCGGCGGCCGCCACGGCCGAGGCGATCGCGGGAACGACGGCGGCCCGGCGCGAGCGCGGCTCGGGACGGCTGCGCTTCGACGACGTATGGACCGGGGCGTGTGCTGCACTCGCGATCGCCGTCATGCTCGCCGGGCTGCTACAGACGGCACCGGTCGTAGGGCACTCCCTCGGCTGGTCCGGCGGCGCGACGGCCCGTGCCGTGCAAGTCGGCGCCAGCCTGCTGCTGTGGGCCGGCGAACTGGCTGTGTGTACAAGGCTCGGGCCGGTACTGCTCGCCGCCTCCGAGATCACCTGGCTGCTACCGCTGCCTGGGGACCGGACGACTCCTGCGGCCCCGCTTGACACGTGCCGTGGCCGCTGCCTCGCTCGCGGGACTGCTCATCGGCACCCTCATGGCTGCCCTTGCGCTCCTGCTCGAAGGGCAACCGAGACTCACCGTGCTCCCCGTGGCCCTCGGCGCGCATGTGGCACTGGCCTGTCTGGCCGTGGCCGTGGGAGCACTGACAGAGGCCCGCCCTGCCCTGGCCCCACGGGCCCGGGCCCTGGGTATCTGTCTCGCCGTGGGCGGCGGCGCGGTCGTCGCCGCGGGCCCGTCCGTGCCCGCGCTGACGTCGACGGCCGCGTTCTGCGGGCCGTGGGGCTGGTCGGGGTGGGCGACGGCAGCGGCGTCCCATGGCGACGCGACCACCTGGGTGACGGCGCTCGGTGTACTCGTGCTCTGTACGGCCGCCGCACTGCGGGCGGCCTTCGAAGGGGCGGGGAGCATCCCGACCACCGAACTGCTGAGCCGGGGCGGGACGAGCCGGGAGGCCGCGCAAGGTGCGGCCCTGCTGGACCTGCGCGCACTGACGCTGGTGATGCAGTCGGCCGCACGTGCCGGGCGGCGGCGCCCACAGCTGCGTCTGCCGCTGCCTCGATCGCGCTGGGCGGTGGGGCCGTGGCGGGACGCCGTCGTCTTTTTGCGCCACCCCGGCCGCTCGGCCGCAGCACTCGCAGTGCTGGCCGCCGGCGTCGCCCAGCTCCAGCTGGTCACCCACTGGATGCGAGACACCCCGCACGGCCCGGTCGGGCCGCTGCTGGCCACTGCGCTGGGCCTGTTCCTGGTGGTGCCCCCCCTATCTGGCCGCAGTCGCCCTGGCCGAACCGGCCTATCAGGACACCGACCGGCCGCGGCGGACGCTGATGCTGCCCGTCTCTCCCGCCGCCCTGGCCGTCGGTCACCTGGTGGTACCCAGCCTGCTGCTCTGGGCGGCGGCGGCTGCCGCCTGGTTGGCTGCTCTCCTGCCGGGCACCCCCACCGGAACACTCACCGCCTATGCCGTGACGCTGCTCGTCGCGGGGCCGGCGCTTGTGGCAACAGCGCTGGTCGGAGCCTACCGGGGCGCGCCCCGGTACGACCTCCTGGCGCTCTCGCTCGACTGGTACGCCGCCCTGCCGTTCCTGCTGTGGCGACTGGCCCCCGCCCTGGCCGCAGGGTTCGTGACCGCCCCCTGGCTCTGGCACAGCGTGGCCGGACCGTCCGCCGGTCCGGATGCCTCCGCCCTACTGTGGCTCGCCGCCCGGTCGGCTGTGGTGATCGCCTGGGCGGTCCGCCGGATCACCCGTCAGGCACGCGACCTGCACACGTGAGGAGGCTGCCGGCCTCGGGCTAGTCTTCTGAGCCGGGAACTCTGTTCAGATATGCAGGCTTGGCCTATGGCGCGGTCGTTAGGGCGTGTACGGTCCGGCATCGGCGGTGCCGGACCAGACACGCTGCCCGCCGGAGTGACGGTCATTCCGAAGTCCCACAGCCCCGGTGAGCCACGCTCCTCCCAGAGCCGCCGCCCGGGCGTCGGCCTCCGCCAGGAGCTGGCGGGGGCCGCCTTCGTACGCCGCCGCCGTGGTGCCGGTCTGACCGATGGTGGTGGCCCAGGAGCTGACGCCGTCGTGCAGCCAGACGGTTGGGCCTTCCTTCGTGTCCTTGGTGGAGATCCGGATGTCCGGGTGGGACACCCTGAGTGCGAAGACGAGGTTCACGTCGGAGAGCGCACGCGGGCCTCGTTCGACGTGGACTGCGCGGTCGGGCGGACAGTCTCCGCGGATGGCGTGATGCTTGCGGCCCTGGTCGATGCTCCGGCTCGGCATGAACATCCCGAGCCCCTGTACCCAGCCGGTCGCGGACTTGCCGTCGTCGGCGGCCGCAGCGAGTTCGGCGTCGACCTCGACGCTGGTGACCGGTCCGGCGCCGATGCGGGTTGCGAGGAGCCCCGCGTTGCAGCCGGCGCCGGTACCGGCCTCCAGGACACGCTGTTGCGGGCCGGGCGGGCCGGGCGGGCCGGGCCGGGGCGGCCGGGTGGGGGCTGTCGGGGTGGGGGTGGCTGGTTCTGGTTTCACCGTGCACGGCCCGTTGCTGGTGTGCGGTGGTTCTGGCCGTGCCGTCCTGCATTCCCGGTCGGGTGGTTCGGGGTGGTCCGGCTGCTGTGAAGATCGAGATCGTTTTGGCGGGGGGTTCAGATGCTGCGGGCGGTGATGTCGCCGTAGGAGGTGGTGGCGCGGATGGTGAGGCCCAGGCGTGCGACCCGGACGTCGCCGGCCGTCAGGGTGAGGTGGGCGCTCGCGGTCTCGTCGAGCTTGACCGTGCCCTGGGCGGTCTCGAAGGTGACGTCGCCGAGGCGTCCGGTGCCCTGGAGTTCGGCGGCCGCGGTCTTCGCCTCGACGTGGGAGCCGGCGGGCAGTTGGACGGTGATCTCGACGGATCCCGGGTTGCCGGGGATCCGGTTCTCCGCGGGTGCGGCCGTGATCCGCAGGACGCCGTCCCCGTACGTGGCGGTGGTCCGCTCGGCGGCCTTCACGTCGCGGCCCTTGGAGGCGTCGGCGGGAAGGATCTCGACGGTGGTGTCGGCCCGGTCGGCGGCGATGAACCGGATGAGCCCGGCGGGGATGTCCAGGACGGCGGCGATCGGGGCGGCGGTGGCGAACTTCTGCATGGTGCTTCTCCTTCATCAGCGGCTGCGCTCCGTGCGCCCCGCGGTTTCTGATGAATGAAAGGCTACGTTGCGTTCGAGGATTTGGCAACGGACTCACTGCCTGGAAACTGCATTGATGCAGGTCATGGCAGGGATTCCATTGCAATGGTTTCTGGCTTAACGCAACAATATTCCTCCGGGCCGTTGCAATGAACTGGGGGTGAAGGCTCCAGTGGAAGGGTGGTGTCCGGGAATGCCTGTGGTGCCGGGTGTGATTGACGGGCCGTGAGGTGAACGGACGTCAGGAACGGCCCGCCGCACCCGGTTCCACGTCCGGTTTCGCACCCGGTTCCACGTCTGGTTGCGCACCTGGTTGTGCACCCGTCGGCACCCGTCGGCGGCCTCGGCGGCGCGCGCGGGGGCCGCAGGGGGCGGGCGGCCCGCTGCGGCTCCTGTATGCATGCCGGTGTGCCGGTCGGTGTGTCCGCCCGGGTCTGCTCAGCGCAGGACCGGGATCACGTCGCGTGTCTCGTCGGCCTCGACGGCCGCGGTGCGGCGGCCGAACGGTTCCGGGGGAGCCTCGTCCGCGCAGACGGTGCCCCGGGCGGGCAGTGCCAGAGTGGCGAGGTAGTCGTCGACGAGGGCGCTGACACACGCACTGCGGTGGTAGGCGGTGTGTCCTTCGGCGTCGAAGGTCAGCAGCCGTCCGCCGTCCAGCGTCCCGGCCAGGGCCACGGCGTCCTGGTAGGGGGTGTCGGGGTCCCCGGTCGTGCCGAGCACCAGGATCGGGGCGGATCCCGCTGCCCGGTAGGAGCCCTCGAACCGGCTCGGGCGCTCCGTCGGCCACTGGGCGCAGGCGGGCGCGTGGTTGTGGTCGTAGGCCGGCGGCCCCAGACCGATCGGGGGTCCCAGCAGCGGCGCGGACGCGGCCTCGGCGCCGACCAGCGCGCCCAGGAGCAGCCGGCCGGCCGGGTAGGCGCGGTCGGCGCACTCGACCGCCAGGTTGGCGCTGAGGAAGTCGAACGACGCGGGCGAGGGCGGCGACAGCAGGAACGAGGCCTGCCGCGCCCGGGCCTGGCGCAGTGCCTGTCCCAGATAGGGCCAGATCTCCTTGCCCGCGTTGATGTTGAACATCAGACGGTAGGCCAGGGTGTAGCCGGTCGCCGGGCGCCCGCTCGCGGTGATCACCGGGTCCGCGTCCAGATCCCGCTTCAGCTGCTCGAACGCCTGCCGCGGCCGGCCCTCACCGAACCCGCAGGCCGCCGGGTTTCGCCCGCACCAGTCCAGGAACCGGCCGAGGGCCGCGTCAAGGGCGGCGAACTGTGCGGCGTCGTACGCGTACGGCGCATCCGCGTAGCGGCGCGGATCGTAGCCCCCGTCCAGGACCATGGCACGCACCCGTGCCGGGAACCGCGCCGCGTACACGGTGCCGACGTAGCTGCCGAAGGAACGGCCGTAGAAGGACAGCGTCTCCTCACCCAGGGCCCGCCTCAGCAGGTCGAGGTCTCCGGCGTTCGACCCGGTACCGATGAACGGAACCAGCTCCCCGGAGCGTTCCCGGCAGGCGGCGGCGAAGCCGGCGCCCTGCCGCACGGCCTCCCTCAGGGCCCCGGGCCCGGGCACCCCGCGCGCACCGTCGACCGCGGCGGCGTACTCCCTGTCGTCCCAGCACTCCACCTGCCCGCTGCGCGCCACACCGCGCATGTCGTACCCGACGACGTCGAAGGCGTCGCGCAGGGAGGCGGGCAGTGCCTCGTAGCTGCTGCGGGCGAAGTTCACACCGGAGTTGCCGGGCCCGCCGGGATGCAGCACCAGGACACCGGTGCGGCGCGCCGGGTCGGCCGCCGCCCGGCGGGTGACCGCGAGCGCGAGCGTGGGCCCGGCGGGCCGGCGGTAGTCCACCGGCACGCGGGCGGTCGCGCACTCGAAACCGTCCACCGCCCCGTCGCAGGGACCCCAGGACAGCACCGGGACGGGCGGCGCCCCGGCCGCCCCCGTCCCGGCCGCCTCCGCTCCGGCGGTGCCGGGCGCTCCTCCCAGGAGCGCGGTGACCGCGATCAGGACCAGGGATATCCCCCACACCACGCGCCTGCGGGGGTCGTCGGCCAAACGGGTCATACGGTGCTCCTCCGTCACGGATGCTGCGGAACGGGCGACAACGTAGCGGCCTGCCACCGGCCCTGTCGGCCCGCCAGGAGTTGATTCCCGGCTACCGCCAGGGTTGTACGCCCCCGGCCCGCCCGCAGCCCCGCCCGCAGTCCGCTCGCACCCGCAGCCCGCCCGCAGCCCCGGCCCGCCCGCAGTCCGCTCGCACCCGTAGTCCGGCCGTAGTCCGGCCCGTAGTCCGGCCGTAGTCCGGCCCGTAGTCCGGCCGTAGTCCGGCCCGCAGCCCGGCCGTAGTCCGGCCCGTAGTCCGGCCCGCGGGCGGGCTCGGGGGCGGGTTCCGTCCGGGGGCCGCCGCGTCCGTTTCGGGCCGGGGCGGCCTTCCGGGCATGTCCCGGCAGCGCCTGCCGCCGTCCGGGGCGACCATGGCCTCATGAACGCCGAGCCGGGGAGTGGCCCGTGACCGGGCAGGTGCTGGCGAGCTGGAACGAGGGCCCTGCCAGGCAGGCGGTCCTGGACTACGTCCGCCGGGCGACGACACCGGGCGCGGAGTTCGTCGAGCCGGCCGACCGGATCGCCACGTTCGACAACGACGGCACGCTGTGGGTCGAGCAGCCGATGCCACCGCAGTTCGACTTCGTCTTCCGCGCCTGGCAGGAGGAGGTGAAGGCCGACCCGTCGCTCGCCGCACGCCAGCCGTACAAGGCGCTCGTGGAGCGCGACCAGGAGTTCTTCGAGGGCCTGGCGACGCAGGACCCCGAAGCGGTGAGCACCCTGCTGGAGGCGTTCGCCCGCTCGTGGGCCGGCACGACACCCGAGGAGTTCGACGCCAGGGTGCGGGAATGGACCCGCACGGTGCGGGACCCGCGGTTCGGCGTCCCGTACGTGGAGCTGGTCTACCGGCCGATGCTGGAGCTGTTCGACCTCCTGCGGGCCAGCGGGTTCCGGGTCTTCGTGTGCTCGGGCGGCGGACGCGACTTCATGCGCGTGTTCGCCGAGGACACCTGGGGGATCCCGAAGGAGAACATCATCGGCTCCGCGGCCGCCTACACCTACACCGGCGGCAGGATCGTCCGCTCCCGCGAACTCCTGGGCGGCCTGGACCTGGGACCGGGCAAACCCGAGCACATCTTCGCCCACACCGGCCGCCTGCCCGCCTTCGCGGGCGGCAACGCCGACGTCGACATCGAGATGCTCCGCAGCGCCGCGTTCGCACTGCTCGTCCGCCACGACGACGACCGGCGCGAGTACGCCTACACCAAGGGCGCCGAGGCCTCGCTCGCCACGGCCGAGCAGCTCGGCTGGACCGTCGTGAGCATGAAGAGCGACTGGACGGCCCTGTTCTGACCAGGAGGACGCCGTGAACGACCTAACCGCCGTCGACATCCTCGTCAACCCCGACGGGACGACCCTTGGCCGCGCCCGCGCCTGGAACGCCCGGATGCGCGCGAGCGTCCCGGAGGGCTTCGCCCTGGACGCCTCCCACCACCCCCACATCACCACCCTCCAGCGCTACGTCCGCACGGCCGGCCTGGACGACGTGTACGAGGCGGTGCACCGGACCCTGGCCGCGACCGACACGGGCGCCCTCACCTACCGGGCCGTCGCCCTGGGGCACGCCGACTGGGGCGTGCCCGGCCAGGGCCTCGCGGCCATCCTCCTGCGGCCCGGCCCGCAGGTCCTGGACTTCCAGGCCGCGCTGCTGGCCGCGGTCTCCCCGTTCACCGGGTCCGGCGGCACGGCCGCCGCCTTCGTCACCGACCCCGGCGAGGACATCAGCCGCAGCACCCTCGACTGGGTCGACGGCTACGTCCCCGCCCAGATCGGCCCCGGCCGCTACACCGCTCACATCACCGTCGGCTTCGCCACCCTCGGCGACCTCGAGGCCGTCGAGGCCGAGCCGTTCGAGGCCTTCACCGTCCGCCCGGCCGCCGTCGCCGTCCACCAGCTCGGCAACAGCGGAGCCCGCCCGCACGCTCCTGCGGAGCTGGCCCACCCCGGACTGACCGGACCCGCAGGGCACCCACCGGCGCACCGGCGGGTGCGGTACGCCGTTGGGTGCGCCGGAAACCCGCCGGCCGGGCCGCCGGGGACGGTCGGTCTTCCCTCCGGCGGGTCGGGGCTGGTCTGCGGGGGTTCGGTAGGCCGCGTTCCGGCGCGGCGGCCCTGGTGGGAACGCTCGTGTTGTCCTGGTGTCCGGCGGGGTGGTGGGTCGTGTCCAGGCGCCGTATGACGGCCTGGGGGCGGGGGTTGGTGGCTGTGGTCACTGCCGGGATTTCCGGCAGCGCGAGGGCCGAGGCCGGAATCCTGGGCTGCCTGGGCTGCCTGGGCGGCTTTGGTCGTATACCTGTGCCCCCGGGCCGTGCGGGCCGGACGCCGGCCCGCCTCCGCCCCCGTGAATGGCGTGCCCTGATCGACCGGATCCAGGCCGGTGAACCGATGGACTCGCCCGTTGTGGTGGCCTCCACTGTCCCGCCGGTCCCGGCCCCGCCGGCCGGGACCGGTGTGGGAGCGGGCTGCGGGTTCCTCGTTCCGTTCACGCGTGAGCGTATTCGGAACGTACTCACGGGCCTCGGGACCGGTGTTCATCGTC
The DNA here is from genome assembly GCF_042894025.1 of Streptomyces sp. NPDC001549. Classification (NCBI taxonomy): domain Bacteria; kingdom Bacillati; phylum Actinomycetota; class Actinomycetes; order Kitasatosporales; family Streptomycetaceae; genus Streptomyces; species Streptomyces sp. NPDC001549. The sequence goes on from NZ_JBIAVJ010000052.1 coordinate 27,133, forward strand.
GCCCACGGGCCGGGATCGCAGTCCCGCTGCCCGCGGAGCGTGAGACGTCCGGTTCGCAGTTCGGGCGTTGCGTCAGCCTGACCCGGCCGCTGGCGGGGAGAGGACCGGGAGAGCCGCCGCCCCCCCCGTGTGTCGGCAGGGCGGGCGGCTCGGAGGGTGGGCGGCTCGGAGGGTGGGTGGCTTAGGGGGTGGGTGGGGTGGTCGTGTGGCGGGTCTGTCCGGTCAGGATGGCGGTGGCCCGTTCCAGGAGTTCGCAGAGCGCGGTGTGTTCGGAGGGGGTGAACGCGTCGGTGAGTGCCTGCTCGAGGACGGCTACCTCTCCGTAGGCGCGGTCCAGGAGTGCCCGGCCCTTATCGCTCAGGGTTGCGATCTGCACCTTGGCGTGGACCGCGGAGCTCTCGCGGCGGATGAGTTCCTTGCCCTCCATGTTGGCCAGCACGCTGCTCATGCTCTGCTGTGTCACCCCGCAGGAGCGGGCCAGCTGGGCGCCGGACATGCCGCCCTCGCGTGAGAGCGCCAGCAGCACGGTGTACTGCGTCATGGTCAGCCCGTAGGTGCGCAGCACCGCCTCGTGGTGCGCCATCAGCGCCTGTTCCGACCGCCTGATCCGGGTACAGAGCGACGACTCCTCGACCGGGGCTTCCATCACGCACTCCCACTCCACTAACAGGTTCATGGGTTGACTCAGGAACCTTATATACCTACTGTCCTCGACTGTAAGGATACTGAGTCAGCACAAGGGGCTGTGATCATGAAGGCTGTTCTCCTCGACACCCAGGACCACCACCACCGCTACCGCGTCACCGAGATCGACGAGCCCGTCCCCGGCCCCGGCCAGGTGGCGGTCAAGGTCGCCTACGCCGGGATCCAGTGGGGGGACATCATGGCCCGCGACGGCCTGTTCCCCCTCCCGCGCCCCTTCGTCCCCGGCTTCGAGGCGTCCGGGCACATCACCGCGGTCGGCGAGGGCGTCGACCCGGGCCGTATCGGCACGCCCGTCACCGCTTTGACCACGGCAGGCGCCTGCGCCGAGGTGGCCCTGGCGCCCGCCGCGCTCGCTCTGGACACCGGCGGCCTGCCGCTGCGGACCGCCGCCGGTCTCGGCTGGGGCGCACCGACCGCCTACGACCTGATCAACACCACCGCGCGGGTCCGGCCCGGCGAGAGCGTGCTGATCCACGCCGCGGCCGGCTCGGTCGGCACACTCGCCGCCCAGTTCGCCCGGCTGGCCGGAGCCGGCCGGATCGTCGGAGTCGCCGGCAGCCCCGCCCGGGCCGGCTACGCCGCCCGCTTCGGATACGACCGCATCGTGCTGCGCGAGGAATTCCCGGCCGGACTCGACGGCGAACGCTTCGACGTGATCCTCGACCCGGTCGGCGGCGCCGCCCGCCGCGCCGCCCTGGAACAGCTGGCGGCCCACGGCCGGCTCGTGGTGTTCGGCAGCCTCGCCACCTTCGAACCCGTCCCGGCCGACCCGGGCGACCTGCTCATGAACGGCAGGTCACTCCTGACGTACAACAGCAACCTGCTCGCCGGCACCCACCCCGAGCGCCTCGCCGACAGCGCCCGCCGCGCCCTCGCTCTCGTCGCGGACGGCAGGGTACGCGTGGACATCACCGCCGAATACGGCCTGGAAGACCTGGCCACCGCCGTCCAGCGGCTCGCCGAGGGCACCACCCACGGCAAGAGCGTTCTGCGCGTCGTCTGACGGCATACCGTAAGCCGCCCGCCACACTCCCGCTCCTGTTCCTGTTCCCGGTCCCGGTCCCGTGGAGGGGGGTGGCGGGTCAGGGCATTTCGTCCGGGTCGCAGGTCGCGCGGCGCAGTCCGATTGTGCGCAGGGCCCGCATCAGGCCTTCCTCGTCGCCTGCGCGGACCAGGTGGACGGCCCCGTCGGCGGTGACGACGCCGAGGTCACCGGGGGCTGTCTCCGCCCTCGTGCGCAGCACTACCCCGCTCGGCGGGTCCAGGGCGCGCACTCCCTGGAACACGCCGAGGGCGGCCGGGTCGTCACGGAACCCGCCGGACAGTGTGAGCACGGTGATGTCGGGGAGCAGGACCCGGGCGTGCGCCAGGGCGACGCCGGGTGTGGGGGCGTAGGAGATGACCCGGAAGTGGGGGTTGCGCTGGATCCGCGACCGCAGCAGCTCCAGCTCCGCGCCCTCCGGTACGCCGACCACCAGGACTGTCATCACAGTCCCTCATCCTCCGTCGTGGCGGCGGGCCCGTCGACCGGGGCGCACCCCGCCCCGCCCCGCGCCGCGCCGCCCCGGGCCCGCGCCGGGGATCCCCGCCCTGCGCCGCGCCGCGCCGCCCTGCGCCGTGCCGCGCCGGGCCTGCGCCGTGCCGCGCCGGGCCTGCGCCGTGCCGCGCCGGGCCTGCGCCGTGCCGCGCCGGGCCCGCCCCGTGCCGCGCCGGGCCCGCCCCGTGCCGCGCCGGGCCTGCGCCGCGTCGCGGCGGGGACTGGCTCCGGCGCCGGTCTACCCTGCAGATCCACCGTCCGGGAGGAACGGCAGATGACCGGTACGACGACGCTCGACCTCGGACCGCAGGCCCGGATCGTGGCCCGCCTCGCGGCCGCCGTCCCGGACACCCGGCTCGCCGGCCGGACACCCTGTCCCGCCTACACGGTCGCCGCCCTGCTGGGCCACCTCGCGGGCCTTGCCGCCGCTTTCTGCGACGCCGCCCGCAAGGACCTGGGCGCCACGACCGACACGGCCCCCGGCGCGGCCGCGCCCGCCCTGCCCGCACACTGGCGCGAGGAGCTGCCCAGGGTCCTCGGTGAACTGGCCGAAGCCTGGCAGGACCCGGCCGCCTGGACCGGCATGACCCGCGCGGGCGGCGTGGACCTGCCCGGCGCCGTCGCCGGTGCGGTGGCCGCCGACGAACTGGTGGTGCACGGATGGGACCTGGCCCGGGCCACCGGCCAGGAGTACGCACCCGACCCGGCCGCGCTGCGCGCCTCGTACGCGTTCCTGCTGGCGGCCGCGCGGGACGGGGACCGCGGCGGGGGTATCTTCGCAGCCGTCGTGCCCGTACCGGACGACGCCCCACTGCTCGACCGGGCCGTCGGCCTGAGCGGGCGCGATCCGGCCTGGACACCGCCGCCGTCCCCGTGACACGCCGGCCGGGAACCCCCGGCCCGCGGCCCCGGCCTCTGGCCCCGGCCTTTGGCCCGCGGCCCCGGCCTCTGGCCCCGGCTCCGGCCCGCGCCCCCCGGCCTCTGGCCCCGGCCTTTGGCCCGCGGCCCCGGCCTCTGGCCCCGGCTCCGGCCCGCGCCCCCCGGCCTCTGGCCCCGGCCTTTGGCCC